>JBIKKG010000003.1:0-45901 GCA_044360485.1 Burkholderiaceae bacterium | reverse complement strand
AACTGGATGCTGTTGGTGGCCGTGCTCGTTTTGGTGATGAGCTTTCGCAGTTCCAGCAACCTGGCAGCAGCCTACGGTGTGGCGGTGTCGGGTGACCTGGTGATTAGCAGCGTGCTGCTGTTTTTTGCGGTGCTCTTTGGTGCATCCTCGAGGTTGCGGCTCATTCTTCCGCTGCTGGCGCTCTTTCTGTTTCTTGAGGTGTGCTTCTTTGCCGCGAACATCAGCAAGGTGTTTGAGGGGGGCTGGTTCCCGCTGATGGTGGCCACTTTCATGTTTACGCTGTTGACCACCTGGCGACGCGGCACCGAGATCATGCGGGCCCGCAAGGACTCCAGGACCTGGAATCCGGCAGATGATGTCGATCTTGATTTGTCTGATGTGGCCCGGGTGCCAGGGTCGGCCGTCTTTTTCAGCTCGTCTTCAGTGGGTTACCCCAGCAGCTTCCTGCACAACCTCAAGCACAACAAGGTGGTGCACGAGCAGACCGTCTTTCTGACGGTGCAGTTCGATGATGTGCCCAGAGTGCTGGATGACGAGCGCATTGAGTTGCAAAAGCGCCCTCGCGGTGTCTTTAGGCTCACCGCGCATTTTGGCTATCGCGAAGACCCGGACATCACGCGCATCCTGAAGCTGGCGCGTCGTAAAGGTCTGGATATTGATCCGGCGCAAACCTCGTTTTTCACCAGTAAACCGGTGATCGTGTCAGTCTCGCGCCGAGGGGTGTTCGGATGGCGTCGCTCCCTGTTCGGTTGGATGATGCAGAACAGCCCCAGCGTGGCGAACTATTTCGGCCTGCCACCCAACCGGGTGATTGAATTGGGCTCGCAAGTCGCCGTGTAAGGCATGGCTGCTGCCCGATTCACGCGATAATCGCGGGATGGTGACACGAGCAAAAGAGTACACAGAAGCGTCCATCCGCGTGCTGAAGGGCCTGGAGCCTGTCAGACAGCGCCCGGGGATGTACACCCGCACCGACAGCCCCTTGCACATCGTGCAGGAGGTGATCGACAACGCGGCCGATGAAGCGCTAGCCGGACATGCCTCGCGCATTCTGGTCACGATGCTCGCTGATGGCGGCATGGCGGTCGAAGATGATGGCCGCGGCATTCCTGTGGGGCTGCATCCGGAGGAGGGCGTCTCCACGGTTGAAATCGTGTTCACACGGCTGCATTCCGGGGGCAAGTTCGACAAGCTGGAAGGTGGTGCCTACAGCTTTTCGGGGGGTCTGCACGGCGTAGGTGTCTCGGTGACCAATGCGCTGTCCACCCGGTTGCGCGTGACGGTCTGGCGGGCCGACGACCGTGGCAACGGCGTGCACACGCTCACCTTTGCGGGCGGTGAGGTCTTTGAGCCCTTGCAGTCTCGCCCAGCCGAAAAGGGCGAGCGTCGCAGCGGCACGCGCGTGGAAGTCTGGCCTGATCCCAAGTACTTCGACTCGCAGGCCTTGCCTCAAGCTGAGCTCGAGCGCCTGCTGCGCTCCAAGGCCGTGTTGCTTCCGGGTGTGGAAGTCACGCTCAAGCGTGAGCAGGGCGGCACACCGCGTGTTTGGAAGTATGAAGATGGGCTGCGGGGCTATCTCACTGAGTCGCTGGCTGCTGCGGGCGGTGAGCCCGAGCATCAGCCGGTCGTGCCGCTGTTCGAGGGCGAGCAATACAGCGCAGCCGGCCACGACACTTTTGCCGAAGGCGAGGGGGCGCAATGGGTGGTGGCATGGAGCGAAGCCGGCCCGCTGGTGCGAGAGTCCTATGTCAACCTCATCCCGACGTCTGCCGGTGGCACGCATGAGTCGGGGCTCAGAGAGGGGCTGTTTGGTGCGGTCAAGGCCTTCGTCGAAATGCATGCGCTGCTGCCCAAGGGCGTGAAGCTGATGCCGGAAGATGTCTTTGCACGCGCAAGCTTCGTGCTTTCCGCCAAGGTGCTCGACCCGCAATTTCAGGGGCAAATCAAGGAGCGGCTGAATTCGCGCGATGCGCTCCGGCTGGTGGCTGGCTTTGCCAAAGGGCAGTTCGAGCTCTGGCTCAATCAGCATGTCGATTGGGGCAAACGCATTGCCGAACTGGTGATCCGCCAGGCTCAGGCACGTCAGCGCAGCGCTCAGAAAGTGGAGAAGCGCAAGAGCTCAGGGGTGGCCGTGCTGCCCGGCAAGCTCACCGATTGCGAGAGCACCGATCTGCAGCGCAACGAGGTGTTTCTGGTGGAAGGCGACTCGGCTGGCGGATCAGCCAAGATGGGCCGCGACAAGGGGTTTCAGGCCATCCTTCCTCTGCGTGGCAAGGTGCTCAACACCTGGGAAACAGACCGCGACCGCCTGTTTGCCAACAACGAGATCCATGACATTGCGGTGGCGGTGGGGGTGGATCCGCATGGCCCCGATGAGCAGCCCGATCTGTCCGGCCTGCGCTACGGAAAGATCTGCATCCTGTCGGATGCCGACATTGACGGAGCACACATTCAGGTCCTGCTGCTTACCCTGTTTTTGAAGCATTTCCCCAAGCTCATCAACGCAGGCCATGTGTATGTGGCTAGGCCGCCGCTGTTTCGGGTCGATGTGCCCGCACAGGGCAAGCGACCCTTGCGCAAGCTCTATTGTCTGGATGAAGGGGAATTGCGTCATGCCGAAGACAAGTTGCGCAAGGATGGCTTGAAGGAAGGCTCATGGACGCTGTCGCGGTTCAAGGGCTTGGGCGAAATGACGGCCGAGCAGTTGTGGGACACCACGCTCAACCCCGAAACGCGGCGCCTGTTGCAGGTGGCCTTGGGTGCGATTGACGCAGCGGGGACGGCTGCGCAATTCACGATGCTGATGGGCAAGGGCGAGTCAGCGGCACGCAAGGCCTGGCTGGAGGAGCACGGCAATGAAGTCGAAGCAGATGTATGAGTTCCTGAGTTCGACGATGCTGCGCTTGATCGACCGCGCGCAGGGCGCTGCGCGCGCCGCAGGGACGGCGACCGTGTGCGCGGGTCTGTTCGCGTTGTCTGCATGCGGAGGCGATGGCGCAGGCGCGCAAGGCTCCTTGCCCGGGATCAGTCAATCGGGCCCCGGCGACACTGGCGGCCTGACGGGCACCGGACTGATCACCGTGACCGGTGCGATCCCAACGAGCGGTCTTGGAGCGGTCGTCACGCAAACTGGCACCGCAACGCTGGGCACCTTGGGCACCTCGGTCATCGTGCAGATCAGCGGGCAGGTATCGGGCTCCACGGTGCTGCATCGCTTGTTGGTGGAGTACGAAGCCCAGAGCGGTCAGGTGCAATCGGTCACGCACGCTTGGGGGGCGTCGCTAGATAGCGCCGAAGCGCTGGTGCAGTGTGTGCGCCTCATCACCAATCCGAGCGTCATTCAGCAACTCTGCGGCGACACGGTACGCGTGCTGCCCGCTACCAGTCAGATCACCTTCAATGCCGTGCTGCTCAAGAGCGGCACCTACCAGTCCGTACTGAACGGCACGGTCTTGTTCGCACCACTCTGATCCCATGCTCACTGATCCTGCGGCCCCTGATGGGGCCATTGATGACGGCACCCAACTGACGCTCGCGCGCTATGCCGAGCGCGCGTATCTGGACTATGCGGTTTCTGTGGTCAAGGGGCGTGCCCTGCCGGATGTGGCGGACGGTCAGAAGCCCGTGCAGCGGCGCATTCTGTACGCGATGGATGCCATGGGGTTGGGGCCGGCGGCTAAGCCTGTGAAATCGGCCCGTGTGGTGGGTGATGTGCTGGGCAAGTTTCATCCGCATGGCGACACCGCTGCCTACGATGCGTTGGTGCGCATGGCGCAGTCGTTCACCTTGCGTTATCCGCTAGTGGACGGACAGGGCAATTTCGGGTCACGCGATGGCGATGGTGCAGCCGCCATGCGCTATACCGAGGCACGGCTCACGCCCTATGCCCGGCTGCTGCTCGACGAAATCGATCAGGGAACGGTCGATTTCGTGCCGAACTATGACGGCTCCACCGAGGAGCCTGCCTTGCTGCCGGCGCGCTTGCCGATGGTGCTGCTCAACGGTGCATCCGGCATTGCAGTCGGCATGGCCACCGAGATCCCTCCGCACAACTTGCGCGAAGTCGCGCAGGCCGCGGTATTGGCTGTGCGCAATCCGAGAGTGGAGATCGACGAGCTGATGGCGGTCATGCCCGGCCCGGATTTTCCGGGCGGTGGACAAGTGATTTCGTCCCCCGCCGATTTGCGAGAGATCTATGCCACCGGGCGTGGTTCCATCAAGGTGCGTGCACGCCACACGATCGAGGAGCTCGCGCGCGGGCAGTGGCAACTGGTCATCAATGAGTTGCCCCACGGCGTCTCGGCCGCGAAGGTGCTGGAGCAAATCGAGGAGCTCACCAACCCCAAGGTCAAGCTCGGGAAAAAATCGCTCTCGCCTGAGCAGCTGCAGTTGAAGCAGACGATCCTGTCGGTGCTTGAAACCGTGCGAGACGAATCCGGGCGCGAAGCGCAGGTGCGACTGGTGTTCGAGCCGCGCTCATCGCGTCTGGCGCCGCAAGAGCTGCTGGTGGCGCTGCTGGCCCATTCGGGGCTGGAGTCGAGCGTGCCGGTGAACCTGGTCATGATTGGGCGAGATGGGCGTCCGCAGCAGAAGTCGCTGCCGGTGATCCTGCGGGAATGGGCCGATTTCCGGATCACGACCGTCACCCGCCGCACGCAACATCGATTGGGCAAGGTCGATGACCGGATCCATATCCTGGAGGGCCGCCAGAAGATCCTGCTCAATATCGATGAGGTGATTCGGATCATTCGTGCTTCGGATGAGCCTAAGCCCGCGCTGATCACCGCCTTTGCGCTCAGTGAACGTCAGGCCGACGATATTCTGGAAATCAGGCTGCGTCAGCTTGCGCGGCTTGAGGGCATTCGCATCGAGCAGGAGCTCACCGCACTGCGCACGGAACGCGGGCAACTGGACGCGCTGTTGGGCAGCGATTCGGCCATGCGTCGGCAGCTGATCAAGGAAATCGAAGCCGATGCGAAGCAGTATGGCGATGCGCGCCGCACCCTGATCGAGGCCGCGCAGCGCACGCTGGCGGAGGTGAAGGTGGCTGAGGAGCCGGTCACGGTGATCGTGTCCGAAAAAGGCTGGGTGCGTGCCCGTCAGGGGCATGGCCACGATGCCTCGCTCTTTGGATTCAAGGCGGGCGATAGCTTCTACGGAGCGTTTGAGGTCAAGACCACCGACACGCTGTTTGCGATCGGCTCGAGCGGACGGGTGCACAGTGTGCCGGTTTCGACGCTGCCGTCTGCACGGGGCGATGGCGTGCCGATCACCACGCTGGTCGATCTGGAGCCTGGCGCTCGGATCGAACATGTCTTTGCTGCAGCACACGATACCGGTGTGCTGATGGCCACGCGAGAAGGTCAGGGTCTGATCGCACAGGCGGCCGATCTGCTGGGGCGCAACAAAGCGGGTCGACAGTTCATCACGCTCGATGCAGGCGATGCGCCGATCCGCCCGACCTTGTTCCATCCTGGTCAGGGTACGGTTGTGTGTTTGGCGGGCACGGCTGACAAGCCCAAGTTGCTCGCCTTCGCTCTGGATGAGGTGAAGGTCTTGCGCAGTGGCGGGCGTGGTTCGCGGCTCATTGAACTGGCCAAAGGCGAAGCACTCTTGCAGGTGCTGGTGTGTGGCGAGCATGGTGTCGTGTTGTCGGGCACTGGCCGTGCCGCCAAACCCATGAGCCGTTCGCTCAATGTGCGTGAGCTGAATGAATTCCGTGGTCTGCGCGGTCGCAAAGGTCTATTCATTGAGCCGCGCTGGAAGGACTGCGTGCTGACTGCGCACCCCGCAGCCCTGCCACCCGGTTCGCGTTAAGGGCTGATCATGAAGCGTGCCTGGTTGAAGAGCGTGTATGGGCTGATGCCCCACAACAAAGGCGTCGCACTGCTCGTGGCAACGGTGCTGGCGCTTGTTGGTGGGGCACTGGTGGCGGCCGCGCCAGACAACCCCGACTACAACCCGGCAAAAGCGCACCACCGTCCCGACGGATTTCGCAATCTGGGCGACAGTGTGGTCGACAAACCCTTCAGCGAATTCCTGCGCTGGCAGATCGAGCGGCGTCAGGCCGGTGTACCCCGTCCCCCCGCAAGCGACTGGCTGCAGCGACTGTCTGATCAATCTGCCCCTGCCGTCCTGAAGGTGGCTACGCAGGCAGAAGAGCGAGCTGTGTCCGCGCCGGCCGATAAGGGCGCGTTGCGTCTGACCTGGATCGGTCACGCGACGTTATTGCTGCAGTTCGACGGGTTGAATGTCCTGATTGACCCGATCCTTTCGGAGCGTGCCTCGCCAGTGAGCTTTACTGGACCCAGACGCGCTGTGCCGGCCGTGCTGCCCCAAGGCGGTCTGCCACACATCGACGTCGTTCTCATCTCGCACAATCACTACGACCACCTGGATGAGCCGACTGTGCGCGGACTGCTGCGTCAGCCCTCGGGTCAGCCGCTGTTCATCGTGCCGCTGGGCATCGACCGCTGGCTCAAGGACGTCGGCGCGCAGCGCACGCAGGCGCTCGACTGGTGGGACGCTATCGAAGTGAGCGGTGCCAGTATTCACCTGACGCCTGCCCAGCACTGGAGTACGCGCAGCCTGTGGGACCGCAACCGGACCCTGTGGGGCGGCTTTGTCGTGCGCCGCGACGGATTTTCTTTTTACTACAGTGGTGATACCGGATATTCGGCGCCACTGTTTGAGCAAATCGCCCAGCGTTTTGGGGGGTTCGATCTGGCTGCGCTGCCGGTGGGCGCCTATGCGCCGCGCTGGTTCATGCGCGAGCAGCATATCGACCCGACCGAGGCGGTGCAGGTACTGCAGGATGTCAGGGCGCGCCAGGCGATCGGTGTGCATTGGGGCACGTTCGAGCTGGCCGACGAGTCGCTCGATGAGCCGCTGCGCGCGGTGCCGCAGGCCCTGGCTGCGGCTGGCCTGCCCACTGACCGACTATTGCTGTTTCGTCATGGCGAGACCCGCCGTTTTGTTCCGTCCACTTCTATGGCCAGCCAATGAGTACCGATTCGTCTGTTGTCATGCACGCTGTACCTTCACCCACCGAAGACATGGTCTTCGAGCTGCTTGCCTGCGCCGATGGCCGGTTTGTCGGCGTTGCGCGACTCAATCGCCCGGGTCAGCTCAATGCCCTGAATCTGGCCATGTGCCAGGCCATGCTTGATCAGTTTCGCGCGTGGGCGTCGGATGAGTCGATCGCTTGCGTGATGCTGCTGGGCAATGGCAGAGCCTTCTGTGCGGGAGGCGATGTGGCCGAAGTGATCCGACAGGTGCGCGCAGGCGGCCCGCAGCGCTTCGTTTATGGCGATGCGTTTTTCGATGTGGAGTACCAGCTCGATCTGCTCATTCACCTATACCCCAAGCCCTTCATCACCTGGGCGCATGGCGTGGACATGGGCGGTGGTGTGGGGCTGTCGGTGGCCGGCAGCGAGCGGATCGTGTCCGAAGGGCTGAAGCTGGCCATGCCCGAAATTCATATCGGTCTGTTTCCGGATGTGGGCGGCGGATGGTTCCTGAACCGTGTGCCCGGTGAAGCGGGGTTGCTGCTGGCCATGACTGGTGCCATCGTGAACGAGGCGGATGCGCTCTACGCGCGGCTGGCCGATCATTGCGTGGCCCAGGCCCGTCAGCCTGAGTTCATGCAGGGTCTGGTTGGCCTGGATTGGAGCGGTTCGGTGGCGACGCAAAGTGCAAGGTTGCGAGCGTTTTGCACAAGCTTTGCGGCGCAGGCCCCGGTGACCCTACCCGAGAGCGGATTGCAGACTTACCATGACCTGATCCGGTCGGTCTGTATGCGCCCCGATGCCCAAGGCGTGCTGGCGGGCCTGAAGGCCGCGGCGGCTGTGCAGCCATGGTTTGCAAAACCCTATGAAAATCTGGCGGCTGGATCGCCCACGGCGGCCAGCGTGACGTACGAGTACATGCGTCGGTGCCGCCCGCTGGGCATTAGTGATGTGCTGGCGCTAGATCTGGTGGTGGCTAAGCAATGCCAGCGGCATCCAGATTTCCCCGAAGGGGTGCGTGCGCTGCTGATCGACAAGAGTCGCGACGCAAAATGGTCGCCGGTCGGATTTGAGGGGGTCAGTGAGACATTGGTCAAAGCGTTTTTTGTCTGACGCAACTATACTGTGGTGTTCGGCACCGCACACTGCTGATCCGTTGAGTCATCCTGAGCCCTCGGTTCTTCTCTGTTCATGACATGAGCTCCCGCCGACCATCATCTTTTTCAGATGATTCGATCGAACCGATTGAGCGAGCCGGTGGGTTGAAATTGTGGCGCGAGACCGTTCAGCTGACCGATCATGCCAACGAGATCGAGCAGCGCTTTCTGACGGAGCCGGATCTTCCCGGATGTATCGTCGTCGGAAACCACGAGATTGTCGGCGTCATTTCCCGAAAGAATCTCTTCAAGGCACTCAGCAGACCTTTTGCGCGAGAAGTCTTTATGCGGCGCCCTGTCGAGGCGCTCGTGGAATATATCGATCGCTCACCCCCTATCATTTCTGCCGACACGCTGGTTTCCGAAGCGGTTCGCATGGCGTTTCATCGTCATGGCGATGAAGCCTACGAGCCTGTCGTTGTCGAGACTCCGGAAGGCGCGGGGGTGCTTGAAGTCGACCTGCTGATGCGAACTCAGTCCCGCCTGCTGATTGACGCGCTGACCCTGAAGGAAGATCTGCTGGCGGATGTCGAACGAACGGCAGATGAGTTGCGCTTGACGCTGTCTGATCTTGAGCAAACTCGGGACAGACTGCTGGCTTCGGAGCAGCATCTGGAAAAAGAGGTGATTCGGCGTACGCAGGAGCTAGCGGATTCCAATGCTGCGTTGCTTGCGCAGCAAGTGCAAATCGAGACGGAACTGGAAGTGGCGCGGTCGTTACAACAGTCCATCCTCCCGTCCGAGTTCCCGCGACATCCTGCCTTGAGTGGCGGCGCTGTCATGCGAGCGGCCCGCATGATTGGCGGTGACTTCTACGACATGTTCATGCTCGATGAGCATCATCTGGGTGTCGTGGTTGCCGATGTGAGTGGCAAAGGTGTCCCGGCGGCGCTGTTCATGGTTCAGGCTCGAACGGTCATGCAGGATATTGCCCCTGCACACCGGTCACCGGCCGCGTGTATCGAGCAGATAAACCGCGTGCTGGAGCAACGCAACCCGGTTTCACTATTCGTGACAATGGTCTACGCCATCATTGATGGTCGATCAGGACATGTGCGGTACTGCAATGCGGGGCACTTGGCCCCGTACGTGATGCGGTCAGACGATTCCTTGCATCAGCCTTCGGAGCGTTCGTCTCCTTTGGTCGGACTGATGTCTGGAGCCCAGTTTATTGATCGATCGATTCAGTTGGACCCGGGAGACAGCCTGTTGTTGATCACCGACGGCATCCCTGAGTGTTTCAACTCAGCCGGCGAAGCGTTTGGTGACGACCGACTGAATACGCTGCTTGGCCGCTGTCCTCGATCCGAGATCGGCCATACGCTTGATGCAATCTTTGCCGCGCTTGATGCCTTTCGAGAGGACAGGCCTCCGTCCGATGACGTGACTGCGCTCATGGTGCACTTCAACCAGCAACGGCTATCAGCCTGAGGGAACGCCGGGCCTGAGCGACTTCCGGCAGTCTTTGTTGCTGGAGTGTCAGTCTGTGTGCAGACGCGCGGTGCAGCCTTGCGATGTTGCGAATGCTATTGCGGGACTTTGAAGGTCAGTGAGACCCGATTGGTTCCATCTATACGTTCGTACAACATGCTGTCAGAAAACTGCCTGGCCAGGTGAATGCCCAGACCACCGATCTTGGCGCTCTCCAGATTGTCTGGCATCACGGGCTCATCCGCTTTGGTCGGATCGAAGGGCGGGCCGCGATCTTCAATGTCGAGCTGCAAGATTTCGCTCAGGGCAGACAGGCGAATCAGCAGATGGTCTTGCGCGTCGCATGCCGGGGTGCTGGTGCCAAGGCCATGACGCACCGCATTGGAGACAAGCTCCTCGCAGCATAATTGCAGATTGAAGGTCACCGACCCGGAAATGTCCCAAGCCTTCGTCGTGGCATCAAGCCAACGCGAGACGGTCTCGAGTTCGTCAAGATGCCCGGATACGGAAAGTGTTGAAGACATGTTGGCCATGACCGCCGGATGAAGGGTAGCTCAGCTGAACAGCGTTGCTTGCGCAGTGTCGAGATCGTGTGCAATGGGTACGAGCGAATCGATTCCCGATGACAGGAGCACTTTCTCAACATCAGCATTGGGCCTGAACAGCACCATTTTCCCGCCTTTAGATGAGATGGTTTTGGCACCCATCACGATCGTCCGAATCCCCATGGAAGCCAGAAACCCAACTTCCGAAAGATCGACAAGAACCTTGGACGAGCCGCCCGAGACAGCACTGAACCGGGTGTCAATCTGTTGCGCGCCTGCAAGATCCATCTGGCCAACCAGGGTGACGCGTGTGACCCCGTCTTCCATTTGCTCGATCATCATGTCCATGTCTTCGTCCGATCCGAGATTCGCGTAAGGGCTCTACGCGCAGCCTCCAACGGGGAGGCAAAAAATCACAAACGATATGGGAGGCTGATGACAAGACGATGACTGCGACAGGATCGGGGGAGACCGACAAGTTGAGCATGGCCGGATCAGATGATTCGGCTGCGCTACAGCATCGACAGGGCACTCAGCGCGAGCGCCGCGCCCATCGTCCAGTTAAACAAGCGCAACCGGGCTGGGTGAGCCAGCCAGCCTTGCAGTGCGCCGCCGACGTTGGCCCATAGCGTGATGCTCGCTGCGCAAATCAGGGCAAACACCACAATGTGCAGGGCCAGGGCGGCGTACTGACCGGCCAGTGTTGTGAACCAGGTGCCCGCGACCGAGATGGCGAGCATCCACCCTTTGGGACTCACAAACTGGATCAGGATGGATTCCCAGACCGCCAGTGGTTGGCTCAGTGCTTTGCCATCGGGCCCATGACTGGTGGCCAGTCGCCACGACAGCCAAAGCAAATAGCCCACGCCCAGCCCGCGCAGCGCCCCTTCAAGGCCCGGCATGGCGAGCAAGGCTGCAAGGGCGCCAACGCTGGCCAGTACCAACATACTGGAGAAACCCAGCATCGTGCCCAGTGCATGGGGCGCGACCCGCCGTGCGCCGAAATGCACGCCCGTCGCCAGCGCAATGGTGTTGTTCGGGCCCGGCGTGAAGGCACCGACTACGGCGAACACCAGGAACGAGAGAAAATCGGCAGACATGAGCGCGGGTGCTGTGGGACTTGAAAAGTGCGAGGACCAGCCCCAAGACTGAAGATTTTACGGCTTCAAACCCTGACTTTTCCAAGAGAGTGGCGATTCAGACATGAGTGACACCAAGCAAACCCTGGGCTTTCAGACCGAAGTGACGCAGCTCTTGCAGCTGATGATCCATTCGCTCTACAGCAACCGCGAAATCTTTTTGCGCGAGCTGGTCTCCAATGCTTCAGATGCCTGCGACAAGCTGCGTTTTGAGGCGATCGACCATCCGGACTGGTATGGCGCCGACACTGATCTGCAGATTCGCATCGAGCATGATGCGTCAGCTCGAACGATCACCATCATCGACAACGGCATTGGACTGTCACGGCAGGAAGCCATTGATAACCTTGGGACCATTGCGCGCTCGGGCACCAAGGAGTTTTTCTCCAACCTCACTGGCGATCAGGCTCGCGACGCCAATCTGATTGGTCAGTTCGGCGTGGGCTTTTATTCATCATTCATTGTGGCCGACCGGGTGACAGTGGAATCGCGCAGGGCCGGATTGACGCCCGAGGAAGGCATTCGCTGGGAGTCAGAAGGCACCGGAGAGTTCAGCATCGAGCCGATCACGCGCGCTGAGCGCGGCACACGCGTGACCTTGCATCTGCGTGCCAAGCCGGAAGACGACGATGCCTCAGACCCGGTCGATCTGTTGAGCGGTTGGCGTTTGCGCGCGATCATTCGGAAATATTCAGACCATATTTCGCTGCCGATCCGCATGAAGCAGGAGGCCACGAAAGAAGGCGATGCAGTGGAGTGGGAAACGGTCAATCAGGCCAGTGCACTGTGGACGCGCAGCAAGTCCGAGATTCAAGACGAGCAATATCGTGAGTTCTACAAGCATCTGACCAATGACGCAGATGCTCCCCTTTCCTGGACGCACAACCGCGTGGAGGGGCGCAGCGAATATACCCAGCTGCTCTATGTGCCCGCACGTGCGCCATTCGACTTGTGGGACCGCCAGCATCGCCGCGGCATTCGGCTGTATGTGCGTCGCGTATTCATCATGGATGACGCCGAGCAACTGATGCCGGTGTATCTGCGCTTTGTGAAGGGCGTGGTCGATTCAGCTGATCTGCCGCTCAATGTCTCGCGCGAAATCCTGCAGGAAAGCCGTGATGTGCGCGCCATTCGCGAGGGCAGCACCAAGCGCGTGCTGTCGATGCTTGAGGACCTGGCCGAGAATAAAGCCGAAGACTATGCCAAGTTCTGGGGCGAATTCGGGCAGGTGTTGAAGGAAGGTCTGGGCGAGGACTTTGGCAATCAGGAGCGCCTGGCGAAGCTGTTGCGCTTTGCGTCCACCTCGACGCCGGCAGGTGAGCAGACCGTGTCGCTTGCGCAGTATGTGGGCCGGATGAAGGAAGGCCAGGACAAGATTTACTACGTGACAGCCGAAAACGAGTCGGCCGCCCGCAGCAGCCCGCACCTGGAAGTGTTTCGCCGCAAAGAAGTGGAAGTGCTGGTTCTCTCGGATAGGGTGGACGAATGGATGCTGTCGTTCCTGAGCGAATTCGAAGGTAAGCAACTGGTGTCTGTGGCGCGTGGCGGTCTGGACTTAGGCAGCCTGCAGGACGCTGAAGAAAAAGCCAAAGTCGAAGAGGTCGCAAAAGACTTCGCCGATCTGGTCGGGCGCATGAAGACCGCCCTGGGTGACAAGGTCAAGGATGTGCGGGTGACCGACCGCCTGACCGATTCACCGTCATGCCTGGTGTCTGATGAAGGGGAGATGAGCGGCACCCTGGAGCGCATGCTCAAGCAGGCCGGGCAGAAAGCGCCGGAGCGCAAGCCCATTCTGGAAATCAATCCCTCGCATCCGCTGGTGGCGCGCATCAAGGCCGAGGCGCAAGGGGCTGCGGATTCCGATGGGTGGTCGCATCTGCTGTTCGATCAGGCGGTGCTGGCCGAGGGTGGGCAATTGGAAGATCCCGCGGGGTTTGTCAAGCGTTTGAATGCGCTGTTGCTGGGGGTGGCGCACAGTTAAGAAGGGCGGCAGGGGTGCCACCGGCGTGAGTGTGCGGCCCGCGTGAGGCAGGCAGACCCGACCATCGGGTCTGCCGCCCGTTTGTCCGTGGCGCATTCGCCCGCCTGATCGGCGCTGCTAGGCTTGTTGGGTGATGGAGCCTGCACCCACGCCTCGAGCCTTGCCTGGCTGGCCTGTCGGTCACCGCTTGTCGGTCGCCGGCCTGCTGCCTGCTCTGATCGAAGACGGGCTGATTGCATCCGATGAAGGCCAGCGGATTGCGGCACAGGCGACGCTTGCTGCGGGGGCATTGCACCCACTGGTGTCGCTCTCGCAGCGCGCCCTGATTGCTCCTTCCACCGGCAAGGCGTTGACGCTGGAAGCCCTGACAGAGTGGCTTGCGCAGCGCAGCGGGCTGCCGTATCTGCGTATCGATCCGTTGAAAGTGGACTTCGCGCGCATTGCCGAAGTCATGTCGAGTCAGTACGCGAGCCGTCATGGCATCTTGCCGGTGTCGGTGCGCGACCATGAAGTGGTGGTGGCCACGGCCGAACCCATGGTCACCGACTGGGTCGATGAGCTCTCGGGGCTGCTGCGTCGCGAGGTGCGGCGGGTCGTCGCCAACCCTCAGGACATTGCGCGCTACATCGTTGAATTTTTCAGTCTGGCCAAGTCGGTGCGCGATGCGCAGCGCCGTGGGGGCGCAGTGCCTGCCGGCAACTTCGAGCAGCTGGTGGAGTTGGGGCAGGGCGGTCGCAGCCTGGATGCGAATGACCGACATATCGTCACAATTGTGGACTGGCTCTGGCAGTACGCCTTCGAGCAGCGCGCCAGCGACATTCATCTTGAGCCGCGTCGCGACATGGGTATCGTGCGGTTTCGCATCGATGGCGTGTTGCATACGGTCTATCAGGTGCCTGCCCCCGTCATGGCCGCGATGACCAGTCGCATCAAGCTGTTGGGCCGCATGGATGTGGTGGAAAAGCGCAGACCCCAGGACGGGCGCGTGAAGACCCGTATGTCTGATGGTCGGGAAGTGGAATTGCGTCTGTCCACGCTGCCCACGGCCTTTGGCGAAAAGCTGGTGATGCGCATCTTCGATCCGGAAGTGCTGCAGCGCAGTTTCGCAGACCTGGGTTTCGCGCCCGACGACTTGACACGCTGGACGCGCATGACTGCTCAGCCGCACGGCATTGTGCTGGTCACAGGACCGACGGGCTCTGGAAAGACCACCACCTTGTATGCCACGCTCAGAGAATTGGCGACTGATGAGGTCAACATTTGTACGGTGGAAGACCCGATCGAAATGGTCGAGCCGGCTTTCAATCAGCTGCAGGTGCAGACCGGCATCGACTTAGGGTTCGCTGAGGGCATTCGTGCGCTGATGCGTCAGGACCCGGACATCATCATGGTGGGCGAAATCCGCGACCTGGCCACAGCCGAGATGGCGGTGCAGGCGGCACTGACCGGCCACTTGGTGTTGGCCACCTTGCACACCAACGATGCGCCAAGTGCGATTACCAGGTTGCTCGATCTGGGCGTGCCCGCGTTTCTGTTGAAGGCCACGCTCGTGGGCGTTTTGGCGCAACGTCTGGTGCGCAGCCTGTGCGCCGATTGCAAGGCGCCTGTGGAGGCTCCACCTGATGCGCAATGGGAAGCGCTCACGCGCCCCTACCGCGCACGGCGCCCGCAGACCGTGTGGAAGGCCGCGGGATGCATCGCGTGTCGCAACACCGGCTATGCGGGGCGCGCAGGTCTGTATGAGCTTTTGGAAATGACCGAGGCAGTGCGCGACTGCGTCACGGACACGCCTGAGCTGAGGCCGTTGCGCGAAGTGGCCATGCGTGAAGGGATGCGGCCCTTGCGCGTCTCGGGGGCGCTGAAAGTGGCAGCCGGCCAGACCACGGTCGAGGAAGTGCTGCGTACAGCGCCCGCTGCCGAGCGCTAAGATCACCCTCTGTTAACCTGTGCGCGATGCATTGATCGCGTACCGTGACCTCCTCTCACACACAAACTCCTGCTTCATCGGGTCAACGACTCTCTGGCCTGGGCCGCTTGCTGCCGTGGCTGCGCCCATATGCCGGGCGCACAGCGTTAGCCATGGTGTTTCTGCTGGCTGCGGCTGCGGCCACGCTGGTCGTGCCGGTGTTGCTGCGGGGCGTGATCGATACCGGCTTTGGTGGCGATGTACTCGCCCGTCATGAGGCAGTACGCCGCAGTTTTCTCTTGCTCTTTGGCGCCGCGCTGCTGATGGCCGGATTCACGGCGGCCCGCTACTACATGGTGACCTGGTTGGGCGAGCGCGTGATCGCGGACCTGCGCAATGCGGTCTATGCACGGGTGCTCTCGCAAAGCCCGCAGTTCTTTGAGACCACGCAAACAGGCGAAGTGTTGTCGCGCCTGTCTGCAGACACGACGCTCGTGCAGACCGTGGTCGGGTCCAGCTTTTCGATGGGGCTGCGCAGCGCGGTCATGTTTACAGGCAGTCTGGGCATGCTGCTGTTCACGGTGCCCAAGCTCGCGGGTACGGTCATCGCCTTACTGGCGTTTATCGTGCTGCCTTCGATCTGGATCGGGCGTCGGGTGCGCAAGTTGTCGCGGGCCAGTCAGGACCGCCTGGCCGATTCCAGTGCCATCGCTGCGGAAGTGCTCAATGCCATTCCGGTGGTACAGAGCTATGGCCAGCAGTCACGCGAGGCCGATCGTTATGCTCAGTCCAACGCGGCAACCTTCGAGACCTCGATTCGGCGCACCCGCGCGCGGGCATGGCTCACGGTGTTCATCATCGCGTCGGCTTTCGGTTCGGCTATTTTTGGTCTTTACAGTGGCACCACTGCGGTGATGCGCGGCGAAATGACTGCAGGCCAGCTGGGTCAGACGCTGATCTATTTCGGCATGGTGGCTTCCAGCGCAGCAGTGCTGGCCGAGGTATGGGGTGATTTGCTGCGTGCTGCAGGCGCCTCCGAGCGGCTGGATGAACTGATGCGCGCACAGCCCGTGATTCGCTCGCCGCACTCACCCGCGCCGACCCCTGCTCCTGCACCACAGGGCGCGGCGATTGCATTCGAAGCGGTGCAATTTGCCTATCCCTCGCGACCCGAGCGCGCTGCGGTGAAAGCCTTCACGCTGAGTATCCCTGCTGGTCATACTGTGGCACTGGTGGGACCCAGCGGTGCAGGCAAGAGCACGGTGCTGCAATTGCTGCTGCGGTTCTACGACATCTCGGGCGGCAGCCTGCGCATTGACGGCGTGGAGATGTCGCGTTGGGATCTGGATGCGCTGCGTGCGCGCATTGCGCTCGTCCCTCAGGATGCCGTGATCTTTTCAGCCGATGCACTCGAAAACATTCGTTACGGGCGCCCGCAGGCCAGTGAGCCTGAGGTGATTGCAGCGGCGCAGGCCGCGCAGGCGCATGGTTTTCTCAATGAGCTTCCCCAAGGCTATCGCACCTTCCTGGGGGAGCGGGGCGTACGGTTATCGGGCGGACAACGCCAGCGCATCGCCATTGCG
This sequence comes from Burkholderiaceae bacterium, assembly GCA_044360485.1. Lineage (GTDB taxonomy): Bacteria > Pseudomonadota > Gammaproteobacteria > Burkholderiales > Burkholderiaceae_E > UBA4615. The sequence continues at coordinate 29,152 of JBIKKG010000003.1, read as the reverse complement.
CGAGCCATCCTCAAGGACGCGCCACTGCTGCTGCTGGACGAAGCCACGAGTGCGCTCGACACCGAGAGCGAGCGGCTCGTGCAGCAGGCGCTGGAAACCGCGATGCGCGGACGCACAACCATTGTCGTGGCGCATCGCTTGTCCACCGTGCAGCGTGCCGATCTGATCGTGGCCATGGATGATGGGCAGATTGTTGAGCAAGGACGTCATGCAGAGTTGCTGGCGCGCGGCGGGCTGTATGCCAGGCTTGCCCGTTTGCAATTCGATGCGGCCTCGGACGGTCAGGCGCCATCCTGACGAGCCTGAAGCACAGGCGTATTCGAAGCATTCCAGCGACGCTGGCCAGCCGATCGACATTGAGCGTTTTCTGATGATTCCTGATCATTCCGATGTGACCCTGTCTGAAGAAGACGGAGTCCGGTATCTGCATTTCGGCACGCCCTGGATCCAGGGCGCGATGCGCTTGTCGCGGCCCTCCGACATCGAGCTCGATTACGTGCGGCGCATGATGGCCTGGTTGCTCTTCATGTCGCCCCCGGACGAGATCCTGCAATTGGGCCTGGGGGCGGGCGCGCTCACGCGGTTTTGCCATCGGCGCTTGTCGCATTCGCAGATCACGGTCGTGGAGCGTGACAGGCAGGTGATTGACGTGGCGCGGCTGTGGTTTGCGCTGCCGCGCGAGGATGCCCGTTTGCAGGTTTTGCACACCGACGCCGCGCACGTGGTGCGTGAGCCCGCATCACTGGGCCGCTTTGGTGTGATTCAGGCGGATTTGTATGATGCGCAGGCGCGCGGGCCGGTGCTTGATTCGCTCGCGTTTTACCGCGACTGCCGCCGTGCGCTGGCGGCCCCCGGTATGCTGGTGGTGAATCTGTTCGGGGCCTCGCATGGCTTTTCGAAGAGCCTGGACCGCATCCATCAGGCGTTTGATGGCCGCGTGCTGGCCATGGCGCCCGTGCCCGCAGGCAATCGTGTGGTCCTGGCGTTCAATGGCCCGCCGTTATCGGTGACCGGACGCATGCTGATGAACCGCGCGGCGGTGCTCTCGAAGCGTTATGGTTTGTCTGATGCGCGAATCGACTGGCTTGGCGCCTTGGCTGTTCGAGGGCAAGATACAGTGATGGTTTGACCGCTGCGATCCGAGTGGTGGTCCTCCTGAGGAGTCCCTCTATGTCCACACCGCTCTCGCATTCATCTGCCGTACCGACCCAATCACCGCGACCGGTGGTTGCCGCCACCCGCGCCGCCACGCTGGTTCTGCTGGTGGCGGGTACGAGCCAGGCCTACGCTCAGCATTTCGAACGTGACGCGTGGCTGCTTGTGTCGGCCTTCCGGCCCACGATCGATTCCAATGTGCGCATTGATGGCAGCCTGTCAGGCCGTGGCACGCCAGTCGATCTGGAAAGCGACCTGGGTCTGCCTGACAAACAAACCTTGCCTTCGGCGCTGTTCGGTTGGCGCTTCAGCCAAAGCTTTCGGCTGGAGGTGGAATACCTGAGTCTCAAGCGCAGCGGCACTCGCACAATCGATCGCGACATTACCTGGGACGACACAGTCTACCCAGTCTCGGCGACGCTGAGCGGCTCATTCAATACAGACGTCTATCGCGCCAGCGTGGGCTGGTCGGCCATTCGCACACCGACCGCGGAGCTGGGTGGATCGTTGGGGGTGCACGTCACACGCTTCGTGGCGCTGGTCTCAGGGCAAGGCAGTGTGAGCGGGATCAGCAGTCCGTTTGCTGCGCAGCGCGAGGATCTGCTCGTACCCTTGCCGACCCTGGGACTGTTCGGTGCGATGAGCCTGACGCCTGAGTTACGTTTGACCGGGCGGGTCGACTTCTTTTCCCTGACCTATGGGGCGTACCAGGGCGGCTTGCTGAATGCCGAAGCCGCACTCAGCTGGCATTTCACGCCGAACTGGTCGGCATCGCTGGGCTATCGCTTTGTGCGTTACGACCTGGACGTCAGCAAGGACGATCTGGTGGGGGCGATGAAGTATCGCTTCAACGGCCCCAGCCTGGGCGTGGCGTTCGCGTTCTGATCGGGCCTACTTCGACAGCTCGCGCATGGCCTTCTCCAGGCCGCCGAGCGTGACCGGGTACATGCGGTTGGCCAGCACCTGACGAATCACCGAAATGGACTGGCGATACTCCCAGACGCCTTCGGGCTCGGGGTTGAGCCAGGCGAATTTGGGGAACCGCTCGGCCAGGCGCTGCAGCCAGATGGCGCCGGCTTCTTCGTTGTTGTACTCCACCGAGCCGCCCGGCTGCAGGATCTCATAGGGGCTCATGGTGGCATCGCCCACGAAGATCAGGCGGTAGTCGGCGTTGTACTTGCGCAGCAGGTCCCAGGTGGCCATGCGCTCGGAATGGCGCCGCTTGTTGTTCTTCCACACGAAGTCATAGACACAGTTGTGGAAGTAGTAGAACTCCAGATGCTTGAACTCGGTCTTGGCGGCTGAGAACAGCTCTTCGGTGCGCTTGATGTGGTCGTCCATCGTGCCGCCCACATCCAGCAACATCAGCACCTTGATGGTGTTGTGCCGCTCGGGGACCATCTTGATGTCCAGATAGCCGGCATTACGCGCCGTGCTGGCGATGGTGTCGTCCAGGTCCAGTTCGTCTTCGGCACCCTGACGGGCGAACTTGCGCAGCCGGCGTAGTGCCACCTTGATGTTGCGGGTGCCGATCTCGACCTGATCGTCATAGTCCTTGTAGGCCCGCTGCTCCCAGACCTTGACCGCGGTGCGGTTGCCCGAGGGCGGGCCGCCCACGCGGATGCCTTCAGGATTGAAGCCACCGTTGCCAAAGGGCGAGGTGCCGTTGGTACCGATCCATTTATTGCCGCCTTCGTGGCGTTCTTTCTGTTCTTCGAGCAACTGCTTCAGACGCTCGAGCAACTTGTCGAGCCCGCCCATGGCTTCGATCTGCGCCTTTTCCTCGGCCGTGAATTCGCGCTGCATCTGGCGCTTGAGCCAATCCATCGGGACATCGAGATCGATACCCGGCAGCTCGGACACGCCCTTGAAATAGACCCCGAATGCCTTGTCGAACTTGTCGAAGTTGCGCTCGTCCTTGACCAGCGTGGCGCGCGACAGGAAGTAGAAATCGTCCAGGGACTGATTGATCACGTTCTTGCGCATGGCTTCAAGGAGGGTCAGATATTCCTTGATCGACACGGGCAGCTTGGCCTGGCGCAGGTGAAGAAAGAACTCGATCAGCATGGTGGCTCCAGAAAATGAATGGCGGTGATGCGGTCAGGGTGGCCGGCTCAGGGAGCCGGCAAGCGCGCCTGCCGGACCTGCAGGTGGCGCCTAACGGCCGGCCACTCGCTGTCGATGATGGAAAACACGACGGTATCGCGCAGGCTGCCATCCGGCAACCGCTGGTGATTGCGCAGCACGCCATCTTGCTTGGCACCCAAGCGTGCAATGGCCTCGCGCGAGCGATGATTGAACCAGTGCGTGCGAAATTCCACGGCCAGGCAGTGGAGGGCCTCGAAGGCATGCGCGAGCAACAGGCGCTTGCATTCGGTGTTGAGCGCACTGCGCTGCACCGAGGCGCTATAAAATGTGGTGCCGATTTCAAGTCGGCGCTGGGCAGGCTCGATATTCATGAAACGGGTGGAGCCGACGATGCGCTCATCGCGCAGCCGGCGCACGACGAAGGGCAGCGCGGCGCCCGCCTCGCGGGCCTTCAGCGACGTGGTGATCCACGCATCAAGCGACTCCGGGGCCGGCACGATGGTGTACCAGAGCGTATGCAATGCGCCATCCGCGATGGCGTCTCGCAAGCCGCTCGCATGCGCGCTGGACAGCGGTTCGAGTCGCACGAACTCGCCCTGCAGCGTGACCGCCTGGGGCGGCCAGGGCGCAGCCGGGGCGGCTGTGCCAGCAGTGCGGGCTGAGTCAAGGCTCATGCGAGGCCGCTCGGTTTCAGGTGGAGCGGGTGGACAGCGCCAGGCCGCACACACCAAAGATGATCAATACGATGCTGCCGATGCGCAGCGCGCTCATCGGTTCCTTGAAATACGTCATGCCGACGATGGCCACCAGTGCAGTGCCCATGCCAGACCAGATCGCATAGGTCACGGACAGATCCAGCCGCTTCAGCGCCATGGCGTTGCACGCGAAGGCTACGCCATAGAAGAAAATCATGCCGACAATCGGCCAGGGCCTGGTCAGACCCTGGGACAACTTCATGGCTGTGCTGCCGCCGACCTCGAACACGATGGCGGCCGCGAGGTAGTACCAATGCATGGATGCGACTGAAGAAACTGCAGGTTGAGATCAGGCCCGGGCGATGCGCATGCGTCATGCCCGGCTCGGCCTGTCAGCGGTTGTGGCGCGCCATGAAAATCAGGCGCTCAAACAGATGGACGTCCTGCTCATTCTTGAGCAAGGCACCATGCAGCGGCGGAATCGCCGCTTTGCCGTCTTTCGACTGCAGCGCTTCAGCCGGAATGTCTTCGGCCATCAGCAGCTTGAGCCAGTCCAAAAGCTCGGACGTGGAGGGCTTTTTCTTGATGCCCGGCAGCTCGCGGATCTGGAAGAAGCTTTCCATGGCTTCCTTGAGCATGTCCTTTTTGATGTTCGGCTGGTGCACGTCGACGATGGCCTGCATCGTCTCTTTGTCAGGAAACTTGATGTAGTGAAAGAAGCAGCGGCGCAGGAAGGCGTCCGGCAGTTCCTTTTCATTGTTGGAGGTGATCATCACCACCGGGCGGTGCTTAGCCTTGATCAGCTGGCGCGTCTCGTAGCAATAGAACTCCATGCGGTCGATTTCACGCAGCAAGTCGTTCGGGAACTCGATGTCTGCCTTGTCGATCTCGTCGATCAGCAGGACCACTGGCTTGTCGGCTTCAAAGGCCTGCCACAGCACGCCTTTGACGATGTAGTTGGTGATGTCCTTGACGCGCTCTTCACCCAGTTGGGAATCACGCAGACGCGACACCGCGTCGTATTCGTACAGGCCCTGCTGGGCCTTGGTGGTGGACTTGATGTGCCACTGCAGCAGCGGCATGCCGAGGCCAGCGGCCACTTCTTCGGCCAGCATCGTTTTGCCCGTGCCAGGCTCGCCCTTGATGAGCAGCGGGCGCTGAAGCGTGATGGCCGCGTTCACCGCGAGCTTGAGGTCGTCGGTCGCGACGTAGGAGGAGGTGCCTTCGAAACGCATGAATGGGTTCGCCTGTTGGGGAGTGGATCCGGACTGCACGCATGGGCCCGACAGCGGGTGGGCACGGCGTCATCTGCCTGGCTGAGTATACGGAAAAGCGCCCCCTCGGGTAGAATCCGCCCCGACGCAGCGCAGCATTGGCGTCCGTTTCATTTCCTCGACGCACACCCACACGATAACTATGAGAACCCATACAGCTTTCGGACGATCGATCGCATCGGCGATGGTGCTGGCCGCAGCGCTCGCAGCGTCTTCCGTGCATGCACAGGGCGCTGCCGTTCAGGGCAATGCGGAGGCCGGTCGCGGCAAGGCGTCGATGTGCATCGGATGCCACGAGATCCCCGGTTACAAGGCTTCATTCCCTTCGGTCTATCGGGTACCGATGATCACGGGCCAGTCGGCTAAGTACATCGAATTGTCGCTGCAGGCCTATCGCAAGGGCGAGCGCAGCCACCCCTCCATGCGCGCTATCGCAGGCAGCCTGACCGACCAGGACATCGCCGATCTGGCTGCCCTGTACGGCAGCAAGTGATCGATTGCGCGTCATGCGTCCGCACCGAACTCAAGCCCACACTCACATGATGCTGACTCTGCTCCAATCCATGACCCGCACTGCGCGTGCGCTTTCAGCCTCAGCGGCGTTGCTGGCGTTGCTCAGCATGTCGCCGGCTGTTTCGGCTGCCGATCGTGCGGCCGGGCAGGCCAAGGCCGATGCGGTCTGCGCCGCCTGCCATGGCAAGGATGGCAATACGCCGGTCGACCCGTCGTATCCCAAGCTTGCCGGTCAATATTCCGATTTCCTGGTGCGCGCGCTGTCCGACTACAAGAGCGGTGCTCGCAAGAACGCGATCATGGCTGGTCAGGTGCAGGCGTTGTCGAAGGCCGATATCGAGAATCTCGCTGCTTACTACGCAGGCCTGCCGGGCTCGCTGTCCGCTAAGCGCTGATTGGTCGGGTCAGATCAGCCCTTCGAAGCCGATCGCATCGACCCAGTCTCCGGCGGCGACGTCGCCCTGATCATGGCGCAGCACGATCAGGGCATTGGCCTGACTCATCGAGCGCAGCACGCCTGAGCCCTGATTGCCGGTGACACGGGCCTGCAGCAGGCCGTCCGGGCCCGGTTCGACTGTGGCGCGCTGATACTCGGTACGCCCGGGACGTTTGCGCAAGGGCACAAGGCTTCGTACGCGCAGTGGCAAGACCGGCCTGGGGCTGGCCCCTGACAGCCGGATGAGTGCGTCACGCACGAAAAAAAGAAACGTGATCATGACCGCCACGGGATTGCCCGGTAAGCCGAAATACCAGGCGGGCCCAATGCGCCCGAACGCCATCGGACGACCTGGGCGCATGGCGATGGTCCAGAAGGCCACTTCGCCCAGTCGGTTCATCACGTCCCGTGTGTAATCGGCTTCGCCCACGGACACGCCGCCTGACGAGATGATGGCATCTGCCTGTGCGCTCGCCGTGCGGATGGCTGCCTCGAGGGCTTCGGGCGAGTCTGGCACCACTCCCATGTCGATCAGTTCGACGCCCAGTCGGCTGAGCAGCCCATGCAGGGTGTATCGGTTACTGTCGTAGATACAGCCCGGGTCGAGTGGTTCGCCTAGCGAGCGCAACTCGCTGCCGGTGGAGAAAAATGCTACGCGCAGTCGCCGTTGCACGGGCACTTGCCCCACGCCAATCGAGGCCAGAAGCCCGAGGTCGGCCGGGCCGAGGCATCGGCCTGCCACCACTGCCGGCAGGCCGGCAGCGAGGTCTTCACCGCGCAGGCGCCGATTCTGGCCAGCGGATTGACCGGGCGGAATCAGGATGGACGTGCCGTCCTGGCGCGCGACTTCCTGGATGATCACGGTGTCGCAGCCATCGGGCATGACCGCGCCGGTCATGATGCGCACGGTGTGGCCAGCCTGCACTGGGCCTGCGTAGGCCTGCCCAGCGAGCGCAGTGCCCGCCTGCACCAGTCGCGTTTCAGTGGTGGCATGGAGGTCGCAGGCGCGTACGGCCCAACCGTCCATTGCCGAGTTGTCGTGCGGCGGCACATCGATCGGTGAGATGACGTCGCGGGCCAGGACACGCCCCAGGGCCTGGCGCAGAGCCACCGCTTCGATCTCGTCGATCGGCGAGATGCATTGCTCGATGACGGCGCGCGCAGTGGCCACAGGCAGGGCCTTGGCCAGACCATTGGGCAGGGCAGCCAGCAAATCGTTCAGAGATGGGGAGGCAGTCATGGGGAGCGGCGGGTGGCGTGCTGCTGAAGCTCTTGCGGCGTATTGATGTTCGCGAAGGCCACTTCGTCGGCAAAGGGCACGTCGATGGTGTGCAGCCGACCGGTCCAGGTATCGATGCGCCGACGACCGCTGGCCAGAAAGGCTTCGAGGTCTGTCAGCAGATCGGCGCGCACCAGTGCAAACACCGGGTGAGTCTGATCGCCTGTGCGGGCCATCGCCACCTGCGCGTCTGCGGTGATCACGGCATGCGCGAGCCGCTTCACCAGGTCGGTGGGCAGGAAAGGCGAATCGCAGGGCACGGTGACGATCCATGGGGTGCTGCTGCATGACATGGCGGCGTGCAGGCCCGCCAGTGGGCCGGCGAAGCCCTCGATGCGATCGGCGATGACTGGCAAACCGAAGGCCTGCCATGCAGGCAGGTTGCGGTTGGCGTTGAGGAGCAATGGACCGACTTGCGGTGCGAGGCGATCGATGACCTGGCGCACCATGGGTTGCTCGCCCAACAGCAGCAGCCCCTTGTCGGTGCCGGAACCGTGGGTATCCATGCGACGGCTCAGACCGCCGGCCAGCACGACGCCTGTGATCTGTTCCCGGGGGATGGCCAGGGTGTGCCCAGTGCGGGTGGTCATGCCTGAGCCGGCTGAGTCTCCAGCAGCCGATGGGCGCCGGTATACAGAAGGAAATGACGGCCCTGACATCGGGCGAACATGGTCAGACCCATTTGCTCGGCCAACGCATGGCCCATGCCAGTGAGGCCCGAGCGGGACATCAGCACAGGAATGCCCATCTGGGCGCACTTGATCACCATCTCGGAGGTCAGGCGTCCGGTGGTGTAGAAGATCAGGTCGTTGCCGGGCAGACCTTCGCGCCACATCCAACCTGCGATCGCATCGACCGCGTTGTGGCGGCCCACGTCTTCCACGAAGCGCAGCAGCTGTGGCAGTCCGGTGCGCACTTGAGAAAAGAGGGCGCAGGCATGGACCGCGCCGGCTTGCTTGTAGAGCGTATCGTGTCCGCGCACCTGGTCGATCACGCTGTAGACGGTGTCGCGTGTGAGGCCGATGTGTTCACCCCAGTGCACATCGCCCAGCGTGGACATGAGATCACCATAGACTGTGCCCTGGCCGCATCCGGTGGTGACGGTACGCTGCCCCAGGCGCGCATCAAGCGCCTCGGCTTCCTGGCCCGTCCAAAGGGTGTGCCCGTGCTCGGCCAGGTTGCGCGACGTGATGACGACCGACTCAGTATCCCAGTCGACCTGAACCGCCGCGAGAGCGTCGATGTCTGTGACGATGCGCTGGTTGCGCAGCCAACCGAGTGCGAGGTCCTCGGGATGGGTGCCCAGCGTCATGAGGGTGACGAGTTCGCGCTTGTCCAGATAGAGCGTGAGCGGATGTTCGCCGCAGATCAGCGTGTCGCGCATCTGTCCGGTCTCGTCCTGTGCCTGCAGGGCCACGGTCGGCGCGCGACCATGGTCGGTCAGGCTCAGCGTGTATACGGAAGCGGTCATGGTCCGGATCAGCCGCCGATGTAACTCATCTCGATTTTGCGCAGGCCCTCGGACTGACTGGAACGCACTTCGGAATAGTGGTCTTGCCGCGCTTGCCAGATCTGGGCGACAGCTGCAGCGAGTTGCGCATCGGTGCACTGCGAGCGCAGCAGTGCCCGCAGATCATGCCCGGAGTCGGCAAAGAGGCAGGTGTAGAGCCGGCCTTCGGTCGACAGGCGGGCACGCGAGCAGTCGGAGCAAAAGGGTTGGGTGACCGATGAAATGACGCCGACCTCACCGCTGCCGTCGAGGTAGCGCCAGCGCTCGGCGACTTCGCCGGGGTAGTTGGGGTCGATTGGTTCCACCGGATGCGCAGCATGAATGGCTGCGATGACGTCACGGCTGGGCACCACTTCGTCCAGACGCCAACCGTTGGAGGAACCGACATCCATGAATTCGATGAAGCGAACGATCTGACCGCGTGCTCGGAAGTAGCGGGCCATGGGCACGATCTGGTCATCGTTGACGCCACGCTTGACCACCATGTTGACCTTGATGCCGTCAAAGCCTGCGGCTTGTGCGGCGCCAATGCCAGCCAACACATCGGCGACCGGGAAGTCGACATCGTTCATGGCGCGAAAGGTGGCATCGTCCAGGGCGTCGAGACTCACGGTGATGCGGCGCAGCCCTGCAGTACGCAGCGCAGCCGCCTTGCGGGTCAACAGCGATCCGTTGGTGGTGAGGGTGAGATCGAGAGCCGCACCGCTGGGTGTGCGGATCGAGGCGAGCATGGCGATCAGCCGCTCGATGTCCTTGCGCAGCAGGGGTTCGCCGCCGGTCAGGCGAACCTTTTCCACGCCATGCGCGACGAACACCTGCACCAGACGCGCGATCTCTTCGAAGCTGAGCAGTGAGGACTGTGGCAGGAACGCATAGTGCTTGTCGAACACTGACTTGGGCATGCAGTAGCTGCAACGGAAATTGCAGCGGTCGGTGACCGAAATGCGCAGGTCATGCAGCCGCCTGCCACGGACGTCCGACAGCAGGCCGGTGGGCGCAGCGGACTCGCGTGGCACCAGGGGAACCGAGGCGGCATAGCGCTGGTCGGCGATGGGGATGATGAAGCGTTCGGACATGATGCGCGGGGTTGGGTCGAGTCTAGCAGCGCATGCGCTGGCCGCCGCCGATGACGAGTGGGCGGAAGGGAATGGGAGTCGAACCCACCCGGCGACGCATGGCGCCACCCACCGGGTTTGAAGCCCGGCCGACCCACCAGGATCGTTTCCCTTCCGTGCGGTGCGTAGTGCTCTTTCTTGCGACGATACCTCAGTCGCGCTGTGAGAGCTGTGCAGAGGGCGCTCTGAGGCGTTTCAATGGGCGCTGGTCTGGCGCTTGATTGCAGCGCCTGAGGCGAAGGAGCAGGGAAGGTTTGGCGTACTGCTCAGCTGTCCTGCAGTTGCGCCTGCAGTGCCGGCAATTGCGACAGAAAGAGCATCGGATCTTCCAGGCAGCGCAGATCGAGGATCAACCGGTCATCGGCGATGCGCCCGATCACCGGCACCGGCAATGCACGCAGTGCGATCGAGAGCTGATCCAGCGCACGGCCAACGCCCTTGGCGCGGGTAGAAGCAATCGCAATCCCGGCCGAGGGCAGCAGGTCGATTGGCAGGGACCCCGAACCGATCTGCCCGTGCAGGGCGATGACCTCAGACGTGTAGCGTGGCGCCAGCGCGCGCGCCAGTGATGGTTCCACCTGCAGCGCCATGGCATGAATGGCGGACGGTGAGCGGGTCAGCAGGCGCAAGGTGGGCAGGTCGCGGGCCAGCCGCTCGGGGCGCAGGTACAAGCGCAGCGTGGCCTCGAGTGCGGCCATGGGCAGCTTGCTCATGCGCAGCGCGCGCTTCATCGGGAAGCGCCGGATCCGTTCGATCACGTCACGGCTGCCCACGATCAAGCCCGCCTGCGGCCCGCCCAGCAGCTTGTCCCCGCTGAAGGTGACGACATCGCAGCCGGCGCTGACCTTGTCCTGAACCATCGGTTCGCGCGGCAATCCGAACCGGCTCAGATCGATCAGGGACCCTGAGCCCAGGTCACTGGCCAGGGGGATGCCGCGCGCACGGGCCAGGGTGGCAAGCTCAGCCTCATCGACGCTGCTGGTGAAACCCTGCACCACATAGTTGCTGGTGTGCACTTTCATGATCAGCGCAGTGCGCGGGGTGATCGCCGCTTCGTAATCATGCAGATGGGTGCGGTTGGTGGTGCCTACCTCCACGAGGGTGGCGCCTGCGCTGGCCATGACGTCGGGCATGCGAAACGCCCCGCCGATTTCGACCAGTTCGCCTCGCGAGACGATGACCTCAGCGCCGCGCGCCAAGGCGGCAATTGTGAGCAGGACGGCGGCGGCGTTGTTGTTCACCACCGTGGCGGCCTGTGCACCGGTCAGGGTGCACAGCAGCGCCTCGACCAGATCATCCCGATCGCCACGCTGTCCGCGGGTGAGGTCGTATTCCAGGTTATTTGGTGCCGCCATCATCGCCATGACCTGGGCGAGCGCCTCATCGGCGAGCAAAGCGCGGCCGAAATTCGTGTGAATGACCGTGCCGGTCAGATTGAGGACCCGCACCATGCGTGAAGCCATGCCCATATGGACACGTTCGGCTAATGCAGCATCGAGGGCGGGGTCAGACAGAGCGGTGCGGCGCAGTGCACCGGCCAGCACCTGAGCTCTGAGTGCATCCAGCAGGTTGCGCGCCTGGCTGGCGACGAGCGTGTGCCCGTGCTCGGCAATCAACGACTGCGCCAGCGGCTGCCGGAGCAGCCGGTCGACCGACGGCAGGTCTTGCGGTTGCGCGGCGGCGTGCGCGTCATCCATGTGCGGAGCTTCCGCGCACGCCTTCAGCCTGCTGGGAATCAGCCCGCCGGCCGATCGCCTTCAGTCTCGATTTGTACCAGCGGTTCGCTGGCCACGACCGGACGTGCCTTGCGTACCCGCGGCGTGCGCACCACCGGAGCCACGGGTTCTGGCTCCTGGGCGGGTGCCGAGGTGGTCTGTACCCACTGCAGGCCGGCCTGTTCGACAACGGCCTGCAGCGCACCGCTGTCGGCGGCTGCGGGAACGGGGGGCGCTACAGGGGCCGTTACAGGGACCGGTGACGGGGCCGATACGACGGGTGCTGGAGCCGGGGCGACCGGCAGCGCGGCGCGAGCCTCAGGTGCATCGACCCGGATCGCAGCAGCCTCAGGTGCCGAGGCCTCCTGGGCGACGATTGCTGGTGCAACCGTCGGCTGTGCAGCAGGGGACGCGATCACCGGTTCGGCGGCGGGCGATGTCGCAATCGGGGTCACCACGACCTCTGGCGCCGGTTGCGCGGCGATGGAGGCGGGGATCACACGTTGCAGGGGCAGGCCGCCCGCGTCGGCTCTCGGCGCGGAAGGGGCTTCCCGTGGCGGCGCTGCCGCGGCCACAGGAGCCGCAATCGGCGCTGGGCTCGCTGCATTCGTCACAACGGGCGGCACCACAGGTGCGGTGACGGGTGCAATAACGGGCGCAGAAGGCTCGCTCGACAGCGCCTGGGTCACAGCGGGCATCGGCACAGGCTCGCTGGAAGGCGCGACCTGGGCAGTCTCGGATGCGCTGGTCGATGCAGCCTCGGATGCACCGGTCGACTCCAGGTCCGTGCGTTCCTCTTGACCCTCCACCCGATCCCGACCCCGACCGCCACGACGCCGACGTCCCCGACGCCTGGCTTCGCCGCCTTCGCCCGCATCGACACCGTCCTCGGACAACGGCCCCGCGGCACCCGGTTCAGCGCGCATGGTCGGTTCCGCCGCCGCAGCGGACTCGCCCGCCGGGAATTCCATCTCTGCTTGCGCAGCACCACCCGCGCGGCCCTGCGACCCGCGTCGCGGCTCACGGCGTCGACGCGGCTCCTCCCCACCGGTCGCATCGGTTAGCGGCAGTGCGTTGGCGTCCACCGACGGGGCGGCAAGCTGCAGGCCCGACACCTCATTGTGCTCGGCAGGGCGCTCTGAACCCTCGCGCGAAGCGCGATCGCCTTGCCGTCGGTCGCCTCGGCCGCGCCGCGGTTCACGCCCGTCGCGCGACTCCTTGGCTTCACGGGGTTCGCGTGCTTCGCGTGCTTCACGCGGCTCACGGGCTAAGGTCTCTTTGGGCTCGACGCGTCCTTCGCGTCCCTCACGTCCCTCACGTCCCTCACGGCCTTCGCGATGACGACCGCCACGCCCGCCTCGGTCGCTGCGCTCGCCGCGGCCACGGCCGTTGCCCTCAGATGCTCGCTCGCCGGTCGATGACGTGACCGCGATGGCGGTGGACGCGCTGGCCGCCGTCGATGCGACCGATTGCGCGGCCACGGCTGCCGGCGCATCGACAGGCTTGCGACGGAACAGACCCAGGATCATGCCGAGCAGGCCACCTTCAGCCGGGGCAGGCGCTGCGGCAACCGGCGCCGGCAACGCCGGTGCGGGCACAGGGGCCACTTCGGCCGCCTTGGGAGGCGCCACGGGGGCTGGCTGATCAGGCGTGATGCCCTTGACCATGGCCTCCTGGCGAGGTTTGCCGGCTTCGAACTTGCGCTCAAGGTATTCGCCCGACTCGTCCGGACCATCGGCAATGCTGTAGCTCGCGCGGTAGGTGGACAGTCGCTCGTCGTCGTGGCGCAGGCGCTCCAGTTTGTAATGCGGGGTTTCGATGTGCTTATTGGGGATCAGCACGATCTCGACTTTCACACGCGCCTCGAGCTTGGCGATTTCGGCACGCTTTTCGTTGAGCAGATAGGTGGCCACTTCGACCGGCACCTGCGCGTGGACCGCCGCAGTGTTCTCCTTGATGGCCTCTTCCTGGATGACCCGCAGCATGTGCAGTGCCGAGGATTCGACATCACGGATGACGCCCGTGCCATTACAACGCGGGCAGGTGATGTGCGTGCCTTCGTTGAGCGCCGGGCGCAGGCGCTGACGCGACAGCTCCATCAGGCCAAAGCGCGAGATCTTGCCCGCCTGGACCCGCGCACGGTCGTAGTGCAGGGCGTCTTTGGCGCGCTGCTCGACTTCACGCTGGTTCTTCGTGCTCTCCATGTCGATGAAGTCGATGACGATCAGACCGCCCAGATCGCGCAGTCGCATCTGGCGGGCCACTTCATCGGCCGCTTCAAGGTTGGTGCGGAAAGCGGTTTCTTCGATGTCGGAACCGCGCGTGGCGCGTGCCGAGTTCACGTCGACGGCGACCAGCGCCTCGGTGTGGTCGATCACGATTGCGCCGCCCGATGGCAAAGGGACCACCCGTGAGTAAGCGGTCTCGATTTGATGCTCGATCTGGAAGCGCGTGAACAGCGGGGTGTGATCCCGGTAGCGCTTGACCCGCGACACCATGTCCGGCATCACGTGACTCATGAACTGCTGCGCCTGCTCGCAGACATCGTCTGTGTCAAACAGGATTTCCCCGATGTCGGGTGTGAAGTAATCGCGAATGGCACGGATCACCAGGCTCGATTCCTGATAGATCAGGAAGGCGCCGTTCGATGACCCGGCTGCGCCCTCAATGGCGCGCCATAACTGCAGCAGGTAGTTCAGGTCCCACTGGAGTTCTTCAGCCGCACGGCCGATGCCCGCGGTCCGGGCAATCAGGCTCATGCCCGAGGGCACCTCGAGCCGGTCCATGGTTTCGCGCAGTTCCTGCCGCTCTTCGCCCTCGACCCGACGCGACACGCCGCCCCCGCGGGGGTTGTTCGGCATGAGCACCAGGTAGCGGCCGGCGAGAGAAATGTACGTGGTGAGCGCTGCGCCCTTGTTGCCGCGCTCTTCCTTGTCGACCTGGACGATGAGTTCCTGGCCCTCGGCGATGGCATCCTGGATACGCGCCTTGGACGCTTCCGTGCCGGGCTTGAAGTAGGCCTTGGAGATTTCCTTGAAGGGCAGGAAGCCGTGGCGTTCTTCGCCATAGTTGACGAAGCAGGCCTCCAGGCTGGGCTCCACCCGGGTGACCACGCCCTTGTAGATATTGCTCTTGCGGGATTCGCGCCCCGCAGATTCGATGTCGATGTCGATCAGTTTTTGGCCGTCGACGATGGCGACGCGCAACTCTTCCGAGTGCGTCGCATTGAACAGCATGCGTTTCATCCGATACCTTTCACTCGCGCATCCGGCGTGGTGCGCGTGGCCAGCGGATCAACGCAGTGACAGTCCGATCAGCGCACAGGGCGTGACCGGCGAATACGCATCGGGCTTCGACCATGCAGGACCCGATGCGCGGGGTGCAGGGCACGGCGCGCGAATGGATGGGTGGCTGGCATGGGAGAGAGCTGCATGATGGGAGGGGGGCGGTGCACGGTGGGGCGGAAGATTGGGGCTGCTCCGTTGGGGTCAGCGCCGTCCGCCGGACCGCGGGCCTGCCGGCCTCGGTTCGTTTCGGGTGTCTTGCGTAGTCTCCGCGCGCCGAACCATTCGGCGCCGCGATTGAATTCGGGTGGCTGCGTGGGCGGAACTGCCGTCCCACGTCTGGCCGCTACAATGCGGCTGTGGGCGTTCGGCATGGGCCGGTTTCGCAACTTCCGGAAGTATACACAAACGCATGAATGCCTTAGCGGCCAACCGCTTAGCGGCCAAACCTGAGGCATCGCCTGCGACGGCACCCGGCATGCGCCCGGAGGTCCGGCAGGTACGCATCGACGATCACCATGCCGGTCAACGTCTGGACAACTTTCTGATCAGTGAGCTCAAGGGTGTCCCCAAGAGCCGCCTGTACCGCATCGTGAGAAGCGGTGAGGTACGCGTGAACAGTCGTCGGGTCACGCCTGAATACCGGCTGATCCTCGGGGATCTGGTCCGACTGCCGCCGGTGCGCACCGCGACCGAGCAGCCGATGTCCGTACCGGGCGCCGAGTTCCCCATCCTGTATGAAGACGACGCATTGCTGGCGATCGACAAGCCTGCGGGCGTGGCGGTGCACGGTGGTAGTGGCGTCAGTTTCGGGGTCATCGAGCAACTGCGTGCGGCCCGACCCCAGGCGCGCTTTCTTGAGCTGGTTCACCGGATCGATCGCGAAACCTCCGGCGTGCTGCTGGTGGCTCGCCGGCGCCCGGCGTTGCTCGCGCTGCATGAAGCGATGCGCCAGGGGCAGGTCGCCAAACGGTATCTGGCGCTGGTCCAGGGTGATTGGACTGGTCCCGCCCAGGCCTTGCGTTTTCCTCTGCACCGTTATTTGACGCCCGAGGGGGAGCGGCGGGTCATGGTGCGTGATGGGGGGCAGGTGGCCGGAACCCGGGTGAAGGCCCTGGCGCGTCGGATGCATCCGCGCTTCGGACCGGTCACGCTCGTGCAAGCCGATCTGGAAACCGGTCGCACCCACCAGATTCGTGTGCATCTGGCGCATGTGGGCCATCGCCTGCTGGGTGATGAAAAATACGGCGACTTCGAACTTAATAAGTCACTTCAGAAAGAAGGTCATAAGCGCATGTTTTTACACGCTTATAAAGTGAGGCTCAAGCATCCTTCCAGTGGCGCGGACCTCCACGTGGAAGCGCCGGTTCCCGAGGCGTTCGAACAGTTTTTGAGGGTATGTCATGCGCCGCTTTGACCTGGTGGTCTGGGACTGGGATGGGACCATCATCGATTCAGTGGGCGCGGTCTCCGATGCCATGATTGGCGCGGCCACCGATCTGGGGCTACCAGTCCCGACCGAGGCGCAGGCACGTTGGGTGATTGGTATGGGACTCCTGGAAGCCGTGCACTATGCGGTCCCCGCCATTCGCAGAGAGCAGATGCCGGCATTCATCGAGCGCTATCGGGTGCATTACCTGAAACGCGATGCCGAACTCAAGCTGTTTGACGGCATCCCTGAAGTGTTGCGCGGGCTCGATGCAGCCGGCGTGCCGCTGGCAGTCGCCACCGGAAAGTCGCGGGCCGGGTTGAACCGGGCCCTGGTCCAGACCGGGCTGGGGCCGCGCTTTGCGGCCACGCGCTGCGCGGACGAGGGAGCGCCCAAACCCGACCCCTGGATGCTGCGCGATCTGGGAGAGACCCTGCAGATCGATCCGAGCCGCATGGTCATGATTGGTGACACCACGCATGATGTCGGGATGGCGCAGGCGGCCGGGGCGTCGAGTGTGGCGGTGTTGTACGGCGCACATGATCCGGACGCACTTCAGGCAATCGCGCCGGATGCACTGGTGAGCAGCGTTGCCGAACTGGCCGCCTGGTTGGCTGACGCCTGCGAGGTTCCTGGTGACGTGCTGGGCCTGACCCAGCAGCGGCGCTGAGTGGCGCCCCCAGCCCCCTTTATTGAACGCAGACTACGCGAGAGCAAACGGCATCGATCATGGAACACCACGCATCTGAGAGTGCTTCGGCGGGCGGCAACAACGCCGGTTGGGAACGACGGCTGATCGAGCAGGCCGTGCTGGCCAATGTCACCGAACAGCGGCGAGCCCGTCGGTGGCGCACGTTTTTCCGCCTGCTGACCATCGGGGGAGCCCTGGTGGTCGCGCTCTGGGCCTTCTTGCCGGAAGCCTTCAATATGGGAGGGCACCACCCTGGCGGACGGCATACCGCCTTGATTGATGTGGACGGTGTCATCGACTCCAGCGGCCCAGTGACCGCCGATGCCGTGATCGACTCCCTGCGCGCGGCCTTCAAGGACAGCGGCACCACGGGTGTCATCCTTCGAATCAACAGCCCTGGTGGCAGCCCGGTCCAGGCGGGCCTGATCAACGACGAAATTCGCCGGCTGCGGGCGGAGCATCCGAATACCCCCTTGCATGCAGTCATTGAGGATATCTGCGCTTCTGGCGGCTATTACGTGGCGGCCGCCGCTGACCGTATTTATGTGGACAAGGCCAGCCTGGTCGGCTCGATCGGTGTGCTGATGGACGGGTTTGGCTTTACTGATCTCATGAATAAGGTCGGTGTTGAACGCAGGCTCCTTTCGGCTGGGGAAAACAAGGGGTTTCTCGACCCGTTTTCTCCCATGACCGACACCCAGCGCGCACATGCGCAAAAAATGCTGGGCAGCATCCATCAGCAGTTCATCGATACCGTGAAGGCCGGACGCGGCCAGCGGCTCAAGGACTCCCCGGAACTGTTCTCCGGGCTGGTCTGGACTGGCTCCACCAGTATCGAACTGGGGTTGGCTGACGAACTGGGTTCGGTGCGCTCAGTGGCGCGCGATGTGCTGAAGGCGGAGGACATCGTCGATTTCACGCACCGTGAAACCTTGACTGAACGGCTGGCCAAGCGGGCGGGCATTGCGGCCGGCCAGACCATCGCCCGCTCCATTGGGGCGGGGGGCGAATCCCTGCGACTGCGTTAGAGCGCGCCTGCATGGGCGACGGTCTTGAGGTGACGGGATTGAGGCGACGTCCTTCAGGCGACGGTCTTGGGGTGCTGAGCTTGAACGGGCAGGTTGACGCGGTCACGCGTCGGGCAGTCAGATCGCCCGGATGATCTGCTCTGATCCCTCAGCCCGCGAGAAACAGAAAAACCGTCGGCACTTTGTGCAACTGAGGCGGCGACGCACGCCACTCGGCCACGCGGCGGGTGCGCAGGGTTTCGTGCGGGCCGGTGAGGTCGGCGGCCACACAGAGCCAGGTGGCAGGCTGCAGGGCTGCGAGCAAGGCCTCGAGCATGACCTGGTTGCGATAGGGCGTTTCGATGAAGAGTTCGGTCTCGCGCTCGCGTCGCGAACGCTGTTCGAGCTCGCGCAGCCGCTCGCGACGGGTAGCGGCGTCGGTGGGCAGGTAACCGGCAAACGCGAAGCGCTGGCCGTCCAGGCCCGACCCCATAAGGGCCAACAGCAGTGCGCTGGGTCCGATGAAGGGTTCCACCTGGATACCGGCCTGATGCGCTGCCAGTACCAGTCGGGCACCTGGATCGGCCACGCCAGGACACCCTGCCTCCGACACCAGCACCCCGTCACGCCCGGCCATGAGCGGATCGAGCATCGGCAGGATGGCCTGCTCACGGGTGTGTTCGTTGAGCTCGACGATCTCGATCGACTGAAGCGGGCGGGTCAGCGGCAACTGCTTCAGGAACGCGCGCGCCGATTTGGCGTGTTCGGCGATCACGTAGTCGGTGTCGGCCAACGCAGCCAGGCTCGGCGCCGGCAGGTCGCTTGCGGCGGTGCGTGCGCCGGAAATCGGGGTGGGGACACAGCGCAGCCGCCCCATCCTGCGGGGTGAGCGCAGGTCATCAGACCCGGCATGTGCGATCTCGCTCAGGGCAGCCTCACACCAGATTCACGCAACATGGCGGCCAGCCGCATGAGCGGCAATCCAATCAGCGCGGTGGGGTCAGGCCCCTCCTGCGATTGCATCAGCGTGACGCCAAGCCCTTCGGATTTCGCTGAGCCAGCACAGTCGTACGGTGTTTCTGCCAGCAGGTAGCGCTCGATTTCGGCGTCGGTCAAGTCACGGAATCGCACCCGGGTGGCAATGCAGTCGATGAGCGCAGGCGCATCGGGTCGCCACAGGCACAGACCGGTATAGAAGACCAGCTCACGCCCTGAAGCTGCGCGCAGTTGGGCGACAGCGCGCGCGTGCGTGCCGGGTTTGCCCACGGTGTGCACGCCGTCAATCGAGGCAGTCTGATCGGAACCGATGACCAGCGCTTCGGGGTGTTTCAGCGCCACCGCGCGCGCTTTTTCCTGCGACAGCCGGCGGGCAATCTGCTCGGGCGTCTCATCAGGCAACGGTGATTCGTCCACCCCGGGCGCCTGTGTGTCAAATGGCAGGCGAAGTCGCTGAAGCAGTTCGCGACGGTAAGCGGAGGTGGATGCCAGGATCAGGGCAGGGCCGGACGGCGCGAAAGTGGAGGCCATGGGTGCGCAGCAATCAGAAGAGATGCAAAGGGACGCGACGGGTCGAGTGAGGGCAGGAAAAAGTGACGCAAGAAGGCATGAGCGAGGGGGAAACCCAGGGCGGGCGCACCGGGCGTTCGCGAGCGTATGATCCCACGACCTTGCGAGGTGCCATGAGCCTGCCCAGTATCGATACCCATGAATTTTGTCGGCGCGCAGATACCGCGGGCGGCACGGAGCCGCTCAGTGGGCTGAGCCGTGTCGTGTCGCTGCTGGCCGATCCGCAAGGCCACGTCTCCTGGCAGCTCACCGGGCGCAGCGGGGTGCGCGCAGACGGCAGTCGCCTGGCTTTCCTGGAACTCGCGTTGCAGTCCACGGTCACCCTGCGCTGCGTGCGTTGCCTTGAGCCTGTGGCGCTCCCTCTGTCCGAGCAACGGGCCTATCGGCTGGTTGGCAATGAACAGCAGGCGGCACAGGAAGACGCCGCTGACGACGACTACGACATCCTGGTGGCCTCGCGTCGCTTCGATCTGGCTGCCCTGGTCGAGGACGAAATGATCCTGGCGCTGCCGCCCGTGCCGCGCCACGAGCACTGTCAGGCGCCGGCAGTTGTGGCGGCGGGCCCTGCGTCGGTGGGCAGTGCCATGCAGGCCGAGCCTGCGCCCGAGCACCCGTTTGCGGTGCTCTCCGGACTTAAACGTCCGCGTGACTGATCCATGTGAATGGCCATCGCTTTGCATGCACTTGCATGCGTCTGCTATAGTTTCGGATTAACTTTTTGCCATGGAGCGCCTGAAGTGGCCGTCCAGCAGAACAAAAAATCGCCCTCCAAGCGCGGCATGCACCGCTCGCACGACGCTTTGTCCAAGCCGCCGCTGGCTGTTGAGCCCAGCACCGGCGAAGTGCACCTGCGCCACCATGTCAGCCCCAACGGCTTTTATCGCGGCCGCAAGGTTGTCAAGGTCAAGTCCGACGAGTGAGTCGGTGTGCGAGCCGGTCGGCTTGCAGGTCGAGCAGAGCGTCTGACCGGCATGCCTGTCTCGGGCTGATCTGATCCATGACTGTTCGCGTTGCCATCGACTGCATGGGCGGAGACCACGGTGTTTCGGTCACGCTGCCAGCGGCTCTGGCGTTCCTTGATGCGCACCCCGATGCCCAGCTGGTTCTCGTCGGTCAACGCGAGGCATTGCTGACGGCATTGACGCGCGCTGGCCGAGCCAGCGAGGCGCAATCCGAAACGCCTGATGCCCGATTGCGCATTCACCACGCCTCCGAGGTCGTGGGCATGGATGAACCGGTGGCTCAGGCCCTGCGCGGTAAGAGAGACTCCTCCATGCGGGTCGCCATCGAACTGGTGCGCGACGGCAAGGCCGATGCCTGCATCAGCGCCGGCAACACAGGCGCGCTGATGGCGATCTCGCGCTTCGTGCTCAAGATGGTCGATGGCATCGACCGGCCTGCGATCGCCGCGCCGCTACCCAACCGGCAGGGTGGGCGAACGATGATGCTCGACCTGGGTGCGAACGTCGACTGCGAGCCGGCGCATCTGCTGCAGTTCGCCATCATGGGCAGTGCTCTGGTGTCGGCCCTGGAAGGCACGGAGCGACCCAGAGTGGGCTTGCTCAACATCGGCGAAGAGGTCATCAAAGGCAACGAGGTGGTCAAGCAGGCAGCCGAACTGCTGCGCGCCAGTGGCCTGAATTTCATCGGAAACGTCGAAGGCAACGACATCTTTGCCGGGGTCGCCGATGTGGTGGTCTGCGACGGATTCGTGGGCAATGTGGCGCTCAAGACCTCGGAAGGTCTGGCTCAGATGCTCTCGGGTTTCATCCGTGAGGAATTCACGCGCGGGCCGCTTGCCAAGGTGATCGCTGCCCTGGCTTGGCCGGTACTCAGCCGCTTCAAGCGTCGCGTGGACCACCGGCGTTACAACGGCGCGAGCCTGGTCGGCTTGCGCGGGATCGTGATCAAGAGTCACGGGTCATCCGATGCGTACGGTTTCGAGCAGGCGATCGGCCGCGGGTATGATGCTGCCCGCAACGGTTTGCTGCGTCGGATCACCGACGCGATCCCCACTGTCCAGGTGTCGCGATGAGTGCCTCCGAACCACGTTTTTCCCGAATCGTCGGAACCGGCAGCGCGCTGCCCGAGCGCTGCGTCGACAACGCCACCTTGAGCGCCGAACTGGCTGCGCAGGGCATCGATACCTCAGACGACTGGATCGTCGGTCGCACCGGCATTCGTCAGCGTTACATTGCCGCGCCCGATGTCGGCAGCTCAGTGCTGGGGGCGCAGGCCGCGCGTGCAGCCATCGCCGCCGCCGGCCTGCAGGCTCAGGACATCGACCTGATCATCGTGGCGACTTCCACGCCGGATTTCATCTTTCCGAGCACCGCCTGTCTGGTGCAAAAAGAGCTTGGCATCGTGGGCTGTCCTGCGTTTGACGTGCAGGCGGTGTGCTCAGGGTTCGTCTACGGGCTCACCGTGGCCGATGCCATGATCCGCAGCGGCGCAGCCCATCGCGCGCTGGTGATCGGTGCAGAAGTGTTCTCGCGCATCCTCGACTGGACTGATCGCGGGACCTGCGTCCTGTTCGGTGATGGCGCGGGTGCAGTGGTGCTGGCGGCCTCGGCCACGCCAGGCATCCTTGCCGCCCGCCTGCATGCCGACGGGCGTCATGAATCGATCCTGCGTACCGCAGGCAGCATTTCGCGCGGCCAGGTCATCGGGCATCCGTTCCTCACGATGGACGGTCAGGCAGTGTTCAAGCTCGCCGTCAGTGTCCTCGATGAAGTCGCCCGCGAGACCGTGGCGGCTGCAGGCCTCACGGTCGATGACATTGACTGGCTGATTCCGCATCAGGCCAATGTGCGCATCCTGCAAGCCACGGGTCGCAAGCTGGGGTTGCCCGCAGAGCGGGTCGTGGTCACGGTGGATCAACATGCCAATACCTCTGCAGCCTCCGTGCCGCTGGCACTGGATACGGCCGTACGAGATGGTCGCGTCAAAACGGGGCAGCGGGTCATGCTGCAGGGCGTGGGTGGAGGCTTCACCTGGGGCAGCGTCCTCGTGC
The DNA here is from genome assembly GCA_044360485.1 of Burkholderiaceae bacterium. Taxonomy (GTDB): domain Bacteria; phylum Pseudomonadota; class Gammaproteobacteria; order Burkholderiales; family Burkholderiaceae_E; genus UBA4615. The sequence goes on along the minus strand of JBIKKG010000003.1, from coordinate 6,382 downwards.
AGTTCTGACGCCACCGCACGCACGCATCAGGCGCATCAGGTGGCAACATTCTTGAACGGATACATTGCATGAAGCTCGCATTCCTGTTCCCGGGCCAGGGTTCGCAGGCCGTTGGCATGCTTGATTCGCTTGCCGGTGTGCCGGTGGTGGCCGATCTCATCCAACAGGCCGACGACGCGCTCGGCGAACGACTCTCCCAACTCATCGCCCAGGGTCCGGCCGAGGCCCTCGGTCTGACCGTCAACACCCAACCCGCCATGTTGCTCGCCGGGCTGGCCTGTTACCGGGCTTGGCGCGCCGCCGGTGGTGCCGATGCGGTAGCCATGGCCGGCCATAGCCTGGGCGAATACACCGCGCTGACCGCGGCCGATGCCTTCGAGCCGGCCGAGGCTTTCCGAATGGTGCGTCTGCGTGCTCAGGCCATGCAGGAGGCGGTGCCGGTCGGGGCAGGCGGCATGGCGGCCATCCTGGGCTTGAGCGACGATCAGGTGCGCGAAGCCTGTCGCGTGGCCAACGAGGCCATGGCCGGGGTGGCGCCTGCTCATGCCGGCGTCGCTGAGGTGGTCGAGCCCGCCAATTTCAACGCACCGGCCCAGGTGGTGATTGCCGGCAGCAAAGCCGCCGTGGAGCGTGCCTGCGAGGCGGCCAAGGCGCTCGGCGCCAAACGGGCCCTGCCGCTGCCTGTGTCGGCACCCTTTCATTCCTCATTATTGCGACCCGCTGGCGAACGGCTGGCTGCCGCGCTTCACGCGCGCCCGCCCCGCAGCCCGAGGATCCCGATCGTGAACAACGTGGATGTCGCCCACCCGGCCGATCCGTCGGCCATCGTCGATGCGCTGGTGCGCCAGTCATTCGGTCCGGTGCGCTGGGTCGAAGTCGTGCAGGCACTGCAAGGCATGGGCGTGACCCACGTGATCGAATTCGGGCCTGGCAAGGTACTCGGTGGACTCGTCAAGCGTATTGCTCCTGCTCTGGGCGTCTCCACGGTGTTCGATGCCGCCAGCCTCGACGCTGTTCTGAAGGAACTCGCATGAATGCCGCTGTCGCTGCACTGGAAGGGCGTGTCGCACTGGTGACCGGTGCCTCCCGTGGCATTGGGCGGGCCATTGCGCTTGAGCTTGCGCGCCTGGGTGCCACGGTGATCGGCACCGCCACGACCGAAGACGGTGCCCGGGGCATCGATGCCGAGCTGGCCGCAGCCGGTGGCCGTGGCCGCGGCGCAGTGCTCAACGTGTCGGATGTGGCCGGCACCGAGCATTTGATCGATGCGCTGGCCAAGGCCGAAGGCACCCCGCTGATCCTCGTGAACAACGCGGGCATCACGCGTGACAACCTGGCGTTGCGCATGAAGCCCGATGAATGGTCTTCGGTCATCGACACGAATCTGTCTGCCGTTTTTCGCTTGTCGCAGGCAGTCCTGCGTGGCATGACCAAGGCGCGCTGGGGGCGGATCGTCAACGTCACCTCGGTGGTGGGCGCCTCGGGCAATCCCGGTCAGGCCAACTACGCCGCAGCCAAGGCTGGTGTGGCCGGCATGACCCGCGCACTCGCGCAGGAAATTGGCAGCCGCGGCATCACGGTGAACTGTGTGGCGCCGGGCTTCATCGACACCGATATGACGCGTGCGCTGACCCAGGCGCAGTCCGAAGCCATGCTGCAGCGCATTCCGCTGGGACGTTTCGGCGATGTCGCCGACATTGCCGCGGCGGTCGGTTTTCTGTGTTCGCCTCAGGCGGGCTACATCACGGGTAGCACCCTCCATGTGAATGGCGGGCTGTACATGTCGTGAGGGCCTGCTGCGGACTCACCATCAGGCCTAATCCCCGGGGCTGATCTGAATACCGGAGAGCGCGGCGCGGGGTGCTAGAATCGCGCGCCGGATTTAAGACCGAGGCACTTCAAAGCCTCGTGTCGTTCAAACTGAAAAGGACTGGAAATGAGCGATTTCGAACAACGCGTCAGAAAGATCGTCGCCGAGCAATTGGGTGTCAACGAGGCTGAGATCAAGAACGAGTCCTCGTTCGTCGATGATCTGGGCGCCGATTCGCTCGACACCGTCGAGTTGGTGATGGCTCTGGAAGATGAATTCGAGACCGAGATTCCCGACGAAGAGGCCGAGAAGATCACCACCGTTCAGCAGGCGATCGATTACGTCAAGTCGCACCCGAAAGCCTGAGCGGCCTCCGGTTTCATGTCACCGGCTGAACGCCGGGCCTGATGGACGCAATCGGTGTCAGCGCTGGGCATGAGTCTGGTTGGCGCAGGCTTCGTGCCGACCGCGTGCATCACAAGGGTTGATCAACAAGCGTTGATCATCAAGGGTTGAGCAAGGAGCAGCACAAGGATGAGCCGTCGCAGAGTGGTCGTCACCGGACTGGGCCTGATCAGTCCGGTGGGCAACGATGTCGCAACAGGTTGGGGCAATCTGGTCGCCGGTCGCAGCGGCATCGGGCGCATCACCCGTTTTGACGCCGGCGCGTTCACGTCGCAAATCGCTGGCGAAGTGAAGGACTTCAAGGTCGAAGACTGGATGCCGGCCAAAGAGGCACGCCACTTCGATACCTTCATCCATTACGGTATCGCGGCTTCGTCTCAGGCGGTTCGCGATGCAGGCATCACGGCAGACAACACCAACCCGGAGCGGGTCGGCGTGATCGTGGGCTCTGGCATTGGTGGCCTGCCCATGATTGAGGACAACCACACTGAATTGGTCAATCGCGGCCCGCGTCGCGTGTCGCCCTTCTTCGTGCCAGGCTCGATCGTCAACATGGTCTCCGGTCAGGTCTCGATCATGCACGGCTTTCAGGGCCCCAACTACGCGGTGGTCTCGGCCTGCACCACCGGGCTGCATTCCATTGGCGATGCAGGCCGGTTGATTGAATACGGCGATGCAGATGTCATGGTGGCAGGCGGCGCGGAAGCCACCGTGTCGCCGCTGGGGATCGGTGGGTTTTGTGCAGCGCGTGCCATGTCCACGCGCAACGACGACCCGACTACCGCGAGTCGGCCCTGGGACAAGGACCGCGATGGCTTTGTGCTGGGCGAGGGCGCCGGGGTGCTGGTCCTGGAAGAACTCGAGCATGCTCGCAAACGCGGTGCCCGCATCTACGGCGAACTGGTCGGGTTTGGCATGAGCGCCGATGCGCACCACATCACGGCCCCTGATCGCGATGGCCCCAAGCGCGGCATGCTGGCCGCGCTGCGCAATGCCGGCCTCAACCCCGACCAGATCCAGTATGTGAACGCGCATGGCACGTCCACGCCGCTGGGCGACAAGAACGAGACCGAGGCGATCAAGCTCGCGTTCGGCGACCATGCCCGCAAGCTGGTGATCAACTCCACCAAGTCCATGACCGGCCATCTGCTGGGTGCGGCTGGTGGCGTCGAGTCGGTGTTTACCGTGCTTGCAGTCCACCACCAGGTCTCGCCGCCCACGATCAACATCTTCAACCAGGATCCCGAATGTGACCTGGATTACTGCGCCAATACCGCCCGCCCCATGCGGATCGACGCAGCGGTGTCCAATTCTTTCGGCTTTGGCGGTACCAACGGCACACTGGTCGTCAAGCGATTCGACTGATCGCTCACCATCCGGTCGCGCCGCCATGCACCTCGGCTTTCACCTGCAGGTGGTCGATAGCCGTGAGGCGCGCCGACTGCACGCACTGACTGGCGCAGTGCCTGTTGTCGGACTCCTGCTCGCCTCGTGGCAATCTGCCTCAGGTCCGGTGTGGTTGATCGAACGACATGGGCCGTGGTCATGGGCCTTGGCCGTCGCGTGTTTCCTATCAGCCATCGTGCTGGGGTGGCTGGCCTACTGCTCGGCTCGGATGAACTTCAGGGCTGGTCCGATCAAAGTCTGCAGCCTGCAGGCGAATGCCCAGGGTCTGTCTGTCAGTACCTTGCATCACAGTGCCGATCGCCACACTGCGATTGACCATCCAGCCACGGTATCGCGGATCTTGCGATTGCCGGGGTTGATCGTGATGGAATTGACCCCAACTCCCCAAACGGGCCTTAGGATGCCACGGCTAAGCGTTGTGCTCGGTCGCAGCAGCGTATCGGCTGACTCATGGCGCCGGCTCAATGTCTGGCTGGTTTGGGTCGAGCGCGGCACGGGCGTGGTGCAACCGGTCTCACCTGAAGTTGCAACGGGTCCGTGAGCCGGTTTGCAGCCCTCTCGCCGTCGTTCCGCCGTCTTGAATGTTTTTTCAGCCTCGTTTTTCCCCTTTTTCTCCTTCTCAGTCGAGCATTAAGTCCAATCCGATGAAGCGCGTTCTGTCTGCCTGGTGTCTGGGTCTGTCATTGGTCGTATCAGCAGGGAGCTTGCCGGTATCCGCGCAGGCTCAGGCTGCGCGCGAACTCCCTGATTTTGCCGACCTGGTCGAGCGCACCGGTCCGGCAGTGGTCAACATTCGCACCACTGCCCGATCGCGTGCAGGCAATGGCTCGGGTGCCGGTCCGCAAATGCCCGAGGGCATGGACGACAGCGAGCTGTACGACTTTTTCCGTCGCTTCATGCCGCCCCGTCAGGGGCCATCCCCGAGGGGTCGTGGTGAAGGCCGAGGCGAGGGCGGCGGTGGGCCGGAGGTGCCGCGTGGCGTGGGTTCCGGCTTCATCATCGGTGCCGATGGCTATCTGCTCACCAATCACCATGTGGTCGAAGGCGCCGACGAAATCTACGTCACCCTCACCGACAAGCGGGAATTCAAGGGCCGTCTCATCGGGTCTGACCGTCGCACCGATGTGGCGCTAGTCAAAATCGACAGTGCGGGCCTGCCTTCGCTCAAGATTGGCGATCCGTCCCGCTTAAGGGTCGGCGAATGGGTGGTGGCGATCGGTTCGCCCTTCGGTCTGGACAATACCGTGACGGCCGGCATCGTGTCGGCCAAGGGGCGAGACACGGGCGACTATCTGCCCTTCATTCAGACCGATGTGGCGGTCAATCCCGGCAATTCGGGTGGGCCGCTCATCAATCTGCGCGGCGAAGTGGTCGGCATCAACTCCCAGATCTACAGCCGCACGGGCGGTTTCATGGGCATTTCCTTCGCCATTCCCATCGATGAAGCCATGCGCGTGGGCGATCAGCTGCGGGCCACCGGCCGCGTGACCCGTGGTCGCATTGGCGTGGGTATCGCTGAAGTCACGAAGGATGTGGCCGAGCCGCTGGGTCTGCCGCGCGCAGCCGGTGCCCTGGTGCGTAACGTCGAGCAGGGTGGTCCGGCCGATAAGGCGGGCATCGAGGTGGGCGACATCATTCAGCGCTTCGATGGCAAGCCCATCGAGCGTTCGAGCGATTTGCCCAGGCTGGTTGGCAATACTCGCCCCGGCTCGAAAGTGCCGGTCACGGTCTGGCGCAAGGGTGCGGCGCGCGATCTCAGCCTGACAGTCGCCGAAATGCAACAAGAAACCACCGCGCAGAGCAGCAGCCCGCGTGGCCAGGCGCCAGGGGCTCAGGGCGGCACGACCCCAGCCAATGCGCTCGGGCTGGTGGTCTCCGATCTGACCGACGAGCGCAAGACGCAGTTGCGCATCAAATCGGGGGTCCTGGTCGATGCGGTCGATGGCGCGGCCGCCCGGTCGGGCCTGCGCACCGGGGATCTGATCCTGTCGATCAACAATCAGGACGTCACTTCGGCCAAGCAGTTCAATGAACTGGTGGCCAAGATCGACAAGGCTAAGACGCAGATCCTGCTGGTGCGTCGCGGCGACAGTGCCCAGTTTGTCCCGATCCGACCTGCGAACTGAACCGGACGACTGACCGCCCCGACCCATGAGAGGGAGTGCCTGCGCCGGGTCAACGCCCGGCGGGGTGCTCCACGGGGAATTCCCCCAAGGGCGGGCCATTTGCTGCACCTTCGATCGGCTATGATCGAGGGCTTTACTGCCGTTGCCGCCCACACGCGGTCGGGACCGTGCAACACATCCGAAATTTCTCGATCATCGCGCACATCGACCACGGCAAGTCGACGCTTGCCGACCGTCTGATTCAACGCTGCGGCGGCCTCTCCGATCGTGAGATGGCCGAGCAGGTGCTCGATTCCATGGATCTGGAGCGTGAACGCGGGATCACCATCAAAGCCCAAACTGCCTCACTGCGGTATACCTCACGCAGTGGGCAGGTCTATCACTTGAACCTGATCGACACGCCGGGCCATGTCGACTTCTCGTATGAGGTCAGCCGCTCGCTGTCGGCCTGTGAGGGCGCATTGCTGGTGGTTGATGCGTCTCAGGGCGTCGAGGCGCAGACCGTGGCCAACTGCTACACCGCCATCGAACTCGGCGTGGAGGTTGTTCCCGTCCTCAACAAGATGGACTTGCCTCAGGCCGACCCGGATCAGGCGCGCGATGAAATCGAGGAGGTCATTGGCATTGACGCCAC
>JBIKKG010000267.1:0-4685 GCA_044360485.1 Burkholderiaceae bacterium | reverse complement strand
GGATTTGAGGCGGATGCAGACGGTCGGGTCACGAAGGTGCTCGCCAGCGTCTTGCCAGACTCCAAGTCCGGCACGCCTGGCGCAGATCAATACAAGGTGAAGGGCAACATCCACTGGGTATCGGCGCGACACGGCATTCAAGCCGAAGTGCGGATGTACGACCGACTGTTTACCGAGCCGCATCCCGATGGGGGTGATCGGGACTACCGAGAGAGCCTGAACCCCGCAGCCAAGCGGGTGGTACAGGCGTTTGTGGAGCCGTCGCTCGCCTCAGCCCAGGTTGAATCGCACTGCCAGTTTGAACGGCACGGTTATTTCGTGGCCGACAAGCTGGATCACCGCGCTGGCCAGCCGGTGTTCAACCTGGCCGTGACGCTGAAAGACTCCTGGGGCAACGCCAAGAAATAGCCTCGACACGACGGCACGACGGCTCGATTTCGTCGCCGTACGCCGCAGCCTCGGGCAATGAGCGTCTCAGCCCCCCAGCGCCTCGTCCGAGACAAACGGATTGCTTTGACGTTCATCGCCGAACGTGGACATCGGCCCATGCCCGGGCACGAAGGCCACATCGTCGCCCATGGGCCACAACCGTTGCACGATGGAGTCGAGCAGCTGCTGATGATTGCCGCGCGGAAAATCGGTACGGCCGATCGAGCCCTGGAACAGCACATCCCCCACGACCGCCAGACGGCTGGGTGCGTGAAAGAACACCACATGACCCGGGGTGTGGCCCGGGCAGTGGGCGACCTGCAGATCGACATTGCCAAAATGCACGGTATCGCCCTGCTCGAGCCAGCGATCCGACTCGAACGCCTCCAGATTGCCAAAGCCATAGCGCTTGCCTGACTCGGGCAGCTGGTCGATCCAGAATTTGTCGTCGCGATGGGGCCCTTCGATCTTCACGCCGTGGCGACGCGCAAATTCGGCGGCCTGCCCGCAATGGTCGATATGCCCGTGTGTGAGCAGGACCTTTTCCAGGGTGGCGCCAGTTGAGGCCAGCGCCGCATCGATCTGATCCAGGTCACCGCCCGGATCGATGGCCACCGCCTTGTCGCTGGTCTCATCGATCAGGATGGAGCAGTTTTGCTGGAAGGGTGTGACGGGAACGATCATCAGTTTCATGGGAGTCACCTGCTCAGTGCGCGGCAGCCGGCTTGGGGCCCCAGGCATGTGCCAACAAGGCCTGCAGCGGCACGATACGCAACGCCGCTTCGTGGGTGGCCTCGAGCACCACGGGCGGCGCGACCCCGGCCTCGAAGGCCTGCAACCAGCGCGAGGCACACACACACCATCGATCGCCGGCCTTCAGCCCCCGAAAACGGTACTCCGGGCGCGGGGTGCTCAGATCATTGCCCTGCATGCGGCTGTACTCGAGAAACGCATCGGTGACGCGCGCGCATACCGTGTGGCTACCCAGGTCATCAGGCCCGGTCTGACAGCAGCCGTCGCGAAAAAAGCCGGTCAGCGGGTCAAACGAGCAGGCCTGCAGGGAGCCACCTAGCACATTCAGACTGTTCAGCTGAGAAGAAGTATCCGACACCGTGGAATCCAGTGGAAACGTGGGTTGCTGAAAGGACGCGTCGCTCGGGGGACGCGACAGCCGGGGACGGGTCACTCGGCTGTATCGAGCAGCTGATCCAGCACCCGTTGCGAGCCGTCTTCGACGCGCAGGCGCACCGGCAACATCTGTTGATCGTACCCCAGCCACAGATCGATTTTCGGATCGCGGCTACCCGCGGGTGGCGGACGGTGAAGATGCAAGGCCCGCATCGGTGCACCAGGCACCATCAGCACCTCGTCGCCCACCACCTGGAATCGCTCAAGGCGCATGTCGCGCAGCGAGGCCACGGGCACGACCACCTCCAGACCCGGCACAAACGCGGCAGGTTGAGCGCGGGCCATCAGGCCCAACTGATAGAACACACTGAGCCGGTCCTGAATGCCGCGCGGCACCGACAGTGGCGTGCCACCTGGCGGGAGCAGCTGCGACGCCTCGGGGTCAAAGCTGACTGCACGCTCTGCGCCCCTGCCTCGACTTTCGGCATAACGCCGCGGCACAAGACCGCCAGGCCCCATCGTGCCGATGCTGACCTGGGTGAGCGTGCCTGAATACACCAGCGAGATCAGACCCTGTGCCTCGCCCTCGGTACGCACTTCGTACTGATCCCCGTCCACGGTCAGGCGATAGCGAATGCGGGCGACCGACTGCTTGCCTTCGAAATCACCCCAATACACCTTGAACTGACGCGCATGTGAACCAGGCAGCGGCGGCAGTGCGGGGACAGCCAATGAGGGGTCGCCTGCCACGCCTGGCGACAGCGATGTCACCGGCTGCTGCGGTGCAAGCTGAGGCGCATCGCTGCCCGACACGGTTTGCGGCGGGGCATTCGAGACGGACGGCGAACCGGTTGCCTCAGGCACAGCCATTGCACCGCTGGCGGCCTGTCTCGTGGGATCGCTATGGTCAATCTGGTCACGCGGGTCGCTGTAGTCACTCGGGTCGGCCGGGTTCGGATCCCCGCGCGGGGTCTCGACATACGCCGGAAAACTGGCCAGGCCAGGCGACTGGGTCGACGCAGGCCCCCTCTCGACCTGACCGGGCTGGCTGCTCGGCGCAGGCGCAAGGACCGGCGCCAAAGCAGGCTCAGGCCTGCGCGCGACCGGTCTGGCCGAGGCAGTCGAGTCCTGGGCGCGCAAGGGATTGGGAGCCGAGGCAGGTGCCGCAGCTTGGGGGGGCGCCAGCAGACTGACCTCCGTCACGCGTGGCGCTGGCCGAAGAGGACTATCCGGCATCTGCAGCATGCGGCCTGCCAACCCGCCCAGCAGCATCGCATGCAGAGCCACCGAGAGCATCAGCAGCAAAGCGGCAAGCAGCCACCGGCGCAATCGCCGTTCCAAAGGCATCCAACCATCCATGCAGGATGCTACCGCCGCTTCGCCAAGGACCGTGGGATACCCACCCACCAGGGCCTGCCAGGCATCACTTTTCAGCCGACGGGCAGGGCACAAGTGTTGGCTGGCTTTACACATGCAGGCGGTTTGACCCCCACCGTTCGGATGTGTCTGGCCTTAAGTATGTGAAATAAATCACATTCCTGCAAAAGGCCTGAAGATTGCTAATTCATAGCAATATGAAGATAACCATTGAACGCCTTGGCAGATGGCTGCCAGTCCCGGTTGTGGCCCTCGATCGGATGCCCGGGCGACTGATTGGACTGAGCCTGGGGGCCTTCGTCGTCGTACGCACTGACTACGCCGACGATCGCCCCACAATCGTCCACGAACTGGAGCATTGCAAACAGTTCTGGCGTGGTGGTTTGGTCATGCACATGGTGCGTTACTACATCAGCCAGCACTACCGACTGCGTACCGAGCTCGAAGCCTTTCGGGCAGAGCTGGCGGCCTGCACCGACGAAGTGCGTCACCAACGATTGGAAGAGTCCGTCAGAGTACTGTCCAGTTGCTATCAGATCGGCCAAGATGCCGACAGTTGCCGCAGGATGCTCTCTGTCGATGTTCGCCTTCCGGTTGAAGCGGCACTGGCCTGCCTGCGGCATGACGCGCCACAGAGCGTCAGCGCCAGCGCCTCAACAGCGTCCCCCGTGGCCGCTCGTTCAGCACCTCCCGAGACAGCGCACTGAAAACGCATTGAGGCACGAGCCACCGACACACTTCAGTTCCCACACTGCAGGCCCGGACAGAGCCCCAGACAGGGAATTTGGGGTTCCTGCGCCTAGCGCAGGAAAATCGGCGTGTTGGACAACTCGTTCGCGTTGCGCCGTGACCCATCTGCGGGGAATGCCCTGGCCAATGCTTCGTTGAGCACGGCGATCGCACTGAGCACACCTTCCACGGGACGGTCATTCGCGCAGGCGTCTGACACCAGATCACAGATCTCCTGCCAGACTGCATCATCGATCAGCGCATCGGCACCCCGATCCGCCACCAACTCCACCGCATGATCGGCCCATAGCACGTAGATCAGCACACCGTTGTTGTCTTCGGTATCCCACATGCGAAAGTGCGAGAACACATCAAGCGCTCGCGCTCGCGCATCGACCTCATGCCACAGCTCCGACGTATTGAGCGATGACTCGACCGCGAATCGCACTTCGGCAAGGTGGTGCTGTTCGCCCTGAAAAATCGCCTGTTCGATGGCCAGAAAATCGGCCCGCGAGATGGCTCGGCTGACATGGGCCGGGCCAATCCACATGTGCTGCATCCACCGGAAGATGCCAAACAGCCGATTCGGGCGTCGTCGGCCGGTGCGGGTCAGACCCTTTTCGCGATCACCAGTCACCTGAGGCTCCTCCGCCGCCGAAGCCGCCACCCATGCCACCTCCAAAGCCACCGCCGCCGCCGCCAAAACCTCCACCCCCGCCAAAACCACCCGGAATGAAGATCGGGCCACCCTGACGGTAGGTGTGCGGACCGACCCGGCGCAACCCACCACCCGGGCCACCGCCGCGTCCGCCCCCCATGAACAGGATCAGTGCCGCAACGCCAATGCCTACGGCTGCGCCCAAGGGGGTCGACGCCAGCGCCGCCGCCGCAGACACCCCGGCTCCGCCCCCGCCCAGTGCCGCCCCGATGAAGCGCCCAAGGACCTGCGACATGACCAGGCCCACGACGAACGACATCAGGATGAGCGGCAGCACGCTGCCTTCGACTTCAACCGTATTCCC
>JBIKKG010000266.1:0-4693 GCA_044360485.1 Burkholderiaceae bacterium | reverse complement strand
CATAGTGGTTCCTCCGTGGTTCAGTCAGTTTTTCCGTCAGCTCAAAGGGAGCATTGGTCATTATCGCGGCATCAGCGTTGCGGCACCACAGTTTTGCAGCATCAAAAACGCCCGAGATCCACCTGCCGACGCACCGTGGATGCCACCAGCTCGCGCCAGATCGCCATTTCCAGTACTTGCAGGTCAGGCGCGGTGTGCTGGGCGCTGCACGTGTCGATGTAATGATGCAGATCGGTCAACAGGCAGCGCAAACGATGGTTGCTGGTATCGAGCGCGCTGACCAGCAGGCAGTCGTCGTGTGAAGCCACTGCCTCTTTCAGGCGCGCCACCAAGCTCGCGTCGGTCACGGCGTTGAGAGCCTGCGCGAACACAGCTCGCATGGCCGTGTTCTCCTCCACCCGGCGCTGCACCCCGCGCTCGAGTTCTTGCCTGACCACCGGCAGCAGCGCCACGTGTCGCATGACAACCGCCTGCTCCCAGGAGCCTGGCAAGTTCGGCGCAACCTCCTCGAGCAGATCACGCTCGAGCGCACCGAGATACACATCGCAGTCGGGCTTCAAGCGACCTCCAGACGACCGAGCAGTTCCAGCGTGGCGCGATCCTGGCTGTTGCACATCATCCAGGCAGCCAGCGCCATCATCGAGTCGGTGACTGTACCGGACTGAAACTCCTTCGCTGCGGACAGCCAGATCGCTTGCCCCTTGAGGCAATTGAAGACCTCCCACCAATGCAGAGACTGCGGGTCAACCTTCAGCCCGCTGGCCGCCTCCCACAGGGCGATGGCCTGCTCGCGCGGCAACAAGCCGCCACGCCGTTCATCGCGATGAAAACACCACACGCGATTCAAGCTCCAGGCGAGGTCTTCAAGCGGATCGCCCAGATGCACCATTTCCCAGTCGAGCACCGCGCGCAGCATGCCCTGCGGATCGATCATCAGATTGCCGGTACGAAAGTCCCCATGCACCACCGACACCCGCGCCGGCGCCGCAGGCGGATGTCGGCGCATCCAGCGGATCGCAGCACGCTGCACCGGTTGCGGCTCAAGCGCGTCCGCATCCAGGACCGCCTCCCAGTGGTCGAGCTCATGGCGCCAGCACGCAGTGGGCGCAAGCGCGGGCATGTGCTGCGTGAGCCCCAGGGCATCAGGGTCTGCCGCGGCAATGCGGCCCAGGATCGACCACTTCTGGTGTCCGATGTGCGCATGATGCTGCGCATACGGGGCCGCCATCAGCTTGAGCGGGCCGGCTTCCGCGCCGTCAATGGCTTGCATGATGAAAAAAGGCGAGCCCAGCGCCTGCGCAGACGATTCAAGCCACAGGGGTTGCGGCACCGGCACATCGGTCCCGTGAAAAGCCTGCAGCGCCATGAATTCACGCTGCCTTTCGGTCTCGATCAGGCTGGAGACCGGATCCAGTCGCAGCACGAAGGCCTGAGGTGCGTCAGCGCGACCACGCGCCTGCACCACAAAGCGATAGGTGGCCCGCGACGCGCCACCCGCAATGCGCACACAGGGATCGACGCGTACCGCCTCCCCTGTCCGCGCATGCCACCAGGTTTCCAGGCGTCTGGCGACCTGCGCAGGGTCGAACGCGTCAGCGTGCACCATCGAGCAAGCCGGCCAGCCCTGAGGGGGCGTGTGGTCCCACGCACAACTGCTCGACAATCCCCAGTCCCGTGCGACCGCCCTCACGCGCGCGCACCAGCTGCTGAATATGCACATTGTGAAGACTCAGCGGGTCGAGGTCGGCCTGGCGCCAGCTGTCATGGCCGGTGGCGAGCTCGCCTTTCCAGACCCCATGGGACCACTGCGGGTGGCGGTAACCCAGGCCCTTCATCTGAAAGAGCGCAAGCGGCTCCACGGTGATCACGCGCCGTTCTCCGCCCGGCTCGACCACGGTAAAAGCCCCGTCCTGCATGCGACGCGTACCAGGTTGGTAGCGCAGCTGGTGACTCACCTCGGTCATGCGCACGATCTGCGCAGCCGACGCCTGCGTCGACGCTCCCTGCTCAGGCAAGCCGAACGCCGCACGCTTGCCTTCTGCATGCAGCGAGCGCCCCTGCGCATCCTCGAACACGCACACATGGCTGCAGCCGTCATCCCAGTGGATGGGCGCCCACAGGAAAAAAATCTGCGGCGCCACATGAAGCGGCGCGCCGCCCACATCCGGTTCGCCCACCGGCCGGATGCCCCAGGAGCGGTCTCGTGTCGCCCAGGTCTGTTCGGGCCGGATGTCCATGCGCTCACCGGCACAGTCGATCCAGCCTTCCCAGCGGCCAAACTGCGTGAATCGGGTGACATCCATGAACACGCGCTGTTCTCGTCGCAAGGTCTGACGCTCTTCTTCCAGCGGCATGCTGCGAGCAGTAAACGTGAGCGAACACGCGAGCGCACTGTCGTTGGTCGCCAGACTGATCCTGAGGGTGCGCATCGGCTCCAGGATGTCGATGCGAAACGGCCCCACCTCGAGCACATCACGCTCGTCCGGTGCGCGCCTCGACCCATGAAAGCTGTATTGCACCCCGTTGCGCACGACGCTGAAGGCGCAATCCATGATGCGCCGGTTCGGATAAACGCCTAGCGCGATCCCGAAGTAGAGCGACCCGTCTGCCGAAAACCCGTTGAACCAGTAGCGATCGTAAGTGTTGCGGTCATTGGACACCGGGTGCGCAATCGGCTCCGGGGTCTGGTGCAGCGGGTAGTCGTCGAAGCGGCTCAGCATATGGGCTCAGGCAAACATGATGACGTTGCGCGCCACACCACCGCGCGCCAGCGCAGCAAAACCCTCATTGATTTGTTCGAGCTTAATGCGCGAGGAAATCAGGCCATCCAGGTGCAGGCGGCCCTGACGATAGAACTCGATGAGCTGGGGCATGTCCACACGGAAGTGATTTGAGCCCATCGAAGAGCCCTGCATGCGACGTTCTCGCAAAAAGTCGGGGCCATGGAGCTCAATCTTCACGCCCATCGGGATCATGCCCACGATGGTCGCCGTGCCGCCCGGGCGCAGCATGGCAAAACACATCTCGGCGGTCTGCTTCAGGCCCACGCACTCGAACGAATTCTCGACGCCGCCTGCAGTCATTTCCATGATCTGCTTGACCGCGTCGTCGCCAGCCAGCACGCCTTCGGTCGCGCCCATTTTTTTGGCGAGCTCGAGCTTGCTTGGGTCCTTGTCGACCGCAATGATCCGGCCCGCACCAGCGATCGCTGCGCCGTTGACAGCCGCCAAGCCAATGCCACCACAGCCCACCACCGCGACTGTGCTGCCGGGACGCACCTTGGCCGTATGCACCACGGCGCCGTACCCGGTCATGACCCCGCAGCCGATGAGTGCGGCCAGGTCCATGGGCATCTCTTTGGTGACTTTCACCAGTGCGTGCTCGTGGACGAGCATCTGCTCGGCAAACGACGACAGGTTCAGATACTGGTTCAGGTGCTTGCCTTTCCAGCTCAGCCGCTTGGCCACGCCCGGGGGCAGCTTCACATCGGTGCCTTCGCAGATCGACATGCGGCCGGTCAGGCAGCAGGCGCAGTGGCCGCAAAAGACCGACAGACAGGTGATCACATGATCGCCAGGCTTCACATAGGTCACATCGCGCCCGACGGCCTCCACCACACCTGCGGACTCGTGACCGAGCACGGCGGGCGCGGGCCAGGGCCACTTGCCTTCCATGAAATGCAGGTCGCTGTGGCACAGGCCTGCGGCCGAGGTGCGGATGAGCACCTCACGCGGACCGGGCTTTTCGATCTGGACATCCTCAATGGTGAGGGGTTGGCTCGCGCCATGAAAAACAGCTGCTTTCATCTGACAGTCCTGAGTTCTGAAAACGGTTCAAAAGGGTGGGTGAGCACGAGGGGCGTGCGCAAGCCCGGCGCACGCGTCGACGTCAGCCCGGTATGCGCACCGGCAAGTGCGTGAATCCGTGCACGAAGTTTGAGAACGTGCGCACCGGTTCGCCTGCCAGCTCGATCACCGGGAAACGCGGCAGCATCTCTTCCCAGAGAATCTTGAGCTGCAGCTCCGCCAGACGGTTGCCCACGCAACGATGGATGCCGAAACCGAATGAAATGTGCTGACGCGGGCGGGCGCGGTCGATGATGAAGCGATCCGCGTGTTCAATCGCCGCCTCATCGCGATTACCCGACAGGTACCACATCACCACCTTGTCGCCCTTGCGGATCGCCTTGCCACCCAGTGTGTAATCCGACACCGCGGTGCGACGCATGTGGGCGAGCGGGGTGGTCCAGCGGATGATCTCGGGCACCATGTTCGGAATGAGGCCGGGATTGGCGCGCAGCTTGGCAAACTCCGCAGGGTTGGAGAGCAGCCCGTGCAGTCCGCCGGACATCGAATTGCGCGTGGTGTCATTGCCGCCGATGATCAGCAGCATGGTGTTGCCCAGAAACTCCACCGGGCTCATGTTGCGGGTGGCCGGCGAGTGGGCCAGCATCGACACCAGATCGTTGCGCGGCGGCACGTTCACCCGCTCATTCCACAGGCGCGTGAAGTACTCCAGGCACTTGGCCAGTTCGGCGCTGCGCTTTTCTTCCGTGTCGATCGGACCGCCCGACTTCAGGTCCACAGTGGCCACGTCCGACCAGTAGGTCAGCAGTCGGCGATCTTCGAACGGAAAATCGAAGAGCGTGGCGAGCATCCGGGTGGTGAGCTCGATCGAGACTTTCTCTACCCAG
>JBIKKG010000265.1:0-4695 GCA_044360485.1 Burkholderiaceae bacterium | reverse complement strand
GAGGCTTCGCTCTCGGGGCCTGCACCACCCCCCAGCGACAGGGGAATGTTCAGGCCCATGCCGCCCCCGGTGAGGTCGGTCGAGGTGTTGGCCAGTTCACGCAGTACCTCGGCCACGGCAAGACTGGCCACGGCAAAGTAGTGACCCTTGAGCCGCAGCAGCACCACCCCCAGCAGCATGGCGCCCGCAAAAGCCAGCGACCCCGACAACATCAACGCGCCGGCGAGCCCGCCTCCCTTAGCCAACAGCACCCCGCCTGCATACGCCCCCAGTCCGAAGAACGCCCCGGTGGCAAACGAGGGATAGCCGGACAAGCCACCGATCACATTCCAGGAGACGGCCATGACCGCGTACATGCAGGCAAAGGTGCCCAGACGCAATGCGTAGGGGCCACCCAGCCAGGGCAGAGCCGCCAGCAATAGCACCGATCCGAGCAGCAGCGCTTCGCGGCGGCGGATCATTCGAAACCCCGCTTGCCGATCAGGCCTTGCGGTCGCACGATCAGGAAAAAGATCAGCAAAGCGAAGGACAGCGTGACCGCATGCTCAGGGCCAAACGCCATCGCACCAAAACTTTCGACGACGCCCAGCACCAGCCCGCCCAGCACCGCCCCGGGCACGCTGCCCAAGCCACCCAGCACGCACACCACAAAGGCCTTGCCCAGATACGCACCGGACGACAGCGGCGAGATCGGAAAAATCAGGGCCAGCAGCACACCGGCGCATCCGGCCATGGCGGCACCGAATCCGAAGGCTGCGGCGTAGATGGACTGGACGTGCACACCCATCAGCATGGCGGCCTCGCGATCCAGTCGCACAGCGATGATCGCGCGCCCCACACGCGATTTGCGCAGGATCAGCCAGAGCACACCGGTCAGCACCAGAGCCAGCACCATGGCCACCAGGCGATCGACCGGTACCACCACCGAGGCCCATTCCACCGTACCCAGCGGCGGGTTGAGCGTCAGCTTGCGATAGTCGGCCTTGAAGGCCAGCAGCATCGCATTGTTGAGCATCAGGTCCAGCCCGAAGGTCAGGGTCAAGGTGACCAGGACCGGGGCAGTAATCACACGGTTGAGCACGCTTCGCTGCAACAGCCAGCCGAGCCCGTAAAAGAGCGGCGCTGCGATCAGCAGGGTGATCCAGGGGCTGATGCCCAGGCCGTTGTAGGCGGCCCAGGCAAGGTAAGAGCCCAGCACGATGAATGAACCGTGCATCAGGTTGATGACATTGAGCACGCCCCAGACCAGCGAGAAACCCGCTGCAATGCAGGCGTACAGGCAGCCGAGCACCAGCCCGTTGGTCAGAATCTGGAGCGTGAACACGCCGAGCGATCCGCAGTGGCGACGCTTACTTCACGCCGAGCTTGAATTCACCCTGCTTGATGGAAGCTGGATGCACCACGACGGTCTTGCCACCCTGGATCTGAAAGACCGGCGGCTCCAGTGAATTGATCTGTCCGGTGGGGCCGAATTTCACCGGGCCCCAGAACGTTTGCACGTTCATGGCGGCGAGCTGCTCGCGCACCTTGGCGCGGTCCAGCGTGCCGGCCTTCTCGATGGCCATCTGGAACAGCACGCCCGAGACCGAGGCCGACGCATGGCCATAGTCGGGATCGCCCTTGAAGCGATCGCGGAACAGCTTTGTGTAGCGCTCGGAGGTCCCGAAGATATCGGTGCCCTTGTAACGCGCCGCTGGATGCCACCATGCCGCGCTGCTGACATTCTCGGCGCCCTTGCCCACCGCATCGATGAACTCCTGATAGGCGGGGCCAGCCACCATCGTGACGACAGGCGCCTCAATACGCTGGTCAGCCATCTGCTTCTTGATCAGCACCAGATCGTTGATGTAGCCGGTGGCGAAGATCCAGTGCGGACTGACCGCCTTGAGTTGCGCGATCGCCGAGGAATGGTCCATCGTGTTGATCGCGTACTTTTCAAAGAACACCACGTTCAGTCCGCGCGCCTTGGCCGACTTTTCCATCTCCTGTGCAATCGCGAGCGGGAACAGATCGTTGCGGGCCAGGATGGCTACCCGCTGAACGCCCGGAGCCTTCTTGGTCACGATGTCGGACAGCGGCTCGGTGAGCGTCTCGTTCGGGGTGAAGGTGCCGAACAGATTCTTGTAGCCCTGATCGTAGACCTGCGCCGACGATGCGGTGGCGGCGATGGTGGGCACGCCATACTTTTCGGAGACCGTGCTGGCGGCCTTGGCAGCACCCGAGCCGAACGGCGAAAAGAGGAAGTGAACCTTATCCTGGGTGATCAACCGCTCGGCGGCCTGGACCGCCCGCGGCGTATTCGACTGATAGTCGGTGTAGACGATCTCGACCTTCATCTTCTTGCCGCCGACATTGATGCCGCCAGCATTGTTGACCGTCTCGGCCCACAGATCGTAGCCCTGCTGCTGCTTGACGGCTTCGGGGGCGAGCGGACCGGTGATCGGAAGCGGTGCCCCGAAACGGATGGTCTCCTGGGCAAGCGCACTCGCCGACATAAGCGCGGGAGAGGCGATCAGGGCTGCAGACCATGCGAACTTCAGCAGGGAACGGCGTGATCGTGTGACACGGGTAGGCAAGCCGGGCATGCGAGTCTCCATGAAGTTGGCAGGATGGGCCGGTGCATGAACGCACCGTCAGACGTGTCTAGCCTTGCAATCGGGATCAGGGTATCGCACGAATCTGTTGTCAGTGTTCTAATTAAAAGAACATCGTGCACGATTCCTGAGCACAAACCATGCAATTGCCGGCCCTGACCTATTTCGCCGAAGTCGCCCGCAGCGGCTCACTGCGGCATGCGTCTGAAGTGTTCGACATCGTGCCCAGTGCCATCAGCCGACAAATGACGCAGCTGGAATCTCAGCTCTCCGTCACCTTGTTCGAGCGCTCCAGCCGCGGCATGACGCTGACCGAAGCCGGCAAACTGCTGCTTGATTTCGTCGATGAAGGCG
Source organism: Burkholderiaceae bacterium (assembly GCA_044360485.1). Lineage (GTDB taxonomy): Bacteria > Pseudomonadota > Gammaproteobacteria > Burkholderiales > Burkholderiaceae_E > UBA4615. Next base: position 1,747 of record JBIKKG010000265.1, on the reverse strand, counting down.
AGCGACGCATCGGTGCGCTCGGCCAGCGCCTGGACGATCTGAGCGCACTGCGCCGCGGCACGGTCCGATTGGCGGTGGTCGAGGCCACGGCACACGACTTCCTGCCGCGCATCCTGGAGCGCTTCTCGGCCCTTCACCCGGGCATCGAGTTTCGTGTGTCGGTCTGTGCCACCGGCGAAATTCCGGATCGGCTGCTGTCACATGCGGCCGACATTGCACTGGCCTTCAATTCGCCGTCACGCGATGACCTGGTACTGCGCGCCCGGATGGCGCAGCCGATGCATCTGATTTGTGCCCCCGGGCATCCTCTGGTGAGGCAGCTGCCTGTGGCGATGAAACAGCTCGATGGTGTGGCCGTGGCGGTCCCTGACCGCAGCTTCGGCATCAGGCGACTGATCGACCATGCCGCGGCGGCAGCCGGCATTCGGCTGCGACTGGCGCTGGAGGCGGATTCGCTGCAGCTGATCCTCAAAGTGGTGGCCAGCTCGAATCTGGTGTCGTTCATGCCGCCCATGACCTTCACGCGGGAGCTGGCAGCGGGCACCGTCGTGTCACAGCCGCTGCAGGGCACCGCCTTCACACGCGCATCGATTGATGTCCTGACTGCGCGCACGCACGAGCTGTCTCATGCCGCGCGCAGCTTTCTTGCCGTGCTCACGCAAGCTGCACGCCATCGCCCGACCCAGAAAGCCTAGCGGGGCGGGGGATCAGACGCGCAGCAAGCGTCCTTGCACCTGCTGCGGTGTCTTCATGCGAGGCGTATGCTTTCGTTGCTGAGGCTCTTCAGTCTGACACCGGTGCCGTGGCACCGCACCCACTCGGCTTGAGCACACGTTGTGTGGACGCGGGGTACTTGCCCAGCGCTGCAGCCAGCCGGCGCGGACGGGGCGTGAGTTCACCGCTGCAATTGGGGCAGCGCCCACTGAGCCGGTCTTGCGCGCAGCGGTCGCAGAACGTGCACTCGAACGAGCAGATGCGTGCCTGCGAAGAATCAGGTGGCAAGTCCTGATCGCAACACTCGCAGTTGGGCCTCAGTTGCAGCATGTCCGATCTCCTGTGTGGGTTGAACTTACCCTTGAACTTGCCGCACTTCAACGGGATACTGTTTATATGTACAGTATACAAACCTGCTGAGGCTCGCGTGATCCCGCCCTACGCCGAGCTGCACTGCGTCAGCAACTTCTCGTTCCTGCGCGGCGCCTCGCATCCTGAAGAACTGGTGGATCGCGCCAAGGCGCAGTCCTATGCCGCCCTGGCACTCACCGACGAATGCTCGCTGGCAGGCGTGGTGCGCGCGCATCTGCAAGCCAAGGCCACCGGTCTGCCCCTGCTGATCGGCGCGCAGTTCGGCCTGCACGGGCTCTTCGGCCACCCACAAGCTACGGTCGAGCCGGCGTCGCAGCGTCCTGCGGGCGGCCCACCCGACGCCAAAGACGGCCGCACCCAGAACACGCGCGCGGCACCTGGCGATGCACGCACACCGCCCGCTCGCCTGGTGCTCATTGCCCAAAACCGCGAGGGCTACGGCAATCTGTCTGCCCTCATCACCCACGCACGCATGCGCGCGGCCAAGGGCCATTACCGGCTGCTGACCGAAGACCTGGATACCGGCGTGCCGGGCTGCCTGGCGCTTCTGGTGCCCTGCCCTGAAGTCGCCACGCAGGCCGCCGACGAAACGGCTGAGCCCGGCAGTGCACAGGCCCGTCTGCACGAACAGGCGCGCTTTATCCGCGAGCGCTTCGGTGGC
>JBIKKG010000264.1:0-4752 GCA_044360485.1 Burkholderiaceae bacterium | reverse complement strand
GGATGAGGTTCAAAGGACAGGGGCTGCCGGGAGGTGGCCCTTTGACTTTGACGGTGGGCTCGGTCGGAGCGATACCGACCGAGTCCGTCCTGAACAACTGCGATTTCAGCCGAGGGCCAGTTGATGAGCACCGCGATTCATCGCTCTGCCGCCGCTGATTGCCCAGACGATGAAGGTAAAGCGCAAACTGGTACAAACGGTGCGCAAACGCAGCGCCACCGATCTCAACGCCAAGCTCGTCACCAATGGTGAAGTCCGACAGACCCAAACGCCCGGGCGGATGGGTCTGCGCGAAGTAAACGTCGCGCTCGGCACCATGCAGGGCACGCCGGCCAAGGTAATTGTCGTCAACCGGGGCATCTGAATTGAACCGCCCCGGGGCGGTTCATACAACGCAGCAGCGAGCACCCGCGTGTAGCGCATGTCTCGGCGCTAACGTACCAGATGATTGACGACGGCCCGACCTACGACGAACTGCCCACGCTTGCCGTACCGACATTGCCGGCCAGCGGGCAACTGGACCGCACGGTGTTCGGTCGCCGTTTTGCACCGCCAGAAGCTGTCAAGCCATTGGGTAAATTCCCGCAATTAGGCAAAGACGCACAAAAGCGTATTCCGAACGCCAGATTGGTTGAGTTTGAGAACGTTGGGGATGTGCCGCACCGGGAAGCTCTCGATCGCTTTTGTTCCGCCGTGCTTGCATTCTTGAGCAACCAACTCTAACGCGCAGCCTTGTCCGCCGACCCCGACTGTTCGCATTTTCATGACCAGGAGACATTCATGAAGCGCTATTTTCTGATTCTTCTTTCACTGCTGGGTTTGTCTTTGCAGATCAGCGGGTTCTCCCAGACCAAGCCACCATCCGCGGACGAATTTCGCGTCACGCTCCTGGGAACGGGCAGCCCGGCCCCAGTGATGCGGCGCTTTGGACCCGGAGTGCTGGTTCAGGCAGGTGGCAAAAATCTGGTGATCGACGCAGGACGCGGAGTAACACAGCGCCTCTTGCAATCGGGCCTGCGGCTGGGACAGGTCGATGCCATGTTGCTCACCCACCTGCATTCCGATCACGTTGTCGGTCTGCCAGACCTGTGGCTCACCGGTTGGCTGGAATCCGGGTATGCGCAGCGCAAGGGTCCCTTCGTGGTCTATGGTCCAAAGGGCACTCAGAACCTGATGGACGGTTTGACCCGTGCCTACGACTGGGACATCAAGGCCCGCATCGCCGACCAGAACCTGGACCCGGCCAGCATCCAGTCCACCGTGACCGAGATCAAGGAGGGCGTGGTTTACGAGCAAGGCGGTGTCAAAGTGACCGCCTTCGAGGTAGACCATGGCGAACTGCTGCAACCCGCCTTTGGCTTTCGTATCGATTATGCGGGCCGCTCGGTCACTGTATCCGGCGACACTCGCTTCAGCGAGAACCTGATCAAGCACGCCACTGGCTCCGACTTGTTGATTCACCAAGTCGCGGCCGCGCGTGACGAACTGCTGAAGATGCCCGTCTTCAAGGTCATCCTGGCCCACCACACACAACCCCATGAGGCCGGTACAGTATTCACACGCGTGAAGCCCAAGCTTGCGGTCTATTACCACTTCGTGCTCCTGGGCACACCCTCGATACCACCGGTCACGGAGGAAGAGGTGCTCGAGATGACGCGCAAGACCTATTCGGGGGCCCTGCTGATAGGCGAAGACTTGATGGCTTTCCGGCTTGATGGCGATCAAGTCGTGCGCTTGCCTGCCCGAGCTCCTTGAAAATCAACTAAGGAGCATTTCATGATGTAGATCGTCTGCTCACTGATCTTGTGCTTGCGCGCGGCCTCGGCAACCGATCCGCGGTCGGCTTCCCTCAGGATCGCGACCATCTGCTCTTCACTGAATCTGCTCTGTCTCATGGGCTCCTCGCCTCGGGGGCAAGGGCCACTCTCTCACCTTATCCCTGGCACTAAATTTCCGGGCAGGTCAGCTTCACACCGCACAGCCACCCTGTCTGAGGTTTCTGTTCGACTGCGCGATGGTGAACTGGTCATCCACCGCCGCACAAGCAGTCTGCAGTACCAGTGCCCCCCCAACTGGCTGCATGACAGACAAGCGCCGCTGGCCACCGTATCATCGGAGCTATGACGCAACTTGCCCAAATGCTCGAGATGATCGGCCTGCCCGCTGAAGGCTTGGAGGCCGCAGCCGACGATGCCAGCTTCCGGATCGACGACCAGATCGACCTGACGATCGCGCTGACCGCCGACGGTCAGTTACTGCGGCTGCGGGCGCTGATCGGCCATGCCCGCGATCCGGCGCAGGCCGCGCTCACTCAACGGATCGCCACAGCCAACTACGCCGGCGCGCTGACCGGCGGCGGCGCGCTGGGGCTCAATCCGGTCAATGGCGAGATGCTGCTGTTCAAGGAGATTCCGGTCGCGCTGTGCGAACCCGTGGGACTGCAGTCGCTCGTCTCGCGCCTGGTCGACGCCGCGATCCAGCTCAAGACCGACCTGGCCGAACTCGCGAGCACGAGCACCGCTCAGGTCGCAGCTGCCGCGCCCGAGCCGTCCGTCGCCTTCGGCCGCCCGACCCATTGGCTGCGCGGATGAGCAGCGTCCTCCCGACCAACTACGCGCAGCTGATCCGGACGCAGCCGCAGTTGGGCGACCGTGCTCAATTGCGCACCGACGGCGAGGGCAACGTCGGTTCGGTCACGCGGGGCGGTTTTGGCCGGATGGTCGGCGCTTTGTTTCGCAACGCGACTGACCGCGAGCGCAACGTCGAGGCCGCCAAGTCCTATATCGCCCATGTGCGCGACACCCAGGGCTTCGAGGCCGCCCGTTTCGCCGAGAACGCGCTCGCCAACCGGATCGATCAGGGCAAGCCGGTCTCGATGCGCAAGATCCGAGAGATCGAATCCCGCTGGGAAGCTGACCGCGGCCAACCACTCGAGCTCCGGAAGGACCAGTTGCATCTCGGTGAGAGGCTGGGCGGCGGCGCCCAGAGCGCGGTCTATGAGGCTGTTTACGACAGCGAGCGCGGGCCGGTCGCGGGCGCGCTGAAGCCGGTGACGAACGACTCGTCGGCCGGGATCATCGTCAGCAGGGATGACGCGTTCAGGGCCGCCTACAAGCAAGATCCGGCCAGCGCGTCAACCCAGGTGATCGAGCGCAACCTCGCGACCTGCCGTCTTGCAGACCAGTTGGGCTGCCGGGTCGTCGCCGCCGCTTACGCCGCTGAGACGCCTTCCGGCAAGCCGGCCGTCTTCATGGAACGGGTACATGGCACCGAGGCAAGCGCTATCGCGCAGCCGATCGACAGCGCCGATCTGAGGAAGGGCCTGGTCGGATTGCAACTGATTGACCTGCTGAGCGCGCAGGTCGACCGTAATCTGAGCAACATCATGGTCAAGAACGAGGGCGGTCGGCACATCCCGGTCGCAATCGACCACGACACTTCCTTCGTCACCGCCAACAACGCGGCGCAGTTGCGCGAAATTTTCAATGGCGGGACCGCGCCGCTGACCCTGCCGACGGTCGTCGACAGCGCGATGCGCGACCGCGTGCTCGCGATGACCAACGACGATCTGCTCCGGATCATGGGGCCGCTGGCCGATGCGCCAGAACGACGCGACGCTGCCCAGTCGCGCCTCGCCGAAATGCAGCAGCACCTGCAGGCCGCACCATCATCGTCGGTCATGGTGATCGACCCGAACGGCTGGGGCGCCCCTGAGGTCGCTAATCGGCTGGCCGCCGACCCCGGCAATTACTGGCACTTCCTGACGAAGGCGGAACGCAGCGCGGACTGACCTGCGTGCCTCGCTGCTTGAAGCGGCGTATTGATTCACGCACCTCGAAGCTTGAAAAGCTGAAATAATTTCGAGTCGATTCGTGCATCAAATTTCGGTCTGTATCCAAACATTTCTGGAGCCACCCAGATGACCGACACCAACCGATTCGAGGCATTGATTCGTGATTTTCTGACATCGCGAAACCTGCCTGCCGCCGACACCACCTACGGTCTCGAATTCGAAAGCGAAGGCGTCTCAGTGCAGGTGGTGGCGCATCCCCGCCTGTCGGATCGTCTGATGATTGATGCGGTGGTCGCAACGCTCGCGCCCGACGTCGAAGCCCGCTTGCTGCGACTGCTGCTTGAATTCAATGACGATGTGCGCTTCGAGCACGCATGGCAGGCGGCGCTCGACTCCGACACCCAACTGATCGTGCACACCTGGGCGCCGCTCGACGGACTGACCCTCGCCGGCTTGGAGGAACTGATGAGCGAGGGAGTCGATCAGGCCCTTGCCCTGCGGGCGCTGGTGCAGATCAGTGAAGAGGCCCCCTCGGGCGAGCTGCAGTCGGGCGCAGCGGTCATGACTGATCCCGCAGCCGGTTTCATCCGCGGCTAAAGCCCATCAGGAGCTAACCATGTCTCTGACTTTGCATATCAAGGGCGGCCCCGCCACAGAGGGTGCCCAATCCGGTCTTCACCGGTTGAAAGACTCAGAGGCCGGTGACGCCAAGCATATCCTCGAGCAACTGAGAGTCAAATTCGAGGGTAAGACCGGTGTCGTTCGGCTGATGCACACCACCAAAGCAAACCGCCGTATGAAGTTCTCTGATGCGGGCGGCTTCAAACAGAAGTTCATCCGCGGCTCAAAGCTTGAGAGCACCGGACAGGTGATTGCCCAACTCATGGAGCGCAGTCGCGAGTTTTCTCAAAAGGAGATCGACGCCTTCAAGCAGTACGCCAGCACCCGCGGCAGAGCTG
>JBIKKG010000263.1:0-4754 GCA_044360485.1 Burkholderiaceae bacterium | reverse complement strand
CAAGCCCATGGTCGTGCGGATGGCGCCGAAATAATTGAGCTGCATGCAGCGCTCAAAATCATGGAAGCGCTCCTGACTCGCCTCGATGGCGCGTCGAATGGAGCGACCGGCATTGTTCACCAGGATATCGACGCCACCATGCGTGGCGTTGAGCCAGGCCACCATGCGATCGACGTCTGCCATGTCAGACAGGTCCACCGAAAATGTATGCAGCTCATGGCCATCTGCCTTGACCAGTGCACGGGCTTCGTCGAGTTTGTCGGCGTCCCGACCGCAGACAATCGTGACCGCGCCCGCCTCAGCGATCTTTCTTGCAGCAGCCAGACCAATGCCGGACGAGCCTCCGGTAATGAGCACCACCTTGCCCTTGACCTGCCCGCGCAAAGTGCGATCGATTTGCAGATCGGGGTCAAGATGGCGCTCCCAGTAATCCCAGATGGTCCAGGCATAGTCGCGTAGCCGAGGACACGCGATGCCGCTGCCCTTGAGCGCTGCAGTGGTGTGGCGGCAATCGAAACGGGTGGGGTAGTTCACGAAATCCAGGATGCCGTCCGGCAGGCCCAGGTCTTTCATCACTGCGCCGCGAATGCGCCGCACTGGCGTCAGCGCCATCATGCTTTTCTTGACGCCCTTAGGAATGAAGCCCAGCAAGGCGGCGTTAATGCGCAGGCTCATGCGCGGTGAATGCGCGGCCTCTGCAAAGGTATTGAGCACATCGCCCACCCGCATCGGCTCAGGATCGACCAGGTGATAACAATCTGAATCGTGCGTACGCAAGTGAGCAATATGGTCCAGCGCACTCACCACAAAGTCGACCGGCACGATGTTGATCCGGCCGCCCTCCAGACCGATGGTGGGCACCCAGGGGGGCAACATCTGACGCACACGCTGGATCAGCTTGAAGAAATAGTAGGGACCATCGATCTTGTCCATCTCGCCGGTGCGCGAGTCTCCGATCACCAGGCCCGGGCGATAAACAAGGAAAGGCACTTTGCTTTCCTTGCGCACGACTTTCTCGGATGCATGCTTGGTCTCGAAATACGGATGATCCAGGCCCTCGGCCTCGTCGAACATGTCTTCGCGGAAGATGCCCTCATACAAACCGGCCGCGGCAATGGACGAGACATGATGCAAGGTGCCGGCCTTGATCGCATTGGCAAAGGCGACCACCTGGCGCGTGCCCTCCACGTTGACCTGCAGCTGGCTTTGAGCGTCGGCCTTCAGATCGTAGATCGCAGCCAGATGAAAGACATGACGCATCTTGCCTTCGTACTTGCGGCGATCGGCGGGCTTGATCCCCAAACCAGGCAAGGTCAAATCACCCTGGACGGCCACAGCGCGCTTGGCATCGACGCCCCAATACTCGAGCAGCGGCTGCACGCGTTCGGCAGACGGATCACGCATGAGGAAATAGACCACCGCGCCTCGGCGCTGCAGCAGTGCTCGTACCAATCGCTTGCCGATGAATCCGCTTGCGCCCGTGACGAAGTAGTTCATGAGGAAGTCTCCTGCCTGTGTTTGCGTCGGTCACGACCTGTGCACCTGCCGTGGTTCGGACTGATTGTAGCGGGGTGCCACATTAGGGTGCGCACTCTAGATGTGGCCGCTACAGTGGTCGGGTTCATCCTCAAGGAGCTCCTCATGATCAAGAAAATCAAGCCGGCTGCACCAGACAACCTGAGCAGCGATTCACAACTGGCCTCTGCCGTGAAAGCCTCAGCCCAACAAATCTGGCTCGCCGGTCTGGGTGCATTTGCCAAAGCGCAGGAAGAAGGCGTCAAGGTGTTCGATGCACTGGTCAGCGAAGGCAAAACCCTGCACAAACGAACGCGGCACCTGTCGGATGGACGTCTGGAAGAAGTGACGGGAAAGGTCAGCCAGGTCGCCACGGGATTGACCAAGCAAGCCACCCAATCCTGGGATCGGCTCGAACAGGTGTTTGAGGAGCGGGTTGCACGAGCGATGTCCAAGCTCGGAGTACCCACCAATGCGGAAGTCCAGGCGCTGAGCGCTCGAGTCGAGGCGCTGAATGAAGCCGTGCGTGCGTTGGGCGCCAAGCCGGCAGCTCGCGCTTCAGCCCGAACAACAACGAAGCAGTCGGCCACGAAGTCAACGGACGTCACCGCCGCAAAGGCACCGGCGAGAGCAGCTGCGCGCAAGGCAAGCCCGCGCGCGACGCCTGTTGCGCGCAAGACGGCGCGCAAAGTGAGCGCAGGTCGCAAGTGAGCCGCCCGTGAGTTCGGGCGCTGCGCGAAGGCGTGCGCCCTCACACCGATCACGCCTGGCGCTCGCGCTGGCAGGCGGCGGCTTTTTGGGCGCGGCTTATGAACTGGGTGCGTTGGCTGCGCTCGACGAATCCATCGCCGGACTGGAACTCGCAGCACTCGACATCTATGTTGGCGTGAGCGCGGGCGCCTTTCTCGCAGCAGGCCTAGCCAATGGCCTGAGCCCCCATGCCATGGTGAGGCTCTTCATCGAGAGCGAAGACGCCGATATTCCCTTTGACCCGGCGACCCTGCTGCGCCCGGCCTGGACTGAACTGGGCGAACGCATCGGACAGGTGCCCGCCATCCTCACCGGGCTGATCGAGGAAGCCCGCAGAGGACTGCGCTCCGGAGGCACCGGGCATGCGGCCTGGAGGATGTTGTCGCGAGCGGGGAGCATTCTGCCGACCGGCCTAGTCGATGCCGAGCCCGCGGAGATCAAGCTCGCGCAGTTGTTTTCGCGCCCGGGCTTCAGCAACCATTTTGATCAGTTACGGGCATGCCTGCGCATCGTGGCCACCGACCTGGATCGCGGTGAGGCGGTCGCTTTCGGTGGGCACGGTCTGAAGGATGTGCCGATTTCGCGCGCGGTGCGTGCCTCCAGTGCTGTGCCCGGTCTGTTCGCACCGGTGCGCATCCAGGGGCAGTGGTTTGTGGACGGTGCGCTGAACAAGACGCTGCACGCCTCCATCGCCCTGAATGAGGGCGCCGACCTGGTCCTGTGCATCAATCCACTGGTGCCGTACAACGCAGCTGGCGACACGCTGCCGGCACCGATTGCACGGCGCGGCATGGGCGCTGTGCTGTCGCAGTCGGTACGAACCGCGATCCGCTCGCGCATGACAGTCGGCCTGGAGAAATACCGCAGCACCCATCCGGGTGCCGATGTCGTGCTGTTTGAACCCAGGCGCGACGATGCCCTGACGTTTCTCACGCGGATTTTCAGTGTCTCGAGCCGACGCGAACTTTGCGAGCACGCCTATCAGCAAACGCGCCAGGATCTGCTGGCCCGAGCCCAGACGCTTGCGCCGCTGCTCGCACGCCATGGCTTGGCGCTGGACCGCGCTGCCCTTACCGACCCCAGCCGACGACTGCTGCACGCCGGTCCTCGTCGTCCTGCCCCGCGAGGCGCGCTGGCGCGCACCATGCGCCGTCTTGACCATACTCTGGATGATTTGCAGCGCGCATTGAGCAGGCGCTCCTGAATCACAGCACAGGCGTGACCGCGTTATCCTGAGTACGGGTGCGGCCGAACGGGCCGCGCTGAAGCCATCTCATGGGAGGCCATACATGCAGCGCAAGGCGCCGCGGCGCACGCGAGAGCGCATTCTCGAGACCGCGCTGACCCTCTTCAATACCCATGGGGAGCCGAACGTGACCACGGCGGCACTCGCCGAGGCGCTGAACATTTCACCAGGCAATCTGTACTACCACTTCCGAAACAAGGACGACATCGTCCATGCGCTGTTCGATGCCTTCGAACAGGACATTGCCCCCTTGCTGCAAGTCGATGGCAACACACCACGCAATGTCGAAGACCTGTGGCTGTTCCTGCACCTGCTCTTTGAAACCATCTGGCGACATCGCTTTATCTATCGCGACCTGAACGATCTGATGGCGCGCAACCGGCGGGTGCGCCTGCGTATGCGTGCGATCCTCGAGCGCAAGACCCTGGCCGCCCGCAACCTGTGTGAGGACCTGATCCTCGGGGGTCAATTGCGCATCAGCCCGCTGAGCGCCGACGCACTGGCCACAAACATTGTGGTGGTGGCCACGGGTTGGTTGGCTTTCCAATACGCCTGGCTGGGCGATCGGATGGCCGATCCGAGTGTTCAGGCACAAGCCCTGTCACGCGGGGCATTTCAGGTCGCCGCACTGGCAGGGGCTTATTTGCACGGCGACGCCGCGCGGCTGTTTGAGCAGCTTGCTCAAGCCTATCTGCCTGAGCGGACCATCGATCACGGATGGCCGCCCAGGCAGAGGTGAAGCGCTGCTCAGCTCACGAAGCCGATCGGCTTGGAGAACTTCACATCAGGTTTGGCACGGTGTTCACGCTCGAGCTGCTCGACAAACTCTTCGGGCGTTGGCAGATCGCCGAGCAGGTCTGACTGACGCTTGACCACGGCGAAGTCACCGGGAGCCAGCAACTCGAGCCGGCTCAAACGTTCGGCCAGTTCACGCGGGACCTGCGCAGCCGCAGCGGCATCGCGAGCATTCGGATCGGTCACGGCCTCATCCGCTGACCAGCCGAGCGCCTCGGTGGCAAACATGCGCAAGCGCTGCGCTGCGTTCAGCGGCAGGAATCGCAGTTTGAAGGCGAAACGCCGCAGCGCAGCTTCATCGATCCGATCAAACAGATTGGTCGTGCAGATGAAGATGCCATCGAATCGCTCCATGCCCTGAAGCATTTCGTTGACCTCGCTCACTTCGTAATTGCGCACGGCCATCTGGCGGTTCTGCAGGAACGAGTCGGCCTCGTCCAGAAGCAGG
>JBIKKG010000262.1:0-4763 GCA_044360485.1 Burkholderiaceae bacterium | reverse complement strand
GGCGAGAAATCCGTCGTCATCGGCGCTCCATCGGCCGACCAGCTGATCGTGAGTGCACGCACCGGCCAGGGCACGAGCCTGTTCGTCGTGGACCGCACGACACCGGGTGTCACGCTCAATGCGTGTCGCACGGTGGACGGACAGCGCGCAGCCGACATCCGCTTCTCAGGCGTGAAACTGCCCGCGCAGTCGCTGCTTGGAAAAGCCGATGCGGCCCAACCGGTGATCGAGGACACCCTGGACTTCGCCACCGCGCTACTGTGTGCCGATGCCATCGGCGCCATGAAGTTCGCCAATGACACCACCCTGGAATACCTGAAGACCCGCAAGCAGTTCGGTGTGGCGATTGGCACCTTCCAGGCGCTGCAGCACCGCATGGTCGACATGTACGTGGTGTGCGAGCAGGCCCGTTCCATGGTGATCTACGCGGCCGCAAAAGTGGACCAGGCCACCGACCCGGTCGAGCGCAGACGTGCGGTGTCAGCTGCCAAGATCAAGGTGGCGGACGCTGCTCGTCAGGTGAGCCAGGAGTCGGTGCAGTTGCACGGTGGCATGGGCATGACCGAGGAAATGAAGGTCTCGCACTGCTTTCGCCGTCTGACCACCATCACCCACCGCTTCGGCGACGCCGACCATCACCTCGAGCGCTATGCCTCGCTGAACTGAGGCCCACGCGCGCTACACCTCCCAGGGGACCGGGCCCGCTCGCAACGGGGCCCGTGCGCGCGCCAAAGCGTTTGCATCGATTACGCCCGCAGCATGCAGCGCATGCACCGCAGCATGGGTGATCGATGCCGCATCCACTTCAAAGAATGCGCGCAGCTGGGCTCGGGTGTCACTGCGCCCAAAGCCGTCGGTGCCCAGCACTGTGTAGCAGCGCCCCTGCGGAATGCAGGCCCTCACCGATTCAGGCACTGCACGCACGTAGTCGCTCACGGCAATCACCGGGCCGTCATGTCCGCTCAGCAGCGTGTGCAGATGCGGGCGCATCGACGTACCGTCCAGCCGGGCCGCGCGTTCGCAACGCTGCGCATCACGGGCCAGTTCGCTCCAACTGGTCACGCTCATCACTTCAACGGCCACACCGTAGTCGCAGCCCAGGCTGTCAGCGCTCGCCAGAGCCTCGCCCATCAGCGCGCCACTGGCCATGAGCGTGACGCGCGGCACGCCAGCGTTGAAGGCAGGCGCCGCTCGCAGGCGATACGCACCACGCAGCAAGTCTGACTCGACGCCCGATGGCAGTGAAGCTTGCGGCTGATTCTCGTTGCCTACCGTGATGTAGTGAAAGACATCGCGCTGTGTCTCGAGCATCTCGCGCAGACCATGCTCGACGATCACCGCCAGCTCGCCGGCGCTGGCCGGATCCCATGCCCGGCAATTGGGGACCGTGGCCGCCATCAGGTGAGAACTGCCATCCTGGTGCTGCAGGCCTTCGCCACCCAGCGTCGTGCGGCCTGCCGTCGCACCGATGAGAAAGCCACGCGCGCGCTGATCGGCCGCGGCCCAGATCTGGTCGCCCACGCGCTGAAAACCGAACATCGAGTAGTAGATGTAGAACGGCATCATGGCCAGACCATGCACCGAATAGGCCGTAGCGGCCGCGGTCCATGACGCCAGCGCGCCCGCCTCGGTGATGCCTTCCTCCAGGATCTGACCGTCGGTGGCCTCGCGGTAATACAGCATCGAACCGATGTCCTCGGGTTCATAACGCTGCCCGACCGAAGACCAGATGCCCACCTGCCGGAACAGATTGGCCATGCCAAAGGTGCGCGCTTCGTCGGCCACGATGGGCACGATGCGCGGCCCCAGTTGCGGATCTTTCAGCAGGTTGCCCAGCAGGCGCACAAAGGCCATGGTGGTCGACATCTCCTTGCCCTGCGCATCGGTGGCAAAGGCTCCCCATTGCGACAGGGGCGGTATCGGCAAGGGCTGCACATCGGCTGTGCGCTGCGGCATGGCGCCGCCCAGCGCTGCACGACGCTCGGTCAGATAGCGCATGGCCGGCACCTCGGGAGCGGGCCGGATGAACGCCAGCTCAGCGGCCTGGTCGTCCGACAAGGGCAGCCGGAACCGGTCGCGAAATTCGATCAGCGCATCACGATCGAGCTTCTTGTGCTGATGCGTGGTCATGCGCCCCTGCGCCGTGCGGCCCATGCCGAAGCCCTTCTTCGTATGAGCCAGGATGACCGTGGGCGCGCCCGTATGGCGCGCTGCGGCGTGATAGGCCGCATAGAGCTTCACCGGGTCATGTCCGCCGCGCGTCAGTCGATCGATCTGTTCATCGGTCATGCCTGCCGACAGCGCACGCAAGGCATCGCTCTGCCCGAAGAAGCGTTCGCGATTGAAGGTGCCGTCGGTGGCCGCATAAGTCTGGAACTGACCATCCACGGTGCGTGAAAAGGCATCGATCAGCGCACCCTGCGTGTCGCGTGCAAACAATCCATCCCAGTCACTGCCCCAGACCAGCTTGATGACATGCCATCCGGCGCCGGTGAACAAGGCTTCCAGTTCATCCACGATGCGGCCGTTGCCTCGCACCGGCCCATCCAGGCGCTGCAGATTGCAGTTCACCACGAACACCAGGTTGTCGAGCCGCTCGCGCGCAGCCAGCGTCAGCGCACTCATGGATTCAGGCTCGTCCATTTCACCGTCGCCGAAGATGCCCCAGACCTTGCGTTGTGCTGCATGGGCCGTGTCACCCCCTGATCCCACTGCCGGCAATAGCCCCCGGTGCTCCAGATAGCGGATGAAGCGCGCCTGATAGATCGCACTGATCGGTCCGATGCCCATCGAGCCCGTCGGAAACTGCCAGAAGTCGGGCATCAGCCAAGGATGCGGATAGCTTGAGAGACCGCGTGCACCGGCGACCGGAGCGCTCAACTCACGTCGATAGTGTTCAAGATCGCGCGCATCGAGCCGGCCCTCAAGAAAAGCGCGCGCATAGATGCCCGGGGCGGAATGCGGCTGCATGTAGACCAGGTCCCCTGCAAAATCCGCCTGCCGCGCCCTGAAAAAGTGATTGAACCCGGTCTCGAAGAGGTCTGCAGCCGACGCATAGCTGGCGATATGCCCGCCGAGCTCGGCATGGGCCTGATTCGCCCGAACGACCATCGCCAGCGCATTCCAGCGCATCAGTGCCGACAACTCCCGCTCACGCTCCAGGTCCCCGGGGAATGCGGGCTGATCAGACGCGGCGATGGTGTTGACGTACGGCGTCGCAGTGGCCGGCCGCCAGCGCACACCGACCAGGTTCGCCTGTTGCTGCAAGGCATCGAGCAAGAAACGCGCACGCTGCGGCCCCCCTTCGCGGACGACTGAGGCCAGTGCCTCCAGCCATTCAGCGGTTTCCTGCGGGTCGGCATCCGGTTTCATGGCAGGCAGGTCAAGCGGCAAAGGTGCATTCACGACAGACATCCAGCAGAGTCAGCCCAACAGGCCAATACCTCAATGATGTGCCGGATAGTGCAGCGTTTGATGCGGAAAGCATGCCTGCGCAGGCGCTTTGACGGCACAATATGCCGACATAGAACCTGAATACCGATATTCATGCCGCTTGATGCAACCGATCTGGCCATTCTCTCCGAACTTCAGCGCGACGGTTCGCTCACCAATGTGGAACTGGCTCGCAGGGTCCACCTGTCCCCGTCCCCCTGCCTGGCCCGGGTCCGGGCGCTGGAGCGCTCAGGTGCCATTCGCCGTTATGTGGCGCTGGTCGACCCGGAGGCCATCGGATTAGGCGTGTCGGTCTTCATCTCGATCAGCCTGCGCGAACAGAACACCGCCACGCTGGCCGAATTCGAGCGACAAATCGGCGCGCTCGAGGAGGTGATGGAGTGTTACCTGATGACCGGCGATGCCGATTACCTGCTGCGCGTGGTCGTGCCCGATATCCGCGCACTCGAGCGTCTGATCCTGGAGCGGCTGTCCCCGATCGCAGGCGTCGAGAAAATCCGCTCAAGCTTCACGCTCAAGCAGGTGCGCTACAAGACCGCACTGCCATTGCCCACCGCATGAACCGTGCCGCTGCCCTCAGCCCACTGCGTGGGGATCCTGTATGACGCGGTGCACCGCCCCATCAGCCAGCTCCTCCCCGCCAGTTCGTTCCTTTAATGCCCGCTGCCACGCGACAGCGGCGTGCACTTGCCGGATGATGACGAGATGAACTCCCTGCCCACACGCCTGCTGCTCAATGTCGGTCACGCCCTGGACCACATGTTCCTGCTGATCTTCGCAACAGCCGTCACCAGCATTGCAGCGGAATTCGGTTTGCAGAGCTGGGAAGACCTCATGCCTTACAGCGTGGCAGCCTTCTTCTTTTTTGGCGTCGGCTCGCTGCCCGCAGGCAAATTGGGCGACCAGTGGGGGCGCAGACCGATGATGATCGTGTTCTTCGTCGGCATCGGTCTGGCCTCGATCGGCGTGGCTGCCGCAACGGGGCCGCTGCAGATCGCACTGGCCCTGGCCGTGCTGGGGCTGTTCGCGTCCATCTACCACCCAGTGGGCATCCCGATGCTGGTGCAGGGCGCGGTGCGTCCGGGGCTCACTATTGGCATCAACGGCCTGTCGGGCAACCTGGGGGTCGCACTGGCAGCGGTCGTCACCGGATTCATCGTGAAGTATTACGGCTGGCGCATGGCCTTCATCGTGCCCGGAGCCATCAGCATCGTGTGCGGCCTGGCGTTCGCGCTGCTCTCGACCAGAGAGTCTGCGCCACCGGCCAAGCGCAAGGTATCGGTCAGTGCGCCCGCGAGCATCTCGATGGC
>JBIKKG010000261.1:0-4765 GCA_044360485.1 Burkholderiaceae bacterium | reverse complement strand
GACGCCGAGCTGCGGGTGGGCGGCACGCAGCCTGCGCGTCAGGCTCAATCCGCTTTCCCCTGGCAGGTTCAAATCGACGATCAGCAGATCGGAGGGGGCCTGCGCGCCTTCATCATCGACCGCCTCTGCGCAATCGACTCCAATCACCTGATGGCCTGCATGCTGAAGCAAAGCAACCAAGGCGTGGCGCGATAGTTCGTGGTCCTCCACAACAACAATAATCAGGCTTCGAGACATGTTCCGACAACGATAAAACCGAGTCGAAACTTAGTACTTAACCCTGCTCAAATACCTACCAACCCCTACCCCATTTAGCGCATCGCTCTGACATGCCCGCCGCCCTGTTCCTGCAACGGCGAGCTTGCGTCACATCACATTGCGCCCAGGCATCATCCGGCAATACTGCGGGGCACGTCCCGATACGGCTTGTCGGTATCGACACTCGCTTCTTTGGGCATCCCCAGCACGCGCTCGGCAATGATGTTGCGCTGGATCTCATCGGTACCGCCCGCAATGGAGGTGGCCGGAACCGACACCAGGATCTCGGCGATCGTCCCGTCCATGGCACCGTCCGCCCCGGTGAGCAGCGCATCGGCACCACTGAGAAGCGTATGCACCCTGGCAGCCGCACGCGCCACATGGCTGGCGGCCAGTTTGCCCAGCGAGCCCTCGGGCCCCTGGGGGCGCCCCTGCTCCTGAGCACTGCGCGCGCGCCTTGCGGTCCACTCGGCGGATTTCGACAGAATCATCAGCCTGGCAATTTCCTGCCGCACCACCGGGTCGTCGAATTTCCCAAGCTCCTGGGCCCGCGGCACCACCAGCTCCACGCGACCGGCACGGTTCGGATACCACTTGTAGGGCGCAAGCGCCACCGCAATTTCGGCCCGCTCTTCTTCGTAGACCCGGCCAGGCTTGTCTGAGCCCAAAGCCCACGAACGCAGGCCATCGGCACTGCGACGCTCATGCATCAGCGTCGTGTTGGTGACCGCCCAGCCACCGCCCTCACGACCGACCAGCATGTCGGCCGGCACCACCGCATCCGTGATGAAGATCTGATTGAACGTGGCGTGGCCGTTCATCTGCTTCAAGGGTTGGACTGTGACGCCGGGCTGATGCATGTCGATGATGAAATACGACAGCCCCGCGTGCTTGGTCTTGTCCCAATTGGTCCGTGCCAGCAACAAGCCCCAGTCGGCTTTTTGCGCACCAGAGGTCCACAATTTCTGGCCATTCACCACCCAGTGGTCGCCCTTCAGATCGGCCCGAGTGACCGCACCGGCCGCATCCGACCCACTGCCTGGCTCGCTGAACAGCTGACACCAGGCCTCTTCGCCGGTGAGGCTGGGACGCAGAAATTTCTTTTTCTGCAGATCGGTGCCATGTTCGAGGATCGTGGCCGCGGCGAGCACCCGGATGCCCACCTTGGCGACACCGACAGCACCGATGCGATTGAACTCCTCTTGCACCACAGGCACCAGCCCCGCAGGCAGGTTGCGCCCGTACCACTCGGTAGGCCAATGCGGCGCACCCCATCCGGAGTCAACCAGCCTGTTGCGCCATTCGATCAGGCTGTAATCGGGATTCCAGTTGGCTTCGAGCCAGGCGCGCACGTCGGCGCGCACAGATGCTTCAGTCATTTCACTCATGGGTTGACTCCTCAGGCTGCCCAATGACGCATCATGCGTTCGCGATGCTCATGGGCATCGCCAAACAGCACCTCTGAACTTTTTGCGCGCTTGAACCACAGGTGCGTGTCATGGTCCCAGGTGAAGCCAATGCCCCCATGGATCTGGATGGCATGAATGGCGGTCTGCAAGTAAGTCTCGCTGGCCCCGGCCTTGGCCAGCGATGCGGTCATGGCGATGTCGGCATCGCCTTCATCGAGCGCCGCCGCAGCGAAATAGGCGGCCGACTTCGCCAGTTCGACCTCCAGCAGCATGTCGGCCTGCTTGTGCTTCATCGACTGGAACGATGCAATCACGCGACCGAACTGCATGCGCATCAGCGCATAAGCCAGCGCGTCTTCACGCAACCGTGCCGTGCCGCCCACCATCTCGTTGGACAAACAGACGGCCGCTTCGACCATCGTACGTGCGAACGGCTCGGCCGCTGCGCCCTCATGACCCAGCAGTTCCGCGGGCACATCTGCGAACGTGAGCCGCGCAAGCTTGCGGGTCTGGTCCATGGTGGCCAGCGCCCGGCGGCTCAATCCGGAGGCGTCCCCGCGCACCGTGAAGAGCGACAGCCCCGCCTCACCGACCGAACCCGGCGCGCGCGCCAGCACCACGATCAGATCTGCGGTGTGACCATCCAGCACATAGCTCTTGTGGCCGTTCAGTCGCCAGCCAGCGCCCGACTTGGTGGCCGTCAGCGTCGTGGCGCTCGCGTCCCATGAGCCACTGTCCTCGCAGGACGCCAGCGTGGCCACCGTGTCACCCGATGCAATACCCGGCAAGAGCGCTTCCTGTTGTACCGCGCTTGCGCCGTTCAGAATGGCCCCCGCTCCCAGCACGGTGGAGGCGAAATACGGTGCACACAACAGCGCGCGCCCCATTTCCTCAAGCACGATGCAATGCTCTGAAAACCCGAACCCATGGCCGCCCATGGACTCCGGGATGCGCACCGCACACAAGCCGAGCTCGCTGTTCAGTGCTTTCCAACCGTCGGCATCCCAGCCCGCTTCGGTTTGCATCAGTCGACGCACTTCCTTGGTGGGCGATCGGTCGGTGAGAAATCGGCGCACGCCAGTGCGAAAGGCTTCCTGTTCGGATGAAAAGCTGAATTTCACGGGATGACCTGCCTTGAGGAATCGATGAGATCACAGACCACGCAGGGGCTGCGCCCAGCGGATCGACTGCCATCATAGGGGCAGGCGCTGAGACCCTGCCATGCAAGGGGACCGAACTCGGAACAAGACTGGAACTGGAGCCGCCGGCGGGTGCTCAATGCAGACGGTTTCTGATTGACTATGCCGAATACGGCAAGATGATCAACACGCTGAAAATTCCACATCAATGACCCATGATGAAAAAGAAGGTCGTCGCCCTCGACTCACAGCACAGTCGTCGCGCGCTCCTGGGGGCGCTGGCCGTCCATGTCCCACTGGCGGCCTGCGTGCCGCAGACTCCGCCCAGGTCAGGCCTGCCTGCCCGCTCGAGCAAGCCTGGGTTGCTGCGGATCGCGGTGGCGTCTTGCTGCAACCAGAACCAGCCCCAGCCGATTTGGGATGCGGTGATGGCCGAAGCCCCCGATCACATGGTGTTTGCGGGCGATAACGTCTACGCCAGCCGCCAGCCTTTTGACATCGCTGCGTTACGCGCCGCTTACACGCAACAGGCACAGGTCGCCAACTTCAGACGTTTGCGCCAACAGGTTGCGCACAGTGCCATCTGGGACGATCACGACTACGGGCTAAACGATGGTGGTGCGGACTTCATGCACCGCCAGGCCAGCAAGGACGCATTTCTCGATTTCTGGGCTGTACCGCTGGACGACGAACGCCGCACACGGCCCGGTTTGCATCACGCCCGGTTTCTCGAGGTCGCCGGGGGACGACGCGTGCAGATCATCGTGCTGGATACGCGCTGGTGGCGCAGCGCCCTCAAGCCGACCGATCAGCGGGATGCGCCAGGCAAAGAGCGTTACCTGCCCGACCCAGACCCCTCCAAGACGATGCTCGGCGAAGATCAGTGGCGCTGGCTGGAGGGGCGCTTGCGAGCGCCCGCTGACGCCCACCTGATCGTCAGCAGCATTCAGGTGCTGGCCGAAGGGCACGGCTATGAGCGCTGGGGCAACCTCCCGCTGGAACGCGATCGATTCCTGCGCACCATACGCCAGAGTGGAGCTCGTGGCGCGGTCATCGTGTCGGGCGACCGGCACATCGGCGCCCTGTACCGCGAGGCGAACGCCGATCACCAAGCTGCCTTATGGGAGATGACTTCAAGCGGCGTCACGCATCCCTGGGCCACCGCGAACGAACCGGGCCCCAACCGGGTAGGCCCCCTGGTGCGCGAGACACACTACGGCTTGGTGTCGTTTGACTTGGCGGCTGGCATGCTCACACTGTCTTTGCGCGGTCTGAACAATCAGACCCTCCAGGAGCACAGTGTCTCGATGCTTGGACGCACCATCGGATAAGTGGCGTAGCCGGGTGCGCACAAGACGCCCCAAGATCAACTAAGCCAACGCCTCGGAAATAGTGGCGTCCCGTAGGGGATTCGAACCCCTGTAGCAACCGTGAAAGGGTTGTGTCCTAGGCCTCTAGACGAACGGGACTGCGTCTTTCGCCTGACCCGTCATGCCGACAGTTCAGGTTTCGTGGTGGAGGTAAGCGGGATCGAACCGCTGACCTCTTGCATGCCATGCAAGCGCTCTCCCAGCTGAGCTATACCCCCAACGAAGCCCTCAATCTTATCCGCAAGATGCGCGCCGCGCAAGTTCGGGGCGGTGCATGAGATGCCCGTGGTACGCTCCCGCGACCATGAGTGCTCGCATTATCGACGGCAACGCGCTTGCCCAATCGGTCCGCAACGAGGTCGCCCTGCGCGTCAGGCGACTGGCTGCTCGCGGCGTTCAAACCGGCTTGGCCGTGATCCTGGTGGGTGACAACCCCGCTTCGGCGGTCTATGTGCGCAACAAGGTGAAAGATTGCGAGGAAGTGGGCATCGTCTCCACACTCGACCGACTGCCTGCCGACACGAGCGAGTCAACCCTGCTGGCACGCATTGCTGCCCTCAATGCCAACCCGGGCGTGCATGGCATTCTG
>JBIKKG010000260.1:0-4799 GCA_044360485.1 Burkholderiaceae bacterium | reverse complement strand
TGGTTTGGCGCTGACCTGGACGCCGTACTTCATGAGGTCGGAAATCATCCAGATGTCGCCAGAACCCGGGGAATACACGGTGACCGGTCGACCTTCCTTGGTCTTGGCACGGAGCGAGCGACCATCCACCACAACGCTTTCGATGCGCCCGGCCCTGGCTTCATCCATGAACTGCGAGTAAGACAGATCTCCGCCCCGAACCTGACGGTTGTCGAACTGCTTGAAAACGGTGAACAGCACCAGAGCGATCACCATCCAGACCGCAGCTTTGGAGAACATGTTGTTCACGTGGAAAACTCCTTCAACGCCAAGCGTCGGCCCGGCACAATGTTCTGATTCTACGCGCAATCAACTGTCCGACCCCTCTCGCGCAGGGGCCTGCACCCCGCCGGCAGCCACGCTGGCGACCGCCGGTCGTTTCAGGGAGCGTCCAAGCAGATACGTCTCGGCCGATTTGCCCCGAGAGGCCTTCGGCTTTCGCGGTGCCACCGTGACGAAGGCCCGCTTGAACGCTTCAACGATCTGGCTGTACCCGCTGCCATGAAAGCACTTGATGAGCAGGGCGCCGCTGGGCTTGAGATGCCGTCCAGCAAACTCCAGGGCCAGCTCGGCCAAATGCCCCATACGGGCAGCATCGGCCGTTCCCACCCCCGACAGATTGGGGGCCAAATCGGAAACCACAAGGTCCAGGCCACCCGAGCCAGCCATGAGCGCCTCAAGCTGAGCGAGTACCGCATCGTCGCGAAAATCACCCTGAATGAATTCCACCCCGGCGATCGGGTCCATGGGCAACAGGTCAATGGCCACAATGCGCCCGTCCACTTCGCCGCCCGGCCCGGCCATCCGCTCACGCAAGAGCTGCGACCAGCTTCCTGGCGCTGAGCCCAGATCCACAACCTGCATGCCGCGCCGGATGAGGTGGTCCTGTTCATCGATTTCAAGCAACTTGAATGCCGCACGCGAGCGATAGCCGCGCTGCTGCGCGAGCTTCACATAGGGGTCGTTGAGATGGGCATGCATCCACGCCTTGCTGAACTTGTTCTTGGCCATGACCTACAATCCCCTGATGCCTGCCCGCCCCAACGCCCGCCCCGTTCCCGATTTCGAACCCTTGTCAGCTTCGATCGGACCCGCCCCCATCCTGAGCTCGGCTGAGCGCAGCGCACTGCGCGCGCAAGCCCATGCCCTGTCACCAGTCGTCATGATCGGAGATGCCGGACTGACCGACGCCGTTGGCGCGGAAACCGACCGAGCGCTGAGCTCGCACGGCCTCATCAAGGTCCGGGTACAGGGCGATGACCGCGCAGCACGCGCCGCCATGGCCACCGAACTGTCCGAGCGACTGGGCTGCGCCTTGGTGCAATCGATCGGCAAAATGTTGGTGCTCTGGCGACCGATCGCCGATGTCCCGCAAACCAGAACCCCGATCCGCCGTCGCGTTGCCACCCCTCCCAAAAAGCTCGCGGCCGAGGGCAAGCCCGCCCCCGCCAAGCGGGCCCGACCGGGTGTGCCGCGGGCTGAACCCGCAGCGCCCACGCCCAGCCGTCTCAGACCCGCCCCACGCGCTGCACGCGTCATGGGCCCGGGCAGCCGAACGGCGCGCGGTGCGCTCAACCCCACGATCACTCCAGTGAACCGCAGCCAGGGCGCCAGCAACTCGCCGGCTGAGCCCAATCGTCGAGCAGGCAGCAAACGTCCGCAGCCGGTAGGCTTGAATGCGCCCGTGCGCTCAGCCGCGCGCAGTACGACTGGCAAGCAGGCGAGCGGCGCACGGAGCGCAAAAACTGCAGCAAAGACCGCGGCGAAGCCACGCAGCGGCATGACCGCGCCCGTGAAGCCTCGCAGCGCAGGTAAGAAGTCGGTCGCCGGCGCTTCCGGCGCGAGGTCGACCGCACCGGCGCCTCGGCGCAGCAGTTCAGGCACGCGGCCGGCTACCGGTACTGCACGTCCAGGATCTCGTAGCCGCGGACCCCGCCGGGTGCCTTGACCTCGGCGGTGTCGCCGGTGGATTTGCCGATCAGCGCACGCGCGATCGGGCTGGACACCGAGATCTTGCCTTCCTTGATGTCGGCTTCGTCATCACCCACGATCTGGTAGGTGACGTTTTCGCCGGACTCCAGGTCTTCCAGGTCGACGGTAGCGCCAAAGACCACGCGATCACCTGCATCCAGCGTGGCGGGGTCGATGACCTGCGCTACTGCCAGCTTGGCCTCAACTTCGGCGATGCGGCCCTCGATGAAGCCCTGCTTTTCCTTGGCAGCATCGTATTCGGCGTTTTCAGACAGATCCCCCTGTGCTCGCGCCTCTGAAATCGCGGTAATGACGGCCGGGCGCTCAACATGCTTGAGGCGATGCAATTCGTCTTTCAGCAGCTGTGCGCCGCGAACTGTCAATGGAATGGTGCTCACTGCATGCTCCCTTCGAGCGTTCGGTGCAGCGCCTGCACCGAGTAGACCGACAACCCTTGCACATGACGCATGCCTTCAATGGCAGCCTGCGCTCCGGCGATGGTCGTGTAATAGGTGATGCGCTGGGCCAGCGCCGTGGTGCGAATCGCACGCGAGTCGGCAATGGCGCTGCGTTTTTCCTCGACGCTGTTGATCACGAGCGAGATATCGCCGTTCTTCATCATGTCGACCACGTTCGGGCGGCCCTCCTGCACCTTGTGCACCGTGGTGACCGGCACGCCTGCCGCTGCAATCGCGGCGCCGGTGCCGCGTGTGGCGACGAGCTTGAAGCCCATGGCATGCAAGGCAAGCGCACAGTGCACCGCCCGCGCCTTGTCCGAACTCTTGACGGAAATGAACACGCCCCCCTCGGTGGGCAGTCGCACGCCCGCACCCAATTGCGACTTCACGAAGGCTTCACCGAAGGTGTAGCCCACGCCCATGACTTCGCCGGTGGATTTCATCTCGGGGCCCAGGATAGTGTCCACGCCCGGGAACTTCACGAACGGGAACACGGCTTCCTTGACCGAGAAGTAATCGGGCACCACTTCGCGGGTGACCCCCTGCTCGCTGAGCGTGACGCCGACCATGGCCACGGCGGCCACTTTGGCCAGCTGGATGCCGGTCGCCTTGGACACGAAAGGCACCGTACGCGAGGCGCGCGGATTGACCTCGAGCACATAGACCTTGGACATGCCGTTGCCGTCCTGCTGGATCGCGAACTGCACATTCATCAGGCCCACCACATTCAGGGCTCGGGCCATGAGTTCGGTCTGGCGCTTGAGTTCGAGCACCAGCCCGGCCTCGAGCGAATGCGGCGGCAGCGAACAGGCCGAGTCACCCGAATGCACCCCCGCCTGTTCGATATGTTCCATCACACCACCGATCAGCACGCGCTCACCATCGGCGATGCAGTCGACATCCACCTCGATCGCATCGTTCAGAAAGCGATCGAGCAGCACCGGGCTGTCGTTGGAAACCTTGACCGCCTCGCGCATGTAGCGCTCGAGGTCGCGTTGCTCGTGCACGATCTCCATTGCGCGACCGCCCAACACATAGCTGGGCCGCACTACCAGCGGATAGCCGATTTCCTGCGCCTGCGCGAGGGCTTCGCTTTCGGTGCGCGCGGTGC
Source organism: Burkholderiaceae bacterium (assembly GCA_044360485.1). GTDB lineage: Bacteria > Pseudomonadota > Gammaproteobacteria > Burkholderiales > Burkholderiaceae_E > UBA4615. The sequence continues at coordinate 1,220 of JBIKKG010000260.1, read as the reverse complement.
GGTTAGGCGGCTGATGCAAATTGAGCTTGATCAGCAGCTTCTGGAAACGCTCACGGTCTTCGGCGATGTCGATGGACTCGGGGCTGGTGCCGATGATGGGCACCCCCGCCGCCTCCAGCGGTTTGGCGAGCTTCAGAGGGGTCTGTCCGCCGTACTGCACGATCACACCGACCGGCTTTTCCTTTTCGACGATCTCGAGCACGTCTTCCAGCGTGAGCGGCTCGAAGTACAGACGATCGGAGGTGTCGTAGTCGGTGGACACGGTCTCGGGATTGCAGTTGACCATGATGGTCTCGAACCCACGATCGCGCAGGGCAAACGCTGCATGCACGCAGCAATAGTCGAATTCGATGCCCTGACCAATACGGTTGGGCCCGCCACCCAGCACGATGATCTTCTTGCGGTCAGTGGGCTGCGCCTCGCACTCATCCTCGTAGGTGGAGTACATGTAGGCGGTGGTGGTGGCGAACTCGGCTGCGCAGGTGTCAACCCGCTTGAACACCGGCCGCACATCCAGGCGCCAGCGCAGCTTGCGCACTTCTCCCTCAGTGCTGTCGAGCAGGTAGGCCAGACGACGGTCAGAAAAACCTTTTTTCTTCAGGAACCGCAAGGTTTCTCGGTCGAGATCGCCCAGGGTGCGCTTTTCGACCTCAAGTTCCAACTGGACGATCTCCTGAATCTGCGCCAGGAACCAGGGATCGATGTGCGTGAGCGTGTGGACCTCGTCGAGCGTGAAGCCCTGTGCAAACGCGTCGCCCACATACCAGATGCGCTCAGGGCCGGGCTCGCCCAACTCTTCTTCGATGGTGTCGCGATCAGTGGTTTTCTGGTTGAGTCCATCGACCCCCACTTCGAGCCCGCGCAGCGCCTTCTGGAAGCTTTCCTGGAAGGTGCGCCCGATCGCCATCACTTCACCGACCGACTTCATCTGGGTCGTCAGGTGACTGTCGGCCTGCGGAAACTTCTCGAAGGCAAAGCGCGGCACCTTGGTGACGACATAGTCGATCGATGGCTCGAACGATGCCGGCGTGGCCCCTCCAGTGATTTCGTTGCGCAGTTCATCGAGGGTGTAGCCGACCGCCAGTTTGGCTGCGACCTTGGCGATGGGAAAACCAGTGGCCTTGGAGGCCAGCGCGGACGACCGCGAGACGCGCGGATTCATCTCGATGACGATCATCCGGCCCGACTTGGGATCGATGGCGAACTGCACATTCGAGCCC
>JBIKKG010000259.1:0-4801 GCA_044360485.1 Burkholderiaceae bacterium | reverse complement strand
CGCGATTGACCGGGCGATCGAACTGAACGGCGTGGCGATCGAACAGAACCGCCGCGCTTTCCTGTGGGGGCGCCGCGCTGCGCACGATCTGGCCGCAGTCGAAAAAATTGCGGTGGGGGCGGGGCCATCCACGGTGCAGGTCATTCGCTTCGATCCACGCAAGTCGGCCTCGCTCGATGAACTGATCGCCACGCGCGTGGCGTTCCTGACCGATTATCAGAACGCTGCCTATGCCGCGCGCTATGAGCAGACCGTGCGCAAGGTCGCGCAAGCTGAAGCGCCGCTTGGTCTGGGCGATGCCCTGGCCCGTGCGGTGGCCCGCGGACTGTTCAAGCTGATGGCGCACAAGGACGAATGGGAAGTGGCCAGGCTGTATGCGCGGCCGGAATTCCGCCAGGAGCTGGAGCGCACCTTCGAGGGTCCGTACTCGCTCAACTTCCATGTGGCCGGCGGCCCCTTCGGCAAGCGCGACCCGGCGAGCGGCAAACTGGTCAAACGCGAAGTGGGGCCCTGGCTCATGCGCGCTTTCCGGCTGATGGCGCCGCTGCGCGGACTGCGCGGTTCAGTGCTCGACCCCTTCCGTCATTCGTCCGAACGCACGCTGGCCGCCGAGTTGTTGACCACCTACCAGGCTGACATCGCGCGTGTGCTGGCCGACCTCAACCCCCAGACCCATGCGCGTGCGGTCCAGTTGGCTTCATTGCCCGACAAGATCCGCGGCTATGGTCATGTGCGCGAAGCGCATGCGCAGCGTGTGGCCAGCGAGCGCACGGCGCTGCTAGCGCCAGCGGGCGGGGGCGAACAGGTGATTGAGGTGCGGCGCACCGCAACCGCCTGAACAACGTCCCGACAGCGGGCCCGTGCGTGCAGGTCCGCTTTACTCGGCCTGCCGCCCGCCAGGCTTGGGCCGCTTACCTACCGTGATGGGCAACTCGATTTCCTTGCCATCCCGCACGAAGGTAAAGCGGTTGCTCGCTCCAGGGGCAAGCTGCGCGATCACGTTCAGCATGGTGGCCGTGTTGGGGATGGCCTTACCTTCCACCTCCACCAGAATGTCGCCGGTTTTCACCCCGGCCTTGTCCGCTGGCCCCCCGCGCATGATGCCGGCGATGATGGCCCCGTCCTTGCGCGGCAGCTTGAAGGCTTGCGCCAACTCGGGCGTCACATCCTGTGGTTCGACCCCGATATAGCCGCGCACCACGCTGCCGTTTTTCAGGATCTGCTCCATCACATTGCGTGCGGTGGACGTTGGGATGGCAAAGCCGATGCCTAAGGAGCCGCCAGTGCGCGAGTAAATCGCGGTATTGATGCCCAGCAACCGGCCGTGGGTGTCGACTAGCGCACCGCCCGAATTGCCCGGGTTGATCGCGGCGTCGGTTTGGATGAAGTTTTCGAAGGTGTTGATGCCCAGTTGGGTGCGCCCTAGCGCCGAGATGATGCCCATGGTCACGGTCTGCCCCACGCCAAAGGGATTGCCGATCGCCAGCACCACGTCGCCGATGCGAGCGCGCTCGGGGTCGCCCCACTCGACGGCGGCCAGGTCGGGCAACTCCACCTTCAGGACAGCCAGATCGCTTTCCGGGTCGGAGCCGACCAGGCTGGCCCGTGCGCGGCGCCCATCCGACAGCAGCACTTCAATGCCGTCGGCACCCTCGATCACATGATGGTTGGTGAGCACCGTCCCCTCGCGCGACACCACCACGCCTGAGCCCAAACTGGACGTGGGCTGGCTGCGCTGCGGGTCGCCGAAAAACCGCCGAAACATCGGGTCGTTCAGGTAGGGATGGTCGGGTGGCAGGCGGCTGTCCTTGGTGGTGTAGATGTTCACCACGGCGGGAGTGGCCCGGGCTGCCGCATCGGCATATGACAGAATCGACGCGCCGGTCACGGCATCGCGGCCTGATGCGCTCGGCACAGGTGCGACGGCCTGCCCCGCAGAGGAGCCAGACAGGCGCGCCGGCAGCCATTGCGGCTTGAGGGTGGCCAACACGAACACCATGGCCAGCGCCACAGCGACGGCTTGCGCAAAGGTCAACCACAACTTCTTGAGCATGAGCGGAGCCGCAGACAATGAGGGGATCTGAAGGACGAGGCGGGCGTGCGACGCGAGGCAGCGCTGCGCGTGCCCCTGCAGGCGTGGCGCGCGACGCACTGGAAGGCTGGCTGAACGACACCCTGCAGCCTGGCGCCTTCGAGGATTATTGCCCAAACGGCCTGCAGGTGGAAGGCAGCCCGCGGATCCGAAAGCTGGTGTGCGGTGTCACCGCAAGCCTCGCCTTCGTGCAGGCGGCTGCGCGATCCGGTGCGCAGGCGGTGCTGGTGCATCACGGCTGGTTCTGGCGCGGTGAGGATCCCTGTGTGACCGGCGCACGCCATGCGCGCCTGAGCGCATTGATGACCTCCGGCATGAGCCTCTTTGCCTACCACCTGCCGCTCGATGTGCATGCCGAAGTGGGCAACAACGTGGCGCTGGCGCGCCATCTGGGGTGGCCTGTGGGCGAACCGTTCGGCCGCCAGGGCCTGATCCGCATGACCTCGCTGCCCGCGCCCTCGGACGCTGCGGGTCTTGGCCGCCTGCTGCAGCGACGCCTGGCACGCAAGCCGCTGCTGGTCGGCGCCCTGGAGCGACCGATTCGTCGCATCGCCTGGTGCACCGGTGCTGCGCAGGATTTTCTGCCGCAAGCGATCGAGGCTGGCGCCGACGCCTTCGTGAGCGGAGAGATCAGCGAACGCACCACGCATCTGGCGCGCGAGGCGGGCGTCATCTATGCCAGCGCCGGCCACCATGCCACCGAGCGCTATGGCGTGCAGGCCCTGGGTGCGCGAGTCGCCGAGCAATTCGGCATTGAAGTGGTCTTCATCGACGACCCGAATCCGGTCTGAGCGCATTGCGTCCTGCCCGGATCCGCGGCCGGTTCAGCGCACTTCATCTTCCGCACAAACAGGCGGTTTCACGCACGGTTGTGCACGCGGTGCCTGCACTCAGTCGTCAGCATACCGACCTGGTCGACCTGGTCGACCAGGAATGCGCTGACCCGTCGCCCGAGACTGTCGAGCCGCCGCCGCCCATGAGACCGGGCGGTTTGTCCTCAGACAGCCCGTTTTTTCAGTTCGTCGCGGATCTCGGCGAGCAGCACTTCCGTGGCGGGCGGGGCCGCCGGCTCGGCAGCGGCCTCTTCACCCAGGACCGTGTCCTTGACCCTGTTCAGGTACCTGACCAGCATGAAGATCACGAAGGCCATCAGGATGAAATTGATCAGGATGGTCAGGAAGTTGCCCCAGGCAAAGACCGGCACACCCGCCTTCTTGAGCGCATCCAGCGTGTTCGGGGTGCCGGCTGGAATGTCGCCCAGCAACACGTACAGGTTGCTGAAGTCAAACTTGCCGCCCAGCAGGCGGGCAATGAGCGGCATGACAAGGTCATTGACGATGGAATCGACGATCTTGCCGAACGCCGCACCGATGATGACGCCAACGGCCAGGTCGATGGCGTTGCCCTTGACGGCGAAGGCCTTGAATTCGGACGCTAGACTCATGAATGCAAATCCCTGATCTTCATTGGAGAAATGAAAGATATCACTGGTTCAGCCAATTGCCCTCTGTGCCCAGTCTGCTTTTTGCAGCGCCACGATAAACGGCTAGAATTGAGGGTTGTTGTTGCCCCGTAATCTGTACCGGGGTCGTATTGCGCATGGTCGATGCTGTCCGTCGAGACTGGAGTCTGTTCGCGCTCCAGTGGTCCGCGGTGGGTCGGTCGCTTCGTTCCGTTGCTGTTTTCTCCGAGGTCTTCATGGCTAACACCACCTCGAGCCTGTCCGCTCCGAGTCTGCTGCCCACTGAACCGTCCCGCCGCGCCGCTTTGGTCACCACGGCTGCAGTCGGCGCTGTGGGTGCCGCTGCCTGCGCCATCCCGCTCATCAGCACCTTCCAGCCCTCCGAGCGTGCAAAGGCCGCCGGGGCGCCGGTCGAGGCAGACATTTCGGGCATGGCGCCCGGTGATCTGCGCCGCGTTGAATGGCGCGGCAACCCGGTCTGGATCGTACGTCGCACGCCCGAGATGCTGGAGTCATTAAAAAAGACCGAGCCTCATGTACTGGACCCCGACTCCAGCAAGCCCTACCAGTTCGCCATGCCCGATTACGCCAAGAATCAGGCGCGCTCGATCAAGCCGGAATATCTGGTCGTGGTCGGCATCTGCTCGCACCTGGGTTGCTCGCCGAGCGACAAGTTCACGCCGGGCGCTCAGCCCTCGCTGCCCGAAGACTGGGAGGGCGGGTTCCTGTGCCCCTGCCATGGGTCCACGTTCGACATGGCCGGACGGGTGTTCAAGAACAAGCCGGCCAATGCCAATCTTGATGTGCCGCCGCACACCTACCTGTCCGACACCCGTTTACTGATCGGCGAAGACAAGAAGGCCTGAACCACCCTGCGTACCCCTGGGGTCCGCGCAGGTACACGATCCGAATCGCAGCGCCCGGCACCGATCGGGCGCGAGCAAGAACAAAAGAGTGTCCTGGAGTTTTCCGATGGCAGCAGCAGACAAGAAGATCGAAACCACCGGCCTGCTCGGCTGGATCGACCAGCGGTTTCCCCTGACGGCGAATTACAAGGCGCACCTGTCCGAGTACTACGCGCCCAAGAACTTCAACTTCTGGTACTTCTTCGGCTCGCTGGCCATGCTGGTACTGGTGATCCAGATCGTTACCGGCATCTTCCTGACCATGCATTACAAGCCCGACGCGCAGCGTGCGTTCGAGTCGGTCGAGTACATCATGCGCGACGTGCCCTGGGGCTGGCTGGT
>JBIKKG010000053.1:0-16427 GCA_044360485.1 Burkholderiaceae bacterium | reverse complement strand
ATCATGGGCGCAGGCGGGATCGGCTTCGACGTGGCCGAGCTTGTGTCGCATGAAGGGGTCTCGGGGGCCACCGATGTCGCGGTGTTTGCCCGTGAATGGGGAATCGACTTCGTGAATCATCCGCGCGGGGGCGTCACAGGCGTGACACCGCAGGTGGCTGCAGCCGATCGCACCATCTACCTCATGCAGCGCAAGGCCGATCCCTTAGGCAAGTCGCTGGGGCGCACCACCGGGTGGACGCACCGCATGACGCTCGCACGCCGTGGTGTGCAGATGATCAACGGGGTCGAGTATCTGCAGATTGATGATCGGGGCTTGCATGCGCGCGTCAACGGCGAACCGCGACTGTTTGAGGTGGATACGGTCATCGTCTGTGCCGGACAGGAGCCTGCCCGCGGGCTGTTCGATGCGCTGCAGTCGGCCGGGGTGAAAGCCAGCCTGGTCGGTGGAGCGTTCGAGGCCGCTGAGCTCGATGCCAAGCGCGCCATCAACCAGGCCAGCCGTCTGGCTGCGTTGGCGTGATCGGCTTGCGACCCGAGCGGGTTCCGCCGGCCCGCATCAGGCCGGCCTCACGCAGCGCCGTCATCTGAGCGCAGCGCGATGACTGTCACTGTCACCGAGTCTGCAAGTGTCCCGCCCGAGGCTGAGATGAGCCGCGAGGGTAGTCTGCGGCTGGCGTTGCTGGTGTGCGGCATCGATGTGGTGCTGATCGGCATGGCGGCCTGGTTCTCCACCTCGGTCACCATCCTGAGCGATGCCTTCAAGGAAGCCGCCGATTTTCTGGCGGTTTTGGCGGCATTTCTCACGGTGCGGGCAGTGCGCAAGGCACCCAACGAGCGCTTTGCCTACGGCGTGGGCAAACTCGAAAATCTGGTGAGCATGGGCATCGGCTTGCTGATGCTGGCCAGCGCCATCTTCATCCTGTTTCGTTCGATCACGCATCTGCGTCATCCCGAGCCCACCGAAGGCACCTTGCCGGGCATCGCCATTTTTTCGGTGTACGCCCTGATCGGCTTCGGTCTGTGGCTCAAGAACACCTGGGCCTTGCGCACGCAGCACTCGGCCATCCTTCAGTCGCAGGCGCAACTGTGGTTTTCAAAGGCGCTGCTGGATGCGCTGATGGCGCTGGCCCTTGTGGCAGCGCTTGTGTTTCGCGACAAACCCTGGAGCCTGTACATCGACCCTATCGCGGCACTGGTCGGTGTGGGTTTTCTGTTTCACGGGGCATGGGCGGTCATGACATCGTCGGTCGGTGATTTGCTCGACGCCACCCTGGATGAAACGCTTCAGTTGGTCATCATGCGCAGCCTCGTCGAGCATTTCGATGACTATGACCGGCTGCATGGGGTCCGCACCCGCCGCTCCGGGCCCCGCGTCTATGTCGAGGTATTCCTCGAATTCAGCCCTGAGCTATCCATGGGCGAGGTCATGCAGCGCGTCGGCCGCCTGCGCCAGGCGATCGGATCATCCATGCCGGGCGCCGACATCTCAATCGTTCCGGCGTTACAGGCGCCAGCGAACTGACGCGCAGCGCGGATCAGTTCAGTTGCGCACCGCAGGAATCTGGGCCGCATGAGGCGCACATAAGGCCACCATCTGGCTGAACACCTTGGGCGTACCGGCCAGGACCTGCTCGGTGAAGAGATGGTTGGCTTCGCCGTGCAAATCACCGATCAGACCGCCCGCTTCGCTGACCAGCAGGCTGCCGGCCGCCACGTCCCAGGGCATCAGCCCCATCTCGAAGAACGCGTCATAGCGGCCTGCCGCCACATACGCCAGATCGAGCGCAGCGGCCCCGGGGCGGCGCACCCCGGCTGCTCTTTCCATCACGGCCTTCAGGATGGGCAGATAGCGATCAAGGTCCTCGATACGCCTGAACGGAAAGCCCGTGCCCACCAGCGCTCCGTCGAGCTTGGTGGCGCTCGAGACGCGGATGCGCCGATCATTCAGAAAGGCGCCGCGACCCTTGCTGGCGGTGTAGAGCTCGTCCCGATTGGGGTCGTAGACCACGGCCTGGGTGACCACCCCTTTTTGCATCAGTGCGATCGAGACCGCGTACTGTGGCAGGCCGTGAATGAAGTTGGTGGTGCCGTCCAGAGGATCAATGATCCAGATGTGCTCGGCGTCTTGCGGGGCAATGTCGCCTTGCGGCGTTGAATGCCCTGACTCTTCGGCCAGAAACGCGTGACCCGGGTAGGCCTGCTGCAGGGTCGTGATGATGGCGTTCTCGGCAGCCTGGTCGACTTCGGTGACGAAATCGTTGCGCTGCTTGGAGGCGACTCGCACCTTCTCGAGGTCGTGACTGGCTCGGGTGATGATCCGGCCTGCGGCGCGCGCTGCGCGCACCGCGACATTCAGCATGGGGTGCATGAAGCGACGATCGGCTTAAACCGTCCATTGTAAGGCACTGCGACGGGGCAAGGCTTGCCTCGCGGCCGTTCCCGTAGATAATCCGCCTTGGCTGGTGTCTGTTCGCAGCGCAGTGCTGCCGACTGGCCCTTTATTCCAGTGGGGCGGCGTGGGGTAGTCCACGCGTTCTTCCGCGTCCCACTCCCTTTGAACCGATCCTTTCGTTCGGCCGACTGACATGCTGCTTGCTCTGGTATTTGCCTACCTGCTCGTGACCATCGCCATTGGCCTGTGGGCAGCCAGGCGGGTGAAGAACACCTCGGATTTCGCAGTGGCTGGGAGGCACCTGCCGCTCGTGATGGTGATCACCACCACATTCGCCACCTGGTTTGGTGCCGAAACTGTGCTGGGCATTCCGGCTAAGTTTGCATCGGGTGGGCTCGGTGCAGTGGTCGAAGATCCGTTCGGTGCGGGGTTCTGCCTCATCCTGGTCGGACTGTTTTTTGCGGCGCGCCTCTATCGCATGACGCTGCTCACCATCAGTGACTATTACCGGGCCCGATACGGACGCTGGGTCGAGGTGGTCTGCTCGATCATCATCATCGTGAGCTATCTGGGCTGGGTGTCGGCACAGGTCACGGCGCTGGGCCTGGTGTTCAATCTGCTCTCGGGTGGCGCTATTTCCATCCCGGCCGGTATGGTGCTGGGTACCGCCTCGATTCTGGCGTACACGCTGTTCGGCGGCATGTGGTCGGTGGCGGTCACCGATTTCGTCCAGATGATCATTCTTGTCGTTGGCTTAGTCATCATTGCGTTCTTTGCCAGCCAGTTGGCCGGAGGCGCCGACAAGGTGATTGCGCTGGCTTCGAGCAAGGATCTCTTTAAGTTCTGGCCCGAGCCAGATGCCCGTGAGGTGCTTTTTTTCATTGCGGCAGCCATCACCATAATGTTTGGTTCCATTCCGCAGCAAGATGTCTTTCAGCGCGTGATGTCGGCCAAGGATGTGAAGGCCGCCACGCGTGGTCCTGTCATCGGCGGTGCCCTGTACATCCTGTTTGCGTTCGTCCCGATGTTCCTGGTCACCAGTGCCCTGTTGGTCATGCCTGAAAAGGCGGCGGCGCTGATCGAAGACGATCCGCAAAAGGTGCTGCCCACGCTGGTACTCGAACATATGCCCTTCGCGATGCAGGTGATCTTTTTCGGCGCACTGCTGTCGGCGCTGAAATCCACCGCTTCGGCCACACTGCTGGCGCCCTCGGTGACCTTCACCGAAAACATCTGGCGCCAGTTCAAGCCGCGCATGGGCGATCGCGAAGAACTGCGCGACATGCGGATTGCCACACTGGTTTTCAGCGTTCTGGTGCTGACCTACGCCATCGTCATGGAGGGCACACCCATCTATGAACTGGTGTCGGCGGCCTACCAGGTGCCGCTGGTGGGGGCGTTCGTGCCGCTGCTGGCCGGGCTGTACTGGTCGCGCGCGACGACCCAGGGTGCTGTGTTCTCCACGACGCTGGGTCTGCTCACCTGGATCCTGTTCCTGGTCACGCCTGCCGGCGAAGCGTTCCCAGCGCAGCTGGCGGGTGTGCTGGCTGCCGCGGCGGGCATGATCATCGGATCCCTTGGGCCGCAGGCCATCGTCAATCGCCAAGATCCGTTGATCCTGGGCGAACAGTTTGGCCGTCCGGCGGTATCGACCGGGGCACGTTGACGCTCCCATTGAGCGCCTACGAGCGCCATACGCCTGCGGCCCTGCATCAGGCCGATCCGCTGGTACTGGAGCGTGTGACCTTCGTACTGGTGGGCACGAGCCATCCGGGCAATGTCGGCTCGGCTGCGCGAGCCATGAAAACCATGGGTCTGAGCGATCTGCGACTGGTCCACCCCCGCTTTGCAGATGTCTGTCAGCAACCTGAGGCGATCGCGTTTGCCAGCGGCGCCACCGACCGCCTGCAGACGGCCCGTATCTTTCCTCAGCTCGCTGATGCGTTGGCAGATTGTGTAATGGCCGTGGCGGTGAGCGCGGAATCGCGTGAGTTCGGGCCGGTACCGCAGCCGCCCGAAGCTGCCGCGCGCGCCGCCCTGGATGTGTTGCATGTGCACGCAGAGCATCGGGTGGCCTTCGTCTTTGGGCCAGAGCGCACGGGCCTGTCGATCGAGTCGGTGCAGGCCTGCGCGCAGATGCTCAGCATTCCGGCCAGCCCGCTCTATTCATCGCTCAATCTGGCCCAGGCGCTGCAAGTCGTGGCTTATGTGCTGCGACGCGAAGCGCTGGGGGCAGTCGGCGCGATGGCCGCCACCGAGACGGCCGACGCATCGATGCCGGCCTCTTCTGCGTCATCACCGGCCTCATTACCCACTGAGCGTTTGGCCGACCAGCGTGCCGTACAGGGTCTGCTGGAGCATCTCGAGCGGGCCTCGATCGCGGTCGGGTTCCTGGATCCGGCGCATCCCAAGAAGCTCATGCCTCGATTGTCCAGGCTGCTGCAGCGCGCCCGGCTGAGCCCCGAAGAAGTCGATTTGCTGCGGGGCCTGTGCAAGCGCATGGAGCAGCCGATTCCCCAAGCACGGCCGCCTGATCCGATACTCGGTCAGGATCAGGGCTAAAATCGCCCCCTGTCCCCGAGCCGGAAGCGCCCATGTTTGAGCGACTCAACGAAGATGTCTCGGTCGTGCGTGAGCGCGACCCGGCTGCCCGTTCCCGGCTGGAGGTGCTGCTGTGTTACCCGGGTGTGCACGCTCTGGTCGTGCATCGCATGGCGCACCGCCTATGGAAGGCCGGCCTCACCACGCCTGCGCGTTTTGTCTCGCATCTTGGGCGTATGGTCACCGGCATCGAGATTCACCCTGGCGCCAAGATTGGTCGGCGCGTGTTTATCGACCACGGCATGGGCGTGGTCATCGGTGAAACCGCCGAGGTGGGCGATGACTGCACGATCTACCAGGGGGTCACGCTCGGCGGCACGTCGCTGACACGCGGCGCCAAGCGTCATCCCACGCTTGAAGCTGGTGTGGTCATCGGCGCCGGGGCCAAGGTGCTGGGAGGCTTTACCGTCGGAGCTGGTGCCCGCGTAGGCTCCAATTCGGTGGTGGTCAAGACCGTGCCGCCCGGCGCAACGGCGGTCGGCATCCCCGCGCGGATCATCGGCGACGACCTCGATCAGCGTCGTGAGGCGCAGGCCAACAAGATGGGTTTCTCGGCGTATGCCGTGACTCAGGGTACGGATGATCCGCTGTCGGTGGCGCTGCATCAGCTGATCGATCATGTGGCCGAGCAAGACCGTCGCATGGATCGGCTGGTCGCGGCGCTGGAGCAAGCAGGCATGTGTCCGCAGGGCTGTGAGCCTGCGCCACTCGATGCGACCCGGCTCAGCCGCATGGTGGACTGACACCGAAGCGCTGTCACATTCTCGGATCAGCCCGGCGGGAGGAGCGCGCCATCCTGCCAAAGGGTCACATGGCCGCGAGCGGCACCGGCGTCCCAGTCAGGCAACACCAGCCGGGTGCGTTCGGTTCCGCCTGCATCCTGCCACCGATGCAGCGCCGGCCGATGCGTGTGCCCGTGAATCAGCAGCGCCGCGTGTGCGGCCTCCATGGCGGCCTCCACGGCCATCAGGTTGACATCCATCAGCGCGTCCGACTGTTCACGCTTGCCGGCTTCGCTGTGCTCGCGGGCCTGGCGCCCGAGTGCTTCACGCTCGGCCAGTGAACGGCTCAGCATGGCCTGCTGCCAGGCAGGCTGACGGCAGGTGGCGCGCCATTGCTGATACACCGTATCGTCGGTGCAATAGGCATCGCCATGCGCCAGCAGCGTTCGCACCCCATGCAGGTCAATCAGGCAGGGGTCGTCCAGCAGTGTGGCTGCACAGCGCGACGAAAACGTCGCTGCATGTAACTGAGACGCTTGAACATCCAGCAGAAAATCGCGGTTGCCGCGCATAAGCCACACACTGGTGCCGTCCGCAGCCATGGCGCTCAGCAAGCTCGCCAAGCGCAGCGCAAGCGCATCAGCACCGTCATCGCCCACCCACATCTCAAAGAGGTCGCCGAGCAGGAACAAATGCGCGCATCCCCTGGCCTGCTTGTGCAGCGCGGTCAGCGCCATGTCGGCAGTGCCCGGGTCGCTGGCGGACAGATGCAGGTCCGAGGCGAACGCCACCCGCGCCTCACGCGCAATGCGCAGTGGCACAGGAAGGGCGTTCACCTGGGGTGCCTCAACAGATGCCTGCGAGCGAGCGAAGCGGCTTACTTCGCTGCGACGCGGGCCATGGATTGAATGACCACGGCTTCGGCCGGCACATCGCTGTGCATGCCTGTGCGCGTGGTGCGAACGCCCTTGATGGCCTCGACCGTGTCCATGCCCTTGATGACCTTGCCGAACACCGCATAGCCATGACCATCGGGTTGCGGGTGGTTCAGCATGGCGTTATCGACCACATTGATGAAGAACTGCGAACTGGCTGAATCAGGTACTGAAGTGCGCGCCATCGCCACCCAGCCGGTATCGTTTTTCAGGCCGTTTTGCGACTCCAGCTTGATCCCCGCGCGCGTAGGTTTTTGCTTCATGTCGGCGGTGAAGCCACCGCCCTGGATCATGAAGTTGCCGATCACGCGATGAAAGATGGTGTTGTCGTAGTGCTTGTCGTCCACATACTTGAGGAAGTTCTCGACGGTGATCGGCGCCTTGGCCGGATAGAGCTCCAGCACGATCTCGCCCTTGGAGGTCTTGATGAGCACCTGCGGGTTGGCCTGCGCAGCAGCGCCATCGGGCACAGCCATCGAGATCAGCAGGGCGCTCAGAAAGGGGAGGGTTCTGTTCATTGCGGTTTTACCTGTGAAGGGGCGCCTGGGCGCGGGTTGGGGAGAGTGGGCGAATCAGCCGGCACGGCCTGCGTGCGGTCGATGAGATCCAGTGAGGTGGCGAGTTTCCTGCGCGCCGAGGTGCTTTGCGGGTTGAGCCGCCCCGCACGCGCATAGGCCTGCGCGGCCAATTGCAGATAAATGTCACCCAGATTTTCGTGGGCCAATGCATACGAGGGCACCACGTTGATCGACTGTTCGAGTGCACGGCGTGCTTGGTCCCACTGCCCGCGGCTGGCCTGAATGAACGCGATGTTGTTGTAGGGCTCTGGCAGCTCCGGAAAGTCATCGACCATCGCCTGAAATTCGACCAGGGCCTCATCGGTGCGGCCGCGTTCGGTCAGCAGCACACCGCGCAAAAACCGCAGCTCCGCATTGCGAGGGTCTGCTTTCAGAGCCGCTTGCGTGAGCTCATAGGCTTCATCGGTACGCCCATCGCGGTAGGCGGCGATGGCCCCGTCATAGGGCACTGAGACCCGCGGGCGAACGGGTTCGGGCGCACCGATGGCAGGCGCTGGTCGCACGCCCCGCATGGTCGTCTGGGCCACGACCCAGGAGGGCATCCAGACCGCCAGAAGAAGCGTCAGCGCGAGCGCTGTGCACACGACCGCAGTCAGGCTGCGCCACAGTGCGTTGCCGGGCGCTGAGTCCAAAGACGGCGCTGTTATACTCAGCCGATCACTTTGCAGTGTGCTGCTCAGGGTGTCTGCGATCGCAGGCGGGGCCAAAACCAGGGCGCAAGGCATCCGTACATTCTAACAACCCGGCCCACACCTGAGGCCGGCTCAGCGTCCCCCGCTCGCCATGCTCCGCATCCACAACTCGCTCACCCGTCGCAAGGAAGACTTCGCCCCGATCGAGCCGGGCAAAGTCCGCATGTATGTCTGCGGTATCACGGTCTACGACCACTGTCATGTCGGACACGCCCGCATGATGCTGGTCTTCGACATGGTGGCTCGCTGGCTGCGTGCCTCCGGTTTTGCGCTCACCTACGTGCGCAACATTACCGACATCGACGACAAGATCATCCGTCGTGCGATTGAAAACGGCGAGACGATCGGCGCACTCACCGAGCGTTTCATCACCGCCATGCACCAGGACCTCGACGCACTGGGCGTGCTGCGCCCCGATCACGAGCCCCGCGCCACGCAATACGTGCCGCAGATGCTCAACCTGATCGGCCTGCTTGAGCAAAACGGGCTGGCCTATCGGGCAGCCGATGGTGACGTGAATTTTTCGGTACGCAAGTTCGCGCCCTATGGCCGTCTGTCGGGCAAGTCCCTGGACGAATTGCGTGCCGGTGAGCGCGTGGCGGTGACTGACGCCAAGCAGGACCCGCTCGACTTCGTGCTCTGGAAAGCGTCCAAAGACGCTGACCCGCAAGAAGCACGCTGGCCCTCGACTTATGGCAGCGGGCGACCCGGTTGGCACATTGAATGCTCGGCGATGGCCACAGCGCTGCTGGGTGAAGCGCTCGACATTCACGGTGGTGGCGCAGACCTGCAATTTCCCCACCACGAAAACGAGATCGCTCAGAGCGAAGGTGCGCATCCGGGCACCTTCGTGCGCTACTGGATGCACAACGGCTTCGTGCGCGTGGACGACGAAAAGATGTCCAAGTCCTTGGGCAACTTCTTTACGATCCGAGAAGTGCTGGCGCAGTTTGATGCAGAGGTGCTGCGACTCTTCGTGTTGCGTGCCCATTACCGCAGCCCGCTCAATTATTCCGATGCGCACCTCGAAGATGCGCGCGCCAGCCTGCTGCGTCTGTACACGGCCCTTACCCCTGGTGTGCATGCGCCTGCCGAAGTCGACTGGTCGGCGCCCGAAGCCCAACGGTTCCGGGACGCCATGAACGATGACTTCAACACGCCTGTGGCGGTGTCGGTGCTCTTCGAGCTGGCGGGCGAATTGAACCGCACCCGAGATGCCACGGTCGAGCGCCAATTGCGCGCCCTCGCAGGTGTCTTGGGGCTGCTCGGGCGCGACAGCGCGTCGGTGGTGCGCAGTGGTCTGCGCGCTGCCCCCGCGGTTGCAGGCCTGAGCGACGCCGACATTGATGCGCTGGTCCTGCGCCGCACCGAAGCCAAACGCGCCAAGCAGTTCGCCGAGGCCGACCGCCTGCGCGGCGAATTGCAGGCAGCCGGAATCGTGCTCGAAGACAGTGCCACCGGCACCCGCTGGCGTCGGGCCTGAGCGTGACCGCGCTCGCATCGGCTCTTAAGCCCGAGTACTGGCAGCAGGCCAGCGCGGCGCTTGCTCAAGCCGATCCGGCCATGGCCGCCCTGGTGCGCACCTGGCAAGGGGTGGGTCAACTGAGCTCGCGCGGCGATCCCTTCAATACGCTCGCGCGCTCGATCGTTGGGCAGCAAATTTCAGTGAAGGCCGCTCAGGCGGTCTGGCTGCGTTTCGAAAAGGCTGCTGGCACCGTCGCCCCGGAGCGGGTGTCGCGCATGCGCCTGACCACGCTCACGGGTGCAGGGCTGTCCTTGCGCAAGGCCGAGTATGTGCGCGACCTGGCCTGCCATTTCGTGAGCGGTACGGTCGATCCGGCCCATTGGCCGCAGCTGGACGACGAAGCCATCATTGCCGAGCTGGTCCAGGTACGGGGCATTGGCCGCTGGACCGCCGAGATGTTCCTGATGTTCAACCTGCTGCGCCCCGACGTCTTTCCTCTGGACGATCTGGGGCTTCTCAAGGCGATCGCCATGCAGTACAACGGCGGTCAGCCCATCAGCCGCGCTGAAGCGGCCGGCCATGGTCAGCGCTGGCAGCCGTGGCGCACGGTGGCCACCTGGTATTTGTGGCGCAGTCTCGATCCGCTACCCGTGGAGTATTGAGCTCAACATGAAGACAAGCTTTCTGGAATTCGAGCAACCGATTGCCGAACTCGAGGCCAAGATCGAGGAACTGCGCTTCGTGCAGGATGATTCCGCCGTCGACATTGCCGACGAAATTTCCCGCCTGCAGAAAAAGGCCGATGCGCTGGTCAAGGACACCTACACGCGGCTCACGCCCTGGCAGGTGGCTCAGGTGGCGCGCCATCCGCAGCGTCCCTACACGCTCGACTACATCGCTTCGATCTTCACCGATTTCCACGAGATGCACGGCGACCGCAGCTTTGCGGACGACCCTTCCATCGTGGGCGGGCTGGCCCGGTTCAACGGGCAGCCGGTCATGATCATCGGCCACCAGAAAGGGCACGATACCAAGGAAAAGGTGCTGCGCAATTTCGGCATGCCGCGCCCCGAGGGCTATCGCAAGGCACTGCGCCTGCTGCGCACCGCCGAGAAATTCGGCTTGCCGGTCCTGACCTTTGTGGATACGCCTGGCGCATTTCCCGGCATCGGTGCCGAGGAGCGCGGGCAGTCCGAGGCCATTGGCCACAACCTGTTCGCCATGGCCGAGTTGAAGGTGCCGATCATCACCACGGTGATCGGTGAAGGCGGCTCGGGCGGGGCGTTGGCCATTGCCGTGGCCGATTGCGTCCTGATGCTGCAGCACGCGGTGTACTCGGTCATTTCGCCCGAGGGCTGCGCAGCCATTCTGTGGAAGAGCGCTGAAAAAGCGCCTGAGGCGGCCGAGATCATGGGCATCACGGCGCATCGGCTCAAGGCGCTGGGTCTGATTGACCGCATTGTCAATGAGCCCCTCGGCGGGGCGCATCGTGACCCCGCACAAATGGCCCTGATGCTCAAGCGTGCGCTGGGTGAGGCGCTGCGCCAGTTCCAGAACATCAAGCCAGCCGAACTGGTGCGGCAGCGCCAGCAGCGGATTCTGGCCTATGGCAAGGTCAAGGAACTCGGTTGATGCGTCGCTAAGGGGCGCGCTCGCTGGGCTGTCGATCAGCCCCTCGCAGCCCCTGGCCATTGCGTTCAGCGGTGGCCTCGATTCGTCCGTGCTCCTGCATGCGGCGGTCCAAGTGGTTGGGCCGTCATCCGTGATCGCACTGCATGTGCATCACGGGCTGCAGCCTGCTGCCGACGGATGGGCCACGCACTGTGCCGATCGCGCGCATGCACTCGGTGTGTCGGCGCGCTGCTTGCGCATCGGCAGCCCGGTGCCTTCGGGCGCCAATGTCGAAGGCTGGGCGCGCGCAGCGCGCTACCGTTTACTGTACGCAGCCTGTCGTGACAGCGGGGCTGCGGCACTACTGACGGCTCACCATGCTGATGACCAGCTTGAAACGCTATTGCTGGCCATGACGCGCGGCAGTGGTCTGGACGGCCTGTGCGGCATGGCAACAAGAGATCAGCGCGATGGGGTGTTGCTGATCAGACCTCTGCTGGATGTCTCGCGCACCGTGTTGCAGCGGTATGCGCAACACGCCGGATTGCATTGGATTGAAGACCCGAGCAACGACGATGAGCGCTTGCGTCGCAATGCCATCCGTCATCAGGTGCTACCGGTCTTGTCCCGGACCCTGCCAGGCCTGGGCGAACAGCTTCCAGACGTGCTGGCACATCTGCGCCAAGCGCGCGAGGTGTTGCATGCCCAGGCGCAGGCCGATCTGCAAGCGGCGCGCTGCGCACCCCAAGGCCTGCAGGCCTTCGATCGACGTGGCCTTCGCACACTGCCTGATGCGCGGATTGCCATGACGCTGCGTGTCTGGCTGCGCACGCTTGGCTGTGCGATGCCCACAGCCGCCCGACTGCAGGCGATGCGCGCGCAATTGATCGATGCCGAAGGCCCGCAGGCGCAGATCAGGCACGAGGCGCTCATGCTTCGGCGCTACCGCGATTGCGTCTTCGCGATGCCGATGCCCGCCATCGAGGCTGCGCGGCTGACCCATGAACCGACCGCCTTGCCACCCTGGCAGGGTGAGCCACACATCGATTTACCGGCCTCGGGCCGACTGCTGTTTCAGCCTGCGCCTGACGGCCTGTCAGCCCAGTGGTTACGCGCGCAGGCTCTCGTGGTGCGCACCGGGCATGGCTCAGACCGTTTTCGCCCGCATCAGGCCGGTCGATCCCGTGACGTGCGCAAGTTGTGGCAAGAGGCGGGCCTTCCGACTTGGGTGCGGCCTGCGCTGCCCGTGGTGTGCGTGCGGGGCCGGGTGCTCATGGCGGCCCCCTTTGGTATGGACCGTAGCAGCGACTGGCCGTGGTCGTCGCCTGGCATTCGATTGGACTGGGCGCCCGAGGGCGCACAGATCCACCCGGAGCTGGCATGGTTTGGTCCGCGCGCACTGGATTCAAACGCGATGCGGCCGGCCCTCAAACCCGGTGCCGCGATCGAGTAAAATCGACGGTTTTGTCAGCAGGAAAGCTGCCTTGCATGGGCGGCGCGCACCGATGGCTCTCATCGTTCACAAATACGGCGGCACCTCCATGGGGTCCGTTGAACGCATCCGCAACGTGGCCCAACGCGTGGCCAAGTGGCACAAGGCCGGGCACCGCATGGTGGTCGTCCCTTCGGCCATGTCGGGTGAAACCAACCGTCTCATCGGCCTGGCAACCGAGTTGCAGTCGCCCCCCGATCCGCGTGAACTCGACATGATCGCCTCCACCGGTGAGCAGGTCTCGGTGGGTCTGCTCGCCATGGCGCTCAAGGCCATTGGGGTGGACGCAGTCAGCTATGCCGGCTGGCAAGTGCCGGTGCGCACCGACAGTGCCTTCACCAAGGCGCGGATCCAGTCGATTGACGATGCCCGCGTGCGCGCTGACCTCGACGCAGGCCGCGTGGTGATCGTCACAGGCTTTCAGGGGGTGGACCCCAACGGGCATATCACGACGCTGGGGCGGGGCGGCTCCGATACCTCTGCCGTGGCGGTGGCCGCAGCGATGGGTGCAGAGGAGTGCCTGATCTATACCGATGTGGACGGGGTTTACACCACCGACCCGCGCATCGTGCCCGAGGCGCGAAGGCTACCGCGCATCACCTTCGAGGAGATGCTCGAGATGGCGAGCCTGGGCTCCAAGGTCCTGCAGATCCGTTCGGTGGAATTTGCAGGCAAATACAAGGTCAAAACGCGCGTACTTTCCAGCCTCACGCCGCCCGACATGGATCTGGCCACCGAGATGGCGTCCGGCACGCTGATCACCTTCGAGGAAGATGCAACGATGGAACAGGCAGTCATTTCGGGTATTGCTTTTGCCCGCGACGAAGCAAAGATCACGCTCACCCATGTGCCCGATCGGCCCGGCGTGGCTTATCAGATCCTGGGGCCGGTGGCTGCAGCCAATGTCGATGTCGACATGATCATCCAGAATCAGAGTACCAACGGCATGACCGACTTCTCGTTCACGGTGGCTCGCGGCGAGTACCAGAAGGCGCTCGATGTACTGAACAGCACGGTCAAGCCCGCGGTCAACGCCGGCAGCATCGTGGGCGATCCCAAGATCGCCAAGGTCTCGGTGGTGGGCATCGGCATGCGTTCGCACGTCGGCATCGCCAGCAAGATGTTCCAGACGCTCTCCCAGGAGGGCATCAACATCCAGATGATCTCCACCAGCGAAATCAAAATTTCTGTCGTCATCGAAGATAAGTATCTCGAGCTGGCGGTGCGTGCGCTGCATAAGGCTTTCGATCTGGAGCAGGCCGCCTAAGACTCTGGGCGGTCACATCGGGCGGTCACGGGCCGATGTGTGCCGATTCATGGCGCTCTCACTCACTGATGCTTCGCGCGAGTCCCATACTGCCTGGCGAGACTGGCGCCTGCACACTGTGCGCGGCCGTTAAGGAGACCACCATGACCGTTACCCCTGCCGCCGACGAACTGGTGCTGTATCAGCGCGAAGGCTCGATCGTTCAGCTCACACTGAATCGCCCCGACAAGCTCAATGCCTTCAGCGATGAGTTGGTCCTGGCGCTCATTGCTGCGCTGCGCCGATTCGATACCGATGACGATGCGTTGGTCGCCGTGCTGTCGGGCGCAGGGCGCGCGTTTTCGAGTGGTGCCGATGTGCAGCAGCGTCAGTTGCGCACGCGCGAGGAACTCCAGACGCTGGGCGGCCCGGAAGGGCATGGCGCACGCGGGGCCGATCTCTTCACGCATGCCACCAACTGGAAGCCGGTCATTGGCGCCATCCATGGCTATGCCATCGGCATGGGTCTGGGCGTGGCACTGAGCACCGATCAACTGGTGGTGGAGGAGGGCACGCGCTTTCAGGTGACTGAGACGACGCGTGGTCTGTCACCAGTGCGCTATGGCTATTTGCTGCGCGCGCGCGGGGTGCCGAGCTTTGCCTGGGATGTCACCCTGACCGGGCGATGGTTCACGGCCGAAGAGGCGCACCGCGCCGGGGTGGTAGAGCACCTGGTGCCGGCAGGTACGCGCATGGAGCATGCCCAGACGCTAGCGCGCAAGATTGCCGCCAATCCACCGCTGAGCGTGCGGGCGGCAGTGCGTGCTCGGCGCGCCGAAATCGAGGAAGCCGAACGGCGCGCTTCCCTGCTGACTGACCCGCTCAAATTGCACCTAACCGACGACTTTCGAGAAAGCGCCCGGGCGTTTACCGAGAAACGCCCACCCAAGCCGTATACAGGGCGATGAGTCGTGCGTCGGGCCTGACCGATACGCAGTGGGCCTGGCTGAGCGAACTGGGGGAACTTTAGGCGACCGGCGGCTTGCGCGGCGGGCGTATCGGCTGACTTCCAGGGGCAGACGTTAAAAACCCCCGTGCTAGAATTCGAGATTCCGGAGACGTGACCGAGAGGCCGAAGGTGCTCCCCTGCTAAGGGAGTATGTGCCAAAAGCGCATCGAGGGTTCGAATCCCTCCGTCTCCGCCAGACAGCCAGTAAACAAGCGCCCTTCGGGGCGTTTTTATTTGTACGCACCCTAAAACATGCCTGAACCGCCCCGAAATTCGCGGGCGCATGATTGGGCAAGTGAACCGTCCCATAAAGCCAAACTACGACGGTCAAACCGGTTGGGCGTGGAACTTGACGCCCAACGCGCGCGCAACCTTCAGCACCGTCGCGAAGCTCGGATTGCCGTCGGCGCTGAGGGCCCGGTACAAGCTCTCGCGGCTCAGGCCGGCGTCTAGGGCAACTTGGGTCATTCCCTTGGCTCGTGCGATGTCACCCAGCGCCTTGGCGATGCCGG
Source organism: Burkholderiaceae bacterium (assembly GCA_044360485.1). Taxonomy (GTDB): domain Bacteria; phylum Pseudomonadota; class Gammaproteobacteria; order Burkholderiales; family Burkholderiaceae_E; genus UBA4615. Next base: position 1,170 of record JBIKKG010000053.1, on the reverse strand, counting down.
AAACATCATCGGGCGCCTCCTCGAGCCAGGCGTCAAGGTATGCCGCCATCTCTTCCGGTGTGCGCAGATGCTCAGCGACATCGTATGGAGTGGTTCGCGTCTTGGAAGACTTGTTGGACACGCGGGCCATGTGGCTCTACTCCTGAAAATTGCGGGCCAACTGGGTGGCCAATTCGATATCCGCTGCCTGACTTGACTTGTCGCCTTCGACCAGAAGCAGCAGGAGGCGTATTCCGCGCTGCGTGTAGTACACCCTGTAACCCGGGCCGACGTCGATCTTGAGTTCGCTGATGCCACCGGCCAGGTTGCGATGCTGCCCAGGATTGCCGTCGATCAGGCGCTCGACCCGTACGAGAATTCGAGCCCGACCCGCGCGATCCTTAAGTGAGTCGATCCAGTCAGCGTACGCCTGGGTCTTGTCTACACGCATGGGCGAATTGTAGCCCGAAGGCTACGGGCGGCGCAAACTGCCAGACCCCTGTCTCGCAGGCGTAGTCCCCCCAATTTCCAACGGGGATGGAAGTAGAGGGATTATGCAGCCATAGCCAAGCGCTGCTTGGGGGTCATGCCGCCCAGTGCCATGGGTGGGCGGTCATGGTTGTAACTCCACGTGCAGGTTCATCCCGGCGGGCTGAGCGTCGCTCTCAGCAGGGTGGGCCGCTGGACGCAGCGCACAAGCCGCGACGGAAGGTGGAGTCCCGGATTGCTCCCCAAGGGTTCAGCGAGGGGGGCCGCCTGGAGTCATGAACGCCCGTTTGTGGCGCGCTGTAGAGCGGGCTGATCTCGGCCACCACCTGACCGACGCGAACTTCAGGTTCAGGGCTTTCCACTCAGCAGGGCCAACTGAGTGTCGTCGGTGCGTGCTTGCGCGATGACCAAGACACTGTCGAATTGACTGTTAACCGGGTAACAGGTAACGTCTCTCCCATGTCGATCCAGTCGTTCGCCTGCTCCGACACGGAGAGCCTTTTCACCACAGGCAAGTCTCGCCGGTTCGTCAACATCAAGAGCGTGGCCGAGAGAAAGTTGGCCCAACTCGACGCGGCGCCTTCGGTGAGGTTCATGAAGGCCCCGCCCGGCAACGACCTGAAGGAATACGACGGTGCCTGGCATGTGCGAATCAATGACCAGTGGCGACTGACCTTCAAGTGGGGTGAGAGCGGCCCCTAT
>JBIKKG010000258.1:0-4846 GCA_044360485.1 Burkholderiaceae bacterium | reverse complement strand
CCTGCGCATCGAAGAGCGGGAAGTATTTCTGGTTGGTGCGCATGGTGAGAATCAGACACTCCTGCGGCACTTGCAGAAAGGCTTCCTCGAAGGCGCCCACATAGACCGCTGGCCACTCGACCAGCGCAGTCACTTCGTCCAGCAGGGGCGTGACCGCCGATTCGTCGCCAAGCGATGCCCCGAGCGCTGCGGCGTGCGTGCGCAATGCGGCCTCGATTCGTGCGCGACGCGCGTCAAAGGACGCCAGCACCCGACCGCGCTCTGCGAGCAGTGATTCGTAATGTGAGGCGTGCGCAATGTCGATGCGGGCTTCGCCCTGAAACCGGTGGCCCTGCGTGGTGCGACCCGATTGCAAGCCCAGCGCCTGAGCCGGCAGCACGCGCTCGCCATGCAGTGCGATCAGGCCATGCGCGGGGCGCACAAAGCTCACATCGGTGATGCCGTCAGCGAGTTGGTACTGCATGACCTTGGGGATCGGCAGCTTGCTGATGGCCTGATTCACGAGCGGGCTGACTGCCTGATCCAGCGTGGCGCCAGCAGCGGTGCTGCGAAAGTAGAAGCATTCCTGCTTGCCGTCGGATGCCCGCACCAGTGACGACACGGCTGCACCCTGCTTTTCAGCCCACTTGCGCAAGGCCAGCGTCGGTTCGCCCTGTGCATCCAGGCCCACGGACACCGACGGCCCCTTGACTTCGATGGCGCGGTCATCGGCACGCTCGCGCACGTCGTGCACCCTGACGGCCAGTCGGCGCGGCGTGGCAAAGACATCTACGGTGCCTGCAGAGGGTGCCAGACCTTGCTGGCGCAGCCCGTCGGTCAACGTCGTGGCGAAAGACGCACCCAGACGTGCCAAGGCCTTGGGCGGGAGCTCTTCGGTGAGCAGTTCGATCAGAAGCGGAGCATGCATGGCAGGGTCAGACTTTCGCGTCGGCGCGGCGGGCCATGGGGAAGCCCAGCCGCTCGCGCGAGGCGTAGTAGGCGTGGGCTACCGCGCGCGCAAGCGCGCGTACCCGGCCGATGTAGGCGGCCCGTTCGGTCACCGAAATGGCACCGCGCGCATCGAGCAGGTTGAAGCTGTGCGAACACTTCATGACCATCTCGTAGGCCGGCAGGGCGAGTTCGGCTGCGATCAGCCGCTGGGCTTCGGCTTCGTATTCGTCGAAGTGCCGAAAGAGCATGGCAGCGTTGGACTGCTCGAAGTTGTAGGTCGATTGCTCGACTTCGTTCTGATGGAAGACGTCGCGGTATTTCACGCCATCGGTCCAGACCAGGTCATAGACGCTTTCGACGCCCTGCAGGTACATGGCCAGACGTTCGAGGCCGTAGGTGATCTCACCGGTGATCGGCTGGCACTTGAGCGAGCCCACTTCCTGAAAATAGGTGAACTGCGTGACCTCCATGCCGTTGAGCCAGACTTCCCAGCCCAGGCCCCAGGCCCCCAGTGTGGGCGATTCCCAATCGTCTTCAACGAATCGGATGTCGTTGCGGGTGGTGTCGATGCCTAGTGCGCGCAACGAACCCAGATACAGATCCAGGATCTCGGGGGGCGACGGTTTGAGGACGACCTGATACTGGTAGTAGTGCTGCAGCCGATTGGGGTTGTCCCCATAGCGGCCGTCTTTCGGGCGCCTTGAGGGCTGCACATAGGCTGCTCGCCAGGGCTCAGGGCCAATGGCGCGCAGGAAGGTGGCGGTGTGGAAGGTGCCGGCACCCACCTCCATGTCGTAGGGCTGCAGCAGGGCGCAGCCCTGATCATCCCAATACTTCTGCAGGCGCAGAATCACTTGCTGAAAGCTGAGCATCGGTGCGAGGCGGCCGCGCGGATCGCGGCGGGGCTGAGGTAACCCTCAATTGTAGCGAGTCAGCCGCTCCAGCGCCCGGAAACTCGCGACGTACACTCAGTGCGCCAGGATGCTTTGCAGCGCCGCGCGCAATTGAACCCGTGCATCGTCCGCATCCTGCGCAGCGACTGACTGACGCCAGGCGACGACGCCATCGGGCCGCACCAGCAGTGCACCCGCCTCGGCGATCTCGCGTAATCGGGCCCAGTTGAAGTAAGGGTCGCGCGCGCCTTCTTCGCCGACCACGAGCACGCGCAGGAATGGCAGATCCATCTCGCGCGCTGCCTGTGCCCAGGGCTGGCCTGCAATCCCGGTGAGTAGGGTGAAGCGGCCTTTGCCCACCAGGTCCAGTGTCGAGACCCTGCGCCCGTCCGACCCCACCAGCCAGGCATGAGGCAGCTTGGCGCCAGGCCGTGTGGTGGCTTGCGCGTGTAATTGTCGGTCGTGTTTCCAGACTTCTTCAGGCATCGCGTCATCCGCGATGACGGCGCCAGAAACATAGCGATGATTGGACTCTGTGCCCAAGGCGTTGAATTCGTCATGCTTGAGGCGCAGTGCTTCGGCGAGCCGCTCGCGCCGGGCCACGCCTTCAGGCCCGGGGTCGGCCAGACTGGCCAGTCCGGCACGTACAGGCTGCGCGGCGTTCGGATCACGAAAGCAGGCATTAAGCGGTGCGTAATCCAGGCGCGACTGATTGGCGCGCGCCACCACCTGCTCGCCCACGGGCGCACGTTCGAGCGAATAGGAATCAAGCAGTCCTGGGCCCGCATGCCCTTTGATCACGTAGGCGAGCTTCCAGGCGAGGTTGTGTGCGTCCTGCAGGCAGGTGTTGGAGCCCAGGCCACTGGAGGGCGGATGACGATGCACGGCATCACCGGCGCAGAACACATGGCCCTTGGCATAGTGCGGTGCCCAGGCCTGATTGACATACCAGATCGACTGCATGTCGATGCGGATCTTCAGTTCAGGTTCGCCGACCAGCACGCGTATCCGCTCGATGATCTGCGCTTCAGAGAGTTGCGGCTCGCCCTGCGCCAGATCGAATCCCCATCCGGCGATCCACTGATTCCAGGGGCGGATGGCACGCAGCACGCCCTGACCGATTTCACCGAAGCTCGCGCTGTCGGTCACGATCCAGTAGAGGATGCTCGGTCGGTGTGCCGCCAGGTGTGCCAGGTCGGCTGAGAACAGCACATACATCGTGCCGGCGCGCGCGTGTTGTCCGGTGATGGTGAGGCCCGCGTCTTCGACCACACGCGAGCGTGCGCCGTCTGCGCCCACCAGGTAACGGCTGCGCACGGTGTACTCGCGCCCGGAGAGCCGGTCGCGCAGTGTGGTGGTCACGCCGCCGTCATCCTGGGTGTGCGCGCGGTATTCGGTGTTGAAGGCAAGACTCGCGCCACGCGCAGCCGCATGCTTGACCAGCAGTGGTTCCAGGTGTGTCTGGGGCAGATCGAGCATGGTGCACGGGCTGGCCTGCAGATAGTCGCCAATCCGCTCTTCCCCCGTGCCCCATGTTCGCAGTCGCGCAATCTCCGGGCCTGCCAGGCTGGTGGTGAACAGCGTATCGCCCATCCATTCCCAGGGGGTGGCGTACTGGCGCGCTTCTTTTTCCAGACCGAGGTCGCGCAGCACTTCCACGGCCCGCTGATTGGTGATGTGCGCACGCGGCGTGTCGGCCAGCCAGTTGGCGCGCGAAATGGCATGTACCCGCACGCCCTGGTCGGCCAGTGCCAAGGCGGTGCAGGCGCCGCTTGGACCCAGACCAATGACCAGGACATCGGTTTCGAATTCGGGGGTCATGATGGTGAGGACGTGGTGGTGTGCATAAAGAGGATGCCGAAGCCTGCAATCAGCGCCGGGATGTCCCGGTACCAGCGCAGTGCGCAGGTCAGCCCCGAACGCGGCAGGGCTGCGCGCGCCACCAGCCAGGTCTTCGATTCATGCCCCGACAGACCCGCATCACGGGCAATGCTGGCTTCGTCGATTGCCTCGAGGGTGTTGAGTTGCCCGCTCTGCAGCGCGTCCATCCAGCGGGCGTCCCATGCAGGATTGAGCGGTTTGAGTGGCGAGTTGCCCGCAGCCATCGCCTGCCCGGCCGCGAGTACGCGCTGCATCCGCAGATCGAAATCCTCCGGGCTCGACGGACTGCGCACGGTGATGCGCTCGCGCACCGCGGCATCGGGATGCTCCAGGGTCGGCACCGGTGGCTCGTGTGACAAGCCGCCCGAGCCGATCAGCAGCGTGCGTCCGGGCAAGGTGTCGAGGTAGGTGCCGATGGCCTCGCCCAGCGCACGACAGCGCCGCACCCGTGGCACACCCGGTTGCGCCACGGCGTTCATGAAGATCGGCACGAGCGGTGGCGACTCCAGGCTGCCCCAGATCAGGGACAGGGTCTGAGTAAACCCATGGTCAACCTGCATGCGACGCGACACCGCCACATCGAAATCGTGGTCCATCAGATGCGTGGCAAGCGCAAGCGCTGTGTCGCCATCGACATTGAGCGGACCGCGGGGCATACGGAAGTCACCCACGGAGGTGGCCTGTGTACCGATGCAAAACGGCGGCATCAGTTCATTGAAAAAGCTGTTGTAGTGGTCCGGGCCGATCATCACGATGCGATCGGGCTGCCAGTCCAGGACCTGATGGCGCATGCTTGCGAGGGCCTGCTGCAAGTCGGCATCCACCTCGGGTGCGATCGGATTGTGGCCCAGCAGCGGGGTGTGAGAGACACCCAGCCAGGCGCGCGGTTGAGGGGCCATGCGCATCATTCGACCTCTATTGATGGGTCAAGACAGTCGGTACCGAGTCGCGCGGAAGGGAGATCCTGATCAGGAAATTCCACCACGCCGCGCTGTCTGAGTGCCTGGATGACTTGAGTGACCTGTGCGTCACTCGGATCACTGTAGCGCATGACGCCCGCAGGGCGGCCTGCGCGAGGCGAAAATCAGGAACGCGACAGGGACGTCAACTGGGCCAGCCGAAGAAGCGGATGACTTCCTCGC
>JBIKKG010000257.1:0-4860 GCA_044360485.1 Burkholderiaceae bacterium | reverse complement strand
CCGCCACCGCCGCGCACAGCGCATCGCGGTCACGCTGCGAACGGAAGGGAGGCTCCACACGACACGACGAATCGAAGTAACCGATATCCACATCGGTCAAATGCAAATGATGCACAGCCACATCGGCCGTCACAGGCAAGCCCTCCTGGCGCGCGGCGCGCAGCAGCGCCACGCCAGCCGCCGACGAAATGCGGCACAGATGCACCCGACAGCCGTTGCTGCGAATCAGTTCGAACAAGGTATGCAGCGCCACCGTCTCGGCCGTGACCGGCACACCGGACAAACCCAGCCGCCCCGCGACCGGCCCGCTGTGCGCCACGCCGCCTCGGGCCAGGTACGCATCCTGTGGCTGCAGCCACACCGTGAAGCCAAACGTACGCGCGTATTGCATGGCACGCGACAGCACTTGCGTATCAACCAGCGCCACATTGGCCTGCGAAAACCCCACGCAGCCGGCCTCGGCGAGCTCGGCCATCTCGGTGAGCACCTCACCCTTGAGGCCCACCGTCAGCGCGCCCAAGGGATACAGGTGCGCCTGATGGATGCTGCGCGCACGATGCTTGAGCATCTCCACCAGACCAGGCTCGTCCAGTACCGGGTCGGTATCGGGTGGGCACACAATGCGCGCCACACCACCCGCCAGCGCCGCCTGCATTTCAGACTCGAGCGTGGCCTTGTACTCGAAGCCTGGCTCACGCAGCCGGGCCGACAGATCGACCAGACCCGGGCACACCAGGAGCCCGCGCGCATCGAGGCTGCGCTCGGCATGAAAACCCGCGGGCGCTGCACCCACAGCCGCAATACGCCCATGCGCCAGATGCAGATCGTCGATGCGGTCCAGGCCCGAGGCCGCATCGATCAGATGGCCCCCGCTGATGGTGAGGTTCATCGCGTGCCTCCGAGAATGCTCATCACCGCCATGCGCACCGCGATACCGAAGGTGACCTGCGACAGGATCACTGACTGCGGGCCATCGGCCACCGCCGACTCGATTTCCACGCCGCGATTCATCGGGCCGGGATGCATCACGATCGCATCGGGCTTGGCCAGCGCGAGCTTTTCTTCGGTCAGGCCATAGTGCTTGAAATACTCTTGCGAAGAAGGCAGCAGCGCACCACGCATGCGTTCATTCTGCAGCCGCAGCATGATGATCACGTCGACATCGCGCAGGCCTTCCTTCATGTCGGTGAAGACCCGCAGCCCCATCTGCTCCAGACCAGGCGGCAGCAGCGTGAGCGGCCCGATGGCCCGCACCTCGGGCACGCCCAGCGTGGTGAGCGCATGAATGTCGCTGCGTGCCACGCGTGAATGCAGGACATCGCCCACCACCGCCACGCGCAGCTGCGTGAAGTCCTTCTTGAAGTGACGGATGGTGTACATGTCGAGCAGCCCCTGCGTGGGGTGCGCATGCCGACCATCACCGGCATTGATCACATGCAGGCCCGGGCCCACATGCTGCGCGATCATGTACGGCGCGCCGCTTTGCGCATGGCGCACGACAAACATGTCGGCGTTCATCGCCGCCAGGTTGTCGATGGTGTCGAGCAGCGACTCGCCCTTGGACGTGGATGAGGTGCGCACATCCAGATTCACCACGTCGGCCGACAGGCGCGTAGCGGCAATCTCGAAGGTGGTACGGGTGCGGGTGCTGTTCTCGAAGAACAGGTTAAATACCGATTTGCCACGCAACAGCGGCACTTTCTTCACCGCCCGATCGCTCACCTCCAGAAACGACGAGGCGGTATCCAGGATGTGCGTGATGACATCGCGTGGCAGACCTTCGATGGTGAGCAGGTGGCGCAGTTCGCCGTGCTCATTGAGCTGCGGATGGCGCATTACGCAGCCTCCAGCTGGAACGTGAAGCGATCGAAGCGCTCATTGGAGCCGTGCGCGGCGGGAGTCGTTGCCGAAACACTTGCATCCGCTTGTGGTGCTTCGCCCGCGGGGCCAGGCACCTGATGCCCGGCCACACGACTGAGCACGAGGCTGGATGCTGCGCTCAACGCAATCCGGCAACCTGCCAGGGCCGCATGCACCGGGAGCTCGCGTCCACCGCGATCGACCATCACAGCCAGCTCGACCCGCCGCGGTCGGCCGTAATCGAAGAGCTCGTTCAGTGCCGCGCGCACCGTGCGCCCGGTGTAAAGCACATCATCAATCAGCAGGATGTCCGCACCGTCGACTTTGAAGTCGATCTGCGTGGTGCCTCGCGCGCCGCTGGTGCGCAGACCGCGGGCCGAATAATCATCGCGATGAAACGCGCTGGACAGGAAACCGAGTGGTGCATCGGGGCACAACTCACGGTGCAGCCGTTGCGCCACCCAGGCACCGCCCGTGTGGATCCCCACCAGCACAGGTTGTTGCCCGGCGGGCGCAGCATCCAGGCGCGCTGCCACCTGGGCTTTGAGTGCTGTGTAGACCGCCTCGGCCTGCGGAATAGCCGCATCTGAGACGCTGTTTGCACCGCCTGCAGACGGTGGCCCCGCGGTGACTGAGGTCACGGCGCTCGTGGAAGGCTGGCGCGCGGACGAAGGCGATGAATCAGAAGCGTCTGGGGAGGACCGTGTCATGCGCGCCGCCTGGCATCGAGGAATTGTTCGAGAATCACGGCGGCCGCAAGGGCGTCGTCCTCGATCGGACCGCGCCTGACCTGCCGGGACTGTCGCTGGTCGGCGATGATAGCCTGAGCCTCGCGACTCGAAAATCGCTCATCGACCTGCTCGACAGTCAGGCCGAAGCGCCCGCGCAACTGGTTGGCAAATCGTTCGGCCAGGCGCGTGGTCTCGGTGGGCGTGCCGTCTTCATCGAGCGGACGCCCGACCACCAGTCGATCGGGCTGCCAGGCCTGAATCAGCGCGGCAATGTGTGCAAAACGACGGTCGGTGGGGACGCTGTCGAACACTTCCAGTGCCCGCGCCGAGCCGGTCAGGGTATTGCCCAGTGCCACGCCGATCCGGCGCACACCGAAGTCAAACGCCAACAGGGTTTCCGCAGCATTCGGGGCGTGCTCGCCGCGAACACCCGCCTCAGGCATGCCCGGCAGAAGCCGACAGGAAGGCCGGATCGATGCCCAGCAGACCGAAAGCGCGGCTGAGGCGCTTAGCCACCGGTGTTTCGAAGATGACGTCGGGATCGGCCTTGACCGTCAGCCAGGCGTTGCGGGCGATCTCGTCTTCCAGTTGCCCGGGGCCCCAGCCGGCATAGCCCAGCGTGACCAGCAAACGCGAGGGTCCCAGCCCGGAAGCCACGGCTTCCAGCACATCCTTAGAGGAAGTCAGGCCTAAAGAGTCGCCGACCGTGACCGTGGAATTCCAGGTGCCCAGCGGCTGATGGAGCACAAACCCCCGGTCGGTCTGCACAGGGCCGCCGAAATAGACCGGCGACGTGCCCAGCGGCGCGATCTCCAGCTTGAGGTCGATCCGCTCGAAGAGCGACTTCAGGTCGAGCTCCATCGGGCGGTTGATCACCAGACCCAGCGCACCCTTGGCGCTGTGCTCGGCCAGAAAGACCACCGCACCCCCAAAATTGCTGTCGGTCATGCCAGGCATGGCCACCAGGAAGTGGTTGGTGAAATCGGTGGGTGCAGTAGCCGGAGGGACAGAGGACATGCCCCGATTGTAAAGGGGCACCTCGCACGGCACAATCGCGCTCCTTCAGAGCGCTCCTGCTTGCTCGTTCCCGTCAACTTTTCCTCACTCCTCTCACGGCGTCCACACCATGACCGCCATGCTTCATGACCGCGGCCTGGTCTGGCTGCGACGTGACCTGCGCACGCAGGATCAGAGCGCCCTGCACCAGGCCCTGGCGGGTTGCCGACAGGTGTACTGCGCCTTCGTGTTCGACCGGGACATCCTGGAGGCGCTGCCCCAGCGGGCGGATCGCCGCGTTGCATTCATTCACGGCGCACTCAAGGAGATTGACCAGTGGCTCGCAGCGCGCGGTTCACGGCTGATCGTGATGCACGACCGGGCACCCCAGGCGATTGCCGCGCTGGCGCAGCACCTTCAGGTGAGCACGGTCTACGCGGCACGCGATTACGAACCCGATGCGGTGCGTCGCGATACCGCCGTGGCCGGTCTGCTGGCCGCGCAAGGACGCAGCCTGAGCCTGCACAAGGATCAGGTGGTGTTCGACACCGACGAGGTGCTCACCGGGGCCAGCAAGCCGTTCTCGGTTTTCACGCCCTACCGCAACGCCTGGATGAAGCGACTGCAAGCGCTGGGCGATGACGCCTCGCCACACACGCCACTGGCCCCGCGATCGATCAGCGCAGCGGACAGCGCAACACTGGCTGCACCACCCGCCGACCTGCCTCCGGCGCAGACACCGGGCGCTGTGGGCCGCGGCGCGGTCATCGGTGTGCCGGAGCTGAGCGAACTGGGATTCGAGCCCGCCAACCTGGACGCTCTGGGCATCGTGCCGGGCGAGGCCGGCGCACGCACCCTGCTGAATGATTTTCGCGAGCGCATTGGCCGCTATCACACGGCGCGCGACTTTCCCGGCATCAAGGGACCCTCTTATCTATCGGTGCACCTGCGCTTCGGGACGGTCTCGATTCGGGAGCTGGTGCGCACAGCGCTCGAGGCGCTGCGCACCCAACCAGAGGGTGCAGACGGTGCTCGCACCTGGCTCTCGGAACTGGTGTGGCGCGAGTTTTACTTTCAGGTCCTGCATCACCATCCGCACAGCACGCAGCGGTCTTTTCGCCCCGAGTACGACGCCATTCAATGGGCTTCGGGCGATGACGCCCAGGCGCTTTTTGCAGCCTGGTGTGAGGGTCGCACCGGCTACCCGCTGGTGGATGCAGCCATTGCCCAGATCCGTACGAGTGGCTACATGCACAACCGGCTGCGCATGGTG
>JBIKKG010000388.1:0-2574 GCA_044360485.1 Burkholderiaceae bacterium | reverse complement strand
TTCGTGGCTTCGTTCATCAACATTGGCCTGTCGGCAGGGGAAATCGGCAGCACCTATCTGCTGCCGCGCCTGATCGGGGTGTCCCGTGCAGCCGAGATCCTTTACACCGGGCGCGAAGTGGGAGCGGCGGAAGCAGAACGCATTGGCCTGGTGTCGCGAGTGGTGCCCGATGGGCAGAGCGTGGCGGCGGCGCTCGAGGTGGCCCGCGTCATGCTCGAGAAGAGCCCGTTCGGCTTGCGCATGACCAAGGAAGTGCTCGACCTGAACGTCGATGCGCCGAGCCTGGAGTCAGCGCTTCAACTTGAAAACCGGACGCAGCAACTGGCCGTTCGCAGCGATGCCTTCATCGAGAGTATCGAGCGCTTCAATACCCGTGGCCGCACGTCCTGAAAGCGCGCTCAGTCGGTTGAAGCAAGGCCTGTAGGGTCCTGATCGGCTGGCGTATGGGCCGGCCAGCCCGTGCTGCGCAACACAGCGTCGGTGTGTTCACCCAGCAGCGGAGCCGGGGTGCGCAGACGGCCAGGCGTGTCAGCGAGCTTGGGCACAATTCCGGGCACCTTGAGGGCACGACCTTGGGCGTCGTGCGTCTGCACGATCATGTCGCGCGCCAGATATTGCGGATCGTTCGCAATATCCGCGACGCTGTAGATCCGGCCGACGGGGACCCCGGCCGCCTCCAGCACCTGAATGACTTCATCGATGCTGCGCACCGACGTCCAGGATTCAATGGCCGCATCGATTTCACCGACCCGCGCGACACGCCCGTCGTTGCGAGCCAGCGCTGGGTCGGCAGCCAGGTCGGCGCGGCCGATGGCGGTCATGAGCCGGCGAAAGATGCTGTCGCCGTTGCCAGCCACCAGCACATAAGTGCCCTGCGCGCAGCGATAGGCATTGCTGGGAGCAATGCCGGGCAACGCACTGCCTGCGGCACCGCGCACCGCACCAAAGGCGTCGTATTCAGGCAGCAGGCTTTCCATGACGTTGAACACGCTCTCGTAGAGCGCCACATCGATCACCTGACCCTCGCCGCCGTTAACTTCACGGTGGCGCAGTGCCGTCAGGACACCGATCACACCATGCAGCGCGGCCAGCGAATCGCCAATGGACACGCCGACCCGCACCGGCACGCGATCGGGCTCGGCCGTCAGGTGACGCAGCCCGCCCATGGCCTCGCCGAGCACACCAAAGCCAGGCTTGTTGCGGTAGGGGCCAGTTTGTCCGAAACCCGAGATGCGCAGCATGATCAGCCGTGGGTTCAGCGCGTGCAGAACGTCCCAGCCCAAGCCCCAGGCTTCAAGCGTGCCGGGCTTGAAATTTTCGATGAGTACATCAGCCTCTGCTGCGAGCTTTCGCACCTGTTCCTGGGCCGCGGTCTGGCGGAGATCGAGTGCGACGGAGCGCTTGTTGCGCGACTGCACCTCCCACCAGACCGAGGTGCCTTCACGCATCAACCGCCAGCTGCGCAAGGGATCTCCGCCCTCAGTCGGTTCGATCTTGATGACATCAGCGCCGAAGTCCGCCAGAGTCTTCCCGGCGAAAGGGCCCGCAATCAGCTGACCGAGCTCGAGGACCTTGAGTCCCTGCAGTGCGTCCATGCTGCATGCTCCTGTGCAAGAGTGAATCGGATCGCTCAGACCTTGGGCCGTGGTTTGGGTTTGCGCGCCTGCCACGGTCGGGCTTGCGCCACCTCCTCGGCCCTGATGCGCAGTGGGCGTCCGGCCACCCGTACGGTCTGCAGATGCTGCAGGACGCGTGCAGGCAGTCCGGGCGGCAATTCCACCAGACTGTGTTCAGCCAAAATCTCGATGCGTCCGATGAGATGGGCCTGCAGGCCGGCCTCATTGGCAATGGCACCCACCAGATTGCCGGCTTTCACGCCATGACGCCCCCCCACTTCGACCCGATAGTTCACGCCACTACCGCGCGCAGAGTCCATCCGAGGAGGCGGTGATGCGGCACGTGTCTGGGTGGCGTGCACCACGTCCGGTGGGCCGCTGCGCGAAGTTCGCGTCGGGGATGCGAAAGGTTCATGCGCAACCGCAGCGACGTCGGTTGCTGGCGTGACTTCTGCGTCGGTCTGCGCGTCCACCTCACGAGGCCCCCGATCGCGCACGGGCTTCTCAATGACAAGGGGCTCACCATCACGGGCCATGCGAGCCAATGCCGCCGCGATTTCCAGCACGGGTACGTTGGTCTCGCGCTCATAGTCGGCAATGACCGCAGCCAGCGATTCCAGGCCGCCGGCTTCAAGGGTTTCTGCAATCTTTGCCTTGAAGCGTGCAATGCGTGCATCGTTGACTTCGCGCAGCGTGGGCAGTTGCATGAGCGCGATCGGCTGGCGCGTGGCGCGTTCGATGGCTTTGAGCAGGCCGCGCTCCCGCGGGGTGACAAACAGGATGGCTTGCCCACTGCGTCCGGCGCGGCCAGTGCGTCCGATGCGGTGGGTATAGCTCTCGGGGTCGGACGGCACGTCGTAGTTCAGCACGTGGCTAATGCGCTCGACATCCAGGCCTCGCGCGGCCACGTCGGTGGCCACCAGGATATCGATCGCACCGGCCTTCAGTTGCCCTACCG
>JBIKKG010000256.1:0-4903 GCA_044360485.1 Burkholderiaceae bacterium | reverse complement strand
ATTGTCGCAACGAATCACTGAGGGCTGGCCGCGCCACTCGATCAGTTGGTTCAGCGCCCGGATCACGCGCTCAGCGGGCAACGAGAAGTCGATCTCGATGGCCAACGCCTCGCGATTGAAATCATCCAGCACATTGAACAGCCGAATCGCTCGGCCGTCATCGAGCATGTCGTGCATGAAGTCCATCGACCACACTTCGTTGATGCGGCATGGCACCGTCAGCGCCTGCGGCTTGTCGCGCACCAGGCGCTTGCGCGGTTTGATGCGCAGATTCAGCTCCAACTCCCTGTAGATCCGGTAAACCCGCTTGTGGTTCCAGCCAAACCGCTTCACGTTGCGCAGATACAGGAAACATAAGCCGAATCCCCAGGTTCGATGATTGTCCGTCAGGCGCATGAGCCACTGTGCGATCTGTTCATTCTCGGCGTTGGTCTTTGACTCGTACCGATAACACGACTGGCTGACCCTGAACATTTCGCAGGCCAGCCGAATCGATACACCGCGCTCCTTGACCGCACGTTCGGCCATCTCGCGTCGCCGAGATGGCCTCACCACTTTTTTGCGAGCGCCTCCGCCACGATCTCGGCCTTGAGCTTCTCCTCGACGTACATCCGTCGCAGTCGCCGGTTCTCCTCCTCCAGCTCCTTCATCTTGGACATCATCGAGGTGTCCATTCCCCCGAACTTGGCGCGCCACTTGTAAAACGTCGCCGTGCTGATGCCCAACTCCCTGCACAGATCGGGCACCGAGATCCCCGACTCCGCGCGTTTGAGCGCGTCCATGATCTGGCTGTCCGTAAACCGAGACTTCTTCATTTCCGTAGATCCCTTCCTTTGGAAGAAATTCTACTTCTCAGCCCTTCGGAATTTCGGGGGGATTACCCCTTAGGACTGCCCCCGAGACGGCCCTGTCAAGCAAACTGCAATTCGACCTTGCCCGCTCGGCGGCGCACGGGGCCGACCACGATCTTCATGTCGCTCCCCAACTTGATCTGGTCAGCGTATGATGCATGAAACGTCAATAAGAAAACATTCGATCTGCCATGCCTTCCGCCGTCACTGGTAGCCTTCCTTCCGCGTCGGCGCGGGTTGCGCGAGCCGTGCGCCCCGGTCGCGTGTATCGCCGTGAGGATCTGGCACCGTTCAGTGCGGCCGTGGACCGGCACCTGCAGGAATTGGTTTCGGCTGGCCGCCTGACCAAGCTCGCCCGCGGCCTCTACTACGCCCCTCGCGAATCGGCGTTCGGCATGGTGCCGCCAGCCGATGAAGATCTGGTTGCGGCGTTCCTGAAGGATCGGGACTTCCTGCTCTTTTCCCCGTCTGCCTACAACGCGGCCGGCTTGGGCACCACCCAGCTTTACAACGCCACCTGGGTCTACAACCACAAGCGTCATGGCGTGTTCACGCTCGGCAACCGGCAGTACGATTTCCGGGTCAAGCACCGGTTCCCGAAGCGGCTTTCCGACGAGTTCCTCTTCGTTGATGCGCTCAACAACCTGGGCGAGCTGGCTGAGGACGAGGAGGCCGTGCTGGCGCGGGCCAGGCAGCGTGTGCGGGAGATGGATGGCACGAAACTGAAGCGCGCCCTGGAACACTTCGGACTGGTGGCCACCCGCAAGCGCGTGACGGGCTGGTTGGATGCCTGAGTTTCTTCACGCTCGCCGCGACTTCGGGCAACTGCTTAGCCTGATCGCCGACGAGCGCCGAATCGACCCGGTGCTGGTCGAGAAGGACTACTGGTTGATGCACTGCCTGTGGGGCCTGCAGGCGCAGGGGCTGCGGTTCGAGCTCAAGGGTGGAACGTCGCTCTCCAAGGGCTTCGGAATCATCCACAGGTTCTCCGAGGACATCGACATCCGCATCGAGCCACCATCCACGCTCAAAGTGAAGGCCGGTCGCAACCAGGACAAGGTGGCGCACGTCGAATCCAGGCGATCGTTCTACAACTGGCTGGCAGCGGAGATCCGAATTCCTGGCATTGTCGCGGCCGAGCGTGATACGGACTTCGACGACGCGAAGCTGCGCAGCGCTGGTATCAGGCTGGTCTACCCTACCGCCCTTGGGTCGCTGCAAGGGGTCAAGTCCGGTGTCCTGCTGGAGGTCGGCTTTGATGACACAGCGCCGAACCGTCCCGTCACGATCTCCTCCTGGGCTTACGATACGGCCGTTGCACGCGGGGTGTCGGTCAGGGACAACCGCGCGTTGGACGTGCTCTGCTACGAGCCCAGCCAAACCTTCGTCGAGAAGCTTCAGACGTTGTCCACCAAGTACCGGGGGTTGCCCGAGACTGGCCGCCTGCCGCCGAACTTCCTGCGTCACTACTACGACGTGTACTGCCTGCTGGCGCAGCCCGATGTGCTCGCATTCATTGGCACGCCGGCCTACGAGGCGCGCAAGCGCCAGCGGTTTCGGGCAGCGGATGAACTTGTCATCGCGCGCAATCCGGCGTTCGTGCTGGCCGATCAGTCTCAGCGTCGAACCTTTGCTGCCGAATACTCCAGGACTGCGGCGCTGTACTACCAGGGACAACCGCCCTTTGAGGACATCGTCGCGAGGATCCACGCACACATCGAGCGGATGTAGATCCGGTATGGCGATCGTGCTTTGATCCCAAGCTCCGGCACGTGACGGTATCAAGATCGAGTGAAAAGCAAATCCGAACAACGACTTAGCAATGCCGTTGCGGGTACCGCGCGTGCAGTTGTCTGCAACCGGCAAGGGTGCGGTCAGCGAATTGCAGACACCGTTGCCGGACCCGATAGACCTCGATAGATCTCGAAAGATGCCCGCTGCGTAAATGGCCCGCAAACCCGCGTTGATGCTGGACGTCCTCGCATTGACGGTACTTCTGACGGTATCCGATGGAGCGACGCGCCGAACGCTTGGCGCGACAAGCACTTAGCGGTTCAATTGACGATCGAGTGGAAGTAGGGGGAAAAGTTAACCCTATGGGGCTGTCTCCAGCCTCGTCACGTTTTGGGGTGCAGGCGACGAACGTTATCGTGCGAGCAGCGAGTGACTGGTGAGACGGGCGGCTGCAACGGTCGCGCGCCGTGATGCGGCCTTCGCAGGTACCGGTGTGAAGGTCACGGGTTCGTTCTGGCTCTTCATGAGGCTGAAACGGATCTCCCGCCGAGGGGGCCGACGCCGCCTCTGCCTGAGTACCGCTGCGTCATGGGACAATTCGGCCCACATCCACTGATCGCCATCGCACTCGAAAGCCCCTCACCGATGAGCCTCTCACACGGTCCTCAGACTCTTGCCATTCCCGGCCCGTCAATCGTTCCGGAGCGCGTACTGCGCGCAATGAACCGGGCCTCGCCGAACATCTATACCGGGCCGCTTGTCGAGATGACGAAGTCGCTCGTGCCTGACCTCAAGCGAGTCGCGCGCACCGAGCAGCAGGTCGCGATGTACATCGGAAACGGGCACACGGCCTGGGAGGCGTCGCTTGCGAACACGCACTCGCGCGGTGATCGTGTGCTCATACCCTTAGCCGGCGCTTTCGGACGCGGTTGGGCCGAGATCGCACAAGGGCTGGGCTTGCAGGTCGAAACGATGGATTTTGGGAGCGCATCGCCGATCGATCCCGCGCGCATCGGTGAACGCTTGCGCGCCGACCGCGCCCACGAGATTCGCTCCGTGCTGGTGGTACACGTTGATACCTCGACCTCGCTGCGCGCCGATCTCGCAGCGATCCGCCGCGAGATCGATGCGGCGGCGCATCCGGCGCTCCTGCAGGCCGATTGCATCGCCTCGCTGGGCTGCGACCGCATCGAGATGGACGCCTGGGGTGTCGACGTGCTGATCGCCGGTTCGCAAAAGGGCCTGATGCTGCCACCCGGCATGGCGTTCGTGTTCTTCAACGATCGTGCAGACCGTGCACGTGGCAGGGCCGATTGTGTCACCGGTCACTTCGACTGGCGCCCGCGAGCCAACCCGCCCACGCCCTCGCAGCGGTTCAACGGTACCGCGCCGACGCATCACCTGCATGGTCTGCGCGAATCGCTTGACATGATCGTCCAGGAGGAGGGCATCGAGGCCGTGTGGGCCCGGCACGCGAGGCTCGCGCGCACCGTCTGGGCGGCATTCGAAGCGTGGGAGCAACCTGGCGGTGTTCGCCTGAACGTGCGCGATCGCGAGCACCGCAGTCATGCGGTCACAGCAATCGAACTGCCCGGCTACGGCACCAGGCTGCGCGAGTGGACCGAGCAGCATGCAGGACTGACCCTGGGCATTGGGATCGGCATGGCGCCGCCCGACTCGCCGCGATGGCACGACTTCTTCCGAGTCGGCCACATGGGCCATCTCAGCGCGCACTCGCTTCTGGGAACGCTGGGCTGCATCGGCGCAGGGCTCAAGGCGCTCGGTGTCCCGCATGGCAATGGCGGACTCGACGCGGCAGCCGCGATCGTGGCCGAAAGCTGAAGGCTGGAGCGTCGCAAGTGATGAGCGTGGCCGCTGCCTCCGAGGCGAGGAGCCCATGAGTCACGGTGTGCAGCTAGCACCTCTGGGCCCAGAGTGGTCGACGTTGCGTCGGCTCTGCCTAGACAAGCAGCTGACCGGCAACGATCTGCCTGATGCCTGGCTGTCTGCAGCCGTGACGCATCGTGGTGAGCACCTGGTGACCTTCGATCGAGCTTTCAGGAAGCTGCTCACGTGGAGTCAGTTCACGTTGCTTGCAGCCGAGTAGAGAGTCCTCTTCGGGGCACGCAGTCGCGGCGAGCAGAAGTCGCCAAACGGCCCATGCCGAAGAACAACCCGAGCCGAAACGCGTCATCGGGTCGATGCTCTGAAAGCCGACAACAAGGATCCAGATTTCGCTTGAGCGTGAGATGCGGCAGTGCGGATCCTCGGCAAAGCGCTAGAGTTCCGCTTAGCGCCGCCGACATCTCGGCGATGCG
>JBIKKG010000052.1:0-16798 GCA_044360485.1 Burkholderiaceae bacterium | reverse complement strand
GACTGAGGCGTCGATACACTCCATGCGGCCGAGCCTAAGCTCCCAGCATCAACCCCCCTAGCAAGAGACCCCCATCATGAGCAACCACTTCAACCGTGCCGATATTGATTCCAGTCGGGTCCCTCGGTACCCGGCCAAGGTTCGGGGTAGGGGCTTGCTGAATGCCGAGGTGTCGGGCACGAACCCGCCCGCGTCACGCAGCATGACGAGTACCGTGCTCGGCCCAGCGCTCCTGCTGGCGATGGCTGGGCTCGCCGCTTGCGGCGGCGATGACCCGCCTGCCTCGGCGGATCAAATCTCGGAAAAAGTGCCCCTGTGTGTACCCAGCCCGCGAACCACAATGAGTTATGAGCATGTGTGCCTGAAGCTGGCCGACCTGTTCGACACGGCCAAGATCACGGCTGCCAAGAAAGCGGCTGCAGAGAATGCGGTGATCGTCCTGGAGGGCGGCACGATGGCGCAGTTGCGCACCGCTTTGGGCCTTTCGGACGACTCGGCAGGCGACGCCGCAGCAGTTAAGTCGACTCCACCGTTGCTGCCACCCTTGAATCCTGGCGATCCGGTGGAATCAATCGCCTCGCTCAGCACCGATGTCGTCGCTTTTCAAATCAGCCCAGATGGCACACAGAATGAATTCGAGTATGTGCTAAACAAAGATCTGCCGGAGTTCAACAATCCGTACGCGGAACTCGCTGCATTGGATAGCTGGGAGGGCGACATTGACCAGCAACTTGAAGCCAAGCCGCAAGAAAAGTCGACGAGCCCCGGTGGCGCATGGTTTCAGCAGCAGAGCCGGAGATCAACCATTGCAAACGCTGTCGGCAGTCTAACCAGCATTACGTCCACATACCGTCTCAATGGAAAAGATGCCGTCTCCGACTATTACATGTTGACCAACAGGACGGTCGGTGAAACGACTGCTCCTCTGCGCTGCTCTGCGCCTCTCACAGGATTTGGGGAGATCGGTCCCTACACTTATCATCGCGACACGTACATTTTTGACGTATTCCCTGCGAACCGTGCCAAGGTCTTCGAGACGCAACCTAGCACATCGGTCGGCAGCAGCTCGCAAAGCTTCAGCATTGGTGCAAGTTTGTCTGAGAAGGGCCCGGGCGTTTCCGCCTCTTATTCCGAATCGTTTTCAACCTCGAATATCAGGACTGAAAGGATCGGAGGCTCAGGGAACTTGTTGGTTAAATGGCAATACCCGTTTGAAACAGGCATTAGGTATTCCCCAAAAAGGTGCCCAAACAGCGAGACTAGAAGTTCTGTAACCCTTGTGAATGCGACCATTGTCGAGGTACCCAAAGGTGGTAATTGGAATGCCACGGTGCTGAATAACATCTGGTACAACAACGAAACATGGTTTGGTGGTGCCGTTGCTCGTGGCGCGCACAGGTGGAATACTTCCTTTCTAGAGACTGTGGAAAGGTTTGAATTCGTGCAACCTCAATTCTCTGTTAGCACGAATAGTGTCACTATTCCTGTGGGGACTCTAACTTCTGCATTTTCGATCAATGCGGCTGTTCCCCTTTCCACCCCACCCCAGTTCTCATTGAGCTGGAGAATCACGGACATCCCGCAATGGCTGGTCGCCAATCGGACCACCGGCAGCGGGTCCAGCCCGATCACGCTCTTTGCTCAACCAGGCACGCCCTCAGGCTCCACCGCGTTCCTGCAGATTGATACTTCCCCATCCTTGGGCGCCAACAGCGTTGAAAAAGGGCCCCTGGTGGTCCAGGTCCGGGTTCAGTAAGCAAGGAACCGTACCAGCATGCGCGTCCGGCCGTTGAGCCGGGCGCGCATCACATTGGATGCAAGGACTCACCGCGAGAATGACCGCCGCCATTGACAAGGATGTCTATCGGCGCGCGTTGGAGGTGGGCGATATGGGCGAAGTTCCGCTATGGGTTTGCCGTTCTTGGTGACGACGATGGTCGCAGGAGATCTACACGCCAATGACGTGGTGACGCGGGCCGTTCAAGCCGCACGTGCCTGCGTCACCCTCGACACGCTCAGCGCATTGACGATCAGCAGCACCTGAAAGATGGCAATGCCCACCCACACCGCAGCAGGCCAGCCGGCATCCATCAGTCGCCCGAAAATCGCGGGCGAAATCGCCAGGCCGGTATCCAGCCCGGAATAAACCAGGCCATAGACCCGGCCGGTGGCGCCGGGCGGGCTGGCGCGGCGCACCAGCAGGTCGCGCGCAGGGCCAGCCGTGCCGGCACCGAACCCCATCACTGCAAAGAGACCCGGCACCATCCAGCCGGGCGCAGGCGACAAGGCGATGATGAGCGACACGCCTGCGGCCACCGCATAGCCGATGGCCACCACCTGTTCGGCGCGTGAGGGGTCGGCGGCCACGAAGCCACCGGCGAGCGTGCCGGCGGCACTGGCCAGCATGAAGGCGGTGAGGCACAGGGCCACCCACGAAGGCTGCACGTCATGCAACAGGCGCGCGGCTTCGGGGCCAAAGGTCTGGATACCCCCGAAGCCCAGTGCCGAGGTGAGAAAGAACGCAAAGCTCATCCACACCGCGGGCAGCTTCAAAAAGGCCAGCGCAGAAGGGGCATCGGCCTGGGCTTTTGCATCGACAGGCTGGGCATGCACGATGCCTAAGGCCCCGACCGGCTGGCCAGCGAGCAGCGCGCGGTGCAGCCAGACCAGCAGCAGGATGGCTGCAGCGAGCAGACCGGCGCAGGCCACCGCGGTGCGCCAGCTGGACAGACCGGTGATGCCCACCAGAAACACCGGGGCCAGTGCCCAGCCCAGGTTGCCGGCCACGCCATGCAGGGCATAGGCCTTGGCCAGTCGTGCAGGCGCGATGCGCGCGTTGAGGATGGAATAGTCCACCGGATGAAAGGGCGCATTGCCCAGGCCCGCGAACACGCTGCCCACCATCAGCATGGCGTAGCTGGGTGCGGCCGACAGGATGAGCGTGGCCAGCACAAAGGAACACAGGGCCGCGAGCATGACCGGCACCGCGCCGATGCGATCGACCACGAAACCTGCGAGCGCCTGGCCCACACCCGAGACGATGAAGAACACCGTCATGAGCAGGCCGAGCTCGGCATAGCTCAGCGAGAACTCGGCCTTGATCCAGGGAAAGAGCGGCGCCAGGATGAGGTGGAAGAAGTGCGAGCAGCCATGCGCCGTGGAGACAACCGCGACCGTGCGGCGGTCTTGTTGCGGGGTGTCGGGGGCGGCGTGCGCGCCGGCAGGCAGGGTGACGGTGGAGCTCATCGGGGCAGGATAGCCCAAGGGGTTGGGGCGTGCTGCGTGGCCCTTAGGCGAAGGGATTCAAGACGTTCATGCCTGCGAGCGTGCTGCCGTGCTGCAGATCTTCGGTCAGCAGCGTCGCGCAGCCGCCGCGACTGGCGGCTGCCAGGATCAGCGCAGCCCAGAACGACAGCTGGTGT
Source organism: Burkholderiaceae bacterium (assembly GCA_044360485.1). GTDB lineage: Bacteria > Pseudomonadota > Gammaproteobacteria > Burkholderiales > Burkholderiaceae_E > UBA4615. The sequence continues at coordinate 13,376 of JBIKKG010000052.1, read as the reverse complement.
GCGCGTTGAAGATCGGTGCCTTCGAGGATCATGGCAACATCAACCTGCACCACATCCATGCGCGCATACAGAGCCACCTTGCGCCGCGCAATGTCCGGGTCGGTGCCCAGTTTGCGTGTGGTGACCGCGTAATACTCCTGGAGCACCTGAGTGCTCAGCACGCCCTCGCCTGCGTAGAGCGCCTGTTCGATCACCTCGATCGCGGTGCGCGATCGGCGCTTGTCTGCGCGGTCGTCGGAATAGACGAGTACGTTGGTATCGAGAAAAGTGCGCGGCACGGCTTCAGCCTCGACCGGTTCGGTTCAGCCTTTCCGCGTAGACCTCGTCGCGATCAAAGGTCCAGCCGCTTCGGGGGGCCTTGCCCTTCATGGAAAGTTCGCGCAGTTCGGCCGCGACGGCATCACGTTGGCTCGTGCCCGCCAACTCTTCAAGATAGTCACGAACGGCCTGGTTCAGGCTCTTGCCCATCGCCTGTGCAGCCTTGCGGGCCTGTTCGACGACGCGCTCATCAACAGACAGCGTGATGTTCATGGCGCCTCCCGTGTTGAATGGATCAGCACAGGTTATGTGCGCACGTAACCTGTGTCAATCTAGACTGCCTGGCGGGGCGTGTTCCCAGGGGTTGAGCGGGTCAATGCCCATGGGCTTGAAGTCGGCGACATTGCGCGTGACGACTTTCAAGCGATGCACCAGCGCGGTCGCGGCAATCAGTGCGTCGCGTTCAGCGCGACGGTCGGGCACATGAAGCTGGGCGCAGCGTTGCGCGACAGCGGTATCCACGGCAAGGATGCGACCGTCAAATGCAGGCAAGACGTGGTCGTCAATCCAGGTTCGCAACACGCGGCCTTGCTGCGCGTCGCGTCGAACCAGCAGCAATGTGCCGGCCTCTATTTCCAGGATCGTGATGGCAGAGAGATAAATCTGCAGGTGATCGACGGATCGTGCCCATGCCGCGACACGCGCATCGGCACGATCTTCGCGTCGCAATTCGGACAGCACATGGGTGTCGAGCAGGAACATCAGGTCAAGTCGGGAATGCGGAGCACGTCTGCTCCCAAACGCGGAGGATCGAACACGATGTCGTCCGTGCCCGGCAGGGCGACCGCATCAAGAAGACTCTTCGACGGCCCTGCCAGGCGCTGATAGGCGTCGTACCGCAACAGCACATAGGCCGGGCGACCACGATCGGTAACGAACACCGGCCCCGCCTCGGCCGCGCGCTTGGCCTGGCTGACATCCTGGTTGAACTCGCGGCTGGAGAGGGTCGTGATGGGCATGGCGCGACTCGAAGAGAGTGGAGTCAATGTACCTACAATGCTACATTGACCGATGATGCCCAAAGAAAGATTGCTTCGCGCCAATCAACCGCCCTGCTGCGTCTTCACCACCTTGTCCACCGGGAAGCCCAGTTCGGCGGCACGCTTCATGAGTGACTCATACACGCCTGGCGGCAGCGCGGGGGTGCGCGAAAGCACCCACAGATAGTCGCGGCGCGGCTCGCCGACCACCACCCAGCGGTAGTCGGGGTCGAGCTCGATCACCTGATAGTCGCCCCAGCCTACGGGCAGCCAGCGCAGCGCGGCCGGCAGGAAGCTGACGCGCAGCTTGGCGTTGCTGGAGTCGGTGGCCTTGGCCACACCGGTGGCTGAGTCAAAACGGGGCTCACCCGACGCGCTGGTGCGGCAGCGGTTGAGCACTTCCACGTTGCCGCCGTCGATTTGCCGATAGGTAGCGCTCACATCACCCAGGCACTGGCGCTGAAAGAAGTTGGGCAGCTTGGCGATTTCGTACCAGGTGCCCACGTAGCGGTTCAGGTCGACCGAGGCCACGGTGGGCAGCGGCGCGGTTTGTGCGAAGGCCGATGGGCTCGCGCAGCAGGCGACAACGACGAGGCAACGGGCGAGCGCGTGAGCAAGCTCGTGGCGCAGGGTGTTGACTGGGTTGCTCACAGGTTCAGTCAGGGAGATCTGCATGAGAGGTCCGGAAAGACCGCCGGGGCATTGCCCGGCGCGGTAGCGGTCCGTCGAAACGACGGTTTCGATCATGTACGAAGGCCGGGATGCTCGCTCAAGTACGCAGCAGCAACCACAACTGCAGCGAGCGGGCACGCAGGCGGCCCTGTTCATCGAAGATGGCCGTGCCGGCGTGCAGCTTGCGTCCATCCTGTCGAATCGGCCAGCCGGCCACCACGTAACGCTCACCGGCGCGCAGCGGCACGGCAATGTCACCGGCCATGCGCCCGGTCATCATCGGCGTGTGCTGACCCAAACGCGCGCCCCACGCGAAGCCTGCGGGACAGTCGAGCGCCGCCCAGGTGATCGGGGCATCGATGATGCCGTCAGGCCCGGCCAGTTCGGCGGAGGGCGTCCAGGTGGTGGCCACCACGCCGGCCTCGCCGGTGGCACCCGGCAACAGGCTCGGGATGATCACCAGACCATCGTGACGCGCGATGCCGCAACCAAAGCAATGGTCATACGGGTTACCGGTCTCTGTGCGCGCGGTCATGCGCCCCAGGGCGCCGGCCGCCTCGGCTTGCGCAACATCGGGGGCAGGCGGTACGGCAATGTCCGCCGTATCGATCACGCAGCCAGCCGCTTCAGCCAGCAGCTGTTCGCCGTCGTGCAGCGTGATGCCGCCCGATGGCGCTTCACGCCACTGCAGCGGGCGGTCCAGCGGCACCGGCGCTCGCAGCGTGATCTGAACGGTGGGGTCGGGCAGGCAGGCCGCGATGGCGCCAGCCACATACCCGCCGTTGCCGCTGGTGGGTGGGCCGTTGAAGCGGCGGGGGATGGTGAGGGTGCGAGGGGGCATGACATCTCCTAAAGAAGCCGGATCACATACCCGCCCGACTTCTCATCGTGCTCGAGCGCCAGCAGGCCGCGATCGCGCGCATCTTCCAGCAGTTCGTTGAAGGACCGATAGCCGTAATACCCCTCGGCAAACCCCGGGCGGCGGCGCTTGAGCGTCTGCTTGACCATGGAGCCCCAGATTTTATCGTCGGCGCCGCGCTCGGTGATCAGCGCCTCGACGGTCTCTAGCGCCAGATCAATTGCCTGCTGGCGGCGCTCGTCTTCGTTGCGGGGCGCAGGGGGATCGGTGGCGACAGCGGCTTCGGTGCTGGCAATGGTTGCGACGGCAGTGGTGGCTGCAACGGGAAGGCTGGCTGCGCTGGTGGCGGCCGTCTCGGCTGCAGCCGCCTTGCCACGGCGCGGGCTGCGCTTGCGCGCGGGCGGCGCGGCATCGGTCGCCTCTGCAGGCAGGACTGATGCGGGCGGCGTCTGTGTCGAAGCCTGAGCCGCGACGAGCGCTTCGCCTTGAAGGGTGGCGGGCTCGGTGGGGGGCACTGCTTCAGCTCCAGGCGAAGCGCCGTGCGCGCCTGCACCCGCAGCAGCGGCCTCATCGACCATCGCCGCAGGTTTGCGTCGGCCATTGCCGCGCGTGCGGCTCGGGCTGGCTGAAGGCTGGGTGGCTTCGGCGGAGGTGGAGGCGGTCGCTGCGCCCGAGGCAGGTGGGCGCGCTGCGGTCTTGCCCGCCGCCTGCCCGTTGCCTGCACCTGCCTGCGCTGTTGAGGCCGTGCGCGTGCTGCGCCGGCGCGATTCGCGCACCAGATCGTCGTAAAAAATGAACTCGTCGCAGTTGGCCGTGAGCAGGTCAGAAGTGGAGCCTTTCACGCCCACGCCGATCACGGTCTTGTTGTTCTCGCGCAGCTTGGACACCAGCGGAGAAAAGTCGGAGTCGCCGCTGATGATCACGAAGGTGTTGACGTGCGTCTTGGTGTAGCAGAGGTCCAGCGCATCGACGACCATGCGGATATCAGCCGAGTTTTTGCCCGACTGGCGCACATGCGGAATTTCGATGAGTTCGAACGAGGCCTCGTGCATCGGTGCCTTGAACTCGCGATAACGGTCCCAGTCGCAATAGGCTTTCTTGACCACGATGCTGCCCTTGAGCAGCAGGCGCTCGAGCACCTTGCGGATGTCGAACTTATCGTACTTTGCGTCGCGCACACCGAGGGCGACATTCTCGAAATCGCAGAACAGCGCCATGCTGACACTGTCGGGCGGCTGGGCCATCGGGTCTCCGGTCAGGTGAAAACTGAGGGTGATGTGCGCTCAGTCGCTGTGGGCACAGAGACAGGCACTGAGTCGGTCAAAAAATGAGTCTGACGGAACTTAGTCCGACAGGAACTTGAAGCGGAAAGCATCGCCGCAAGCGCAGACATGGCCCGCGGTGGGCGCCGGGAAATGCGCACTCAGCAACAAGGTGGAGGTGTCGGCACACCGCTCGATCAGTCGCATGCGGGTGCGCCGACCCATCTCGGCATCGAAGTCGGCATACATCTGCAGGCCCGGTTCGGCCAGCAAAATCGGGTGATGAATGATGTCGCCCGACATGATCGCCTCCTGACCACCGCCCTTCACATGGATGGTGACATGGCCCGGTGTGTGGCCCGGTGCGGGCTCCATCCACACGCCGTCGTCCAGATGCCCTTCGACCACATGGTGCATGTCGACCAGTTCATGCAAGCCGGCCTGTACGACCGGCAGCACGCTGTCTTCAAACGAGCCGTGTGCCACCGGGTAATCGGGCTTGGTCGCGAACAACCGCGAGAAGTGCTCGTATTCTTCGCGCGCCATCAGGTAGCGCGCATTCGGAAAGGTGGGCACCCAGCGGCCGTCTTGCAGATACGTGTTCCAGCCCACGTGATCGGTATGCAGATGGGTGCACAGGACGATGTGGATGTCTTCGGGGCGCAGGCCTGCGGCAGCGAGGTTGCGCAAATAAGCGTCTGATGCCAGTCGGTCCTGCCAGGCCACCTTGGGTGTGCGCACCTTGTGGTTGCCATTGCAGGTGTCCACCAGAATATTCAGGTGCGGCGTGCGAATGAGATAGCTGTGAAAACTCAGCGGCACCTTGCGCGCGGTGGCATCGAACAGGCGCGGGCCCAGCCAGTCGGCGTTGCGCGCCAGCACCTCATCGGTAATGTTCGGGTACAGCCATTCAGGGTCGAACCACATGGTCTCGACTTCAACGATGCGCTCGACCGTGGTGCGTCCGAAATGCAATGGCCTCATACCGGATCGCCGCGCGCCCGCGCGGGCTGAGAGTGACAGATGCGGTCGATCGTCTCACATCGAGGTGGGTCGCATGCCGCTGGCGTGTTCTGCCCGCGTCTGACATGCGATGCAGCGGGACGCAAACGGGCTGGCTGCAAGACGCTCACGCGGAATGTCTTCACCGCAGGCCTCGCACGCACCGTAGGTGCCAGCGTCGAGCCGTTTGAGTGCGGCGCGGCCGGCATGATATTCGTCCAGATCGCGCCGGGCATCAGCGAAATCGGCGGTGGCTGCATCGTCGACCACCGACTGGTCGCCGTTGTCGCCCACATGCTCCAGCGCCTGCGTCACATCGACGGCATCGCCCAGCTTGACATCGATCTCGCGGCGCAGGACTTCCAGGCGGGCTTCGATGCGCTGACGCAAGGCGCTGGTGTCGGGGTGTGCAGACATGGTGGGCACCGGTGTGAAACGTGAGCGCTCATGGTGCGCCAGCGGCGGTGGCGGCTGTTGATCCGCATCAAGCCTGGTGCGCGCGACCTTGATGCCTGCACCGTTGTGCAGACGGGCATGCACAGGCGGGCCTGTGCGTCGCTGCGGCAGACGACTGAGCAGGCGAATCCGTCAGGCGACTCACTTAGCGCGGCCGTCCGAAAAAAGCGGCCACCACCTCCAGAGCCCGGTTCACGTCGGCATCGCCCACGTCCAGATGCGTGACCCAGCGTTGCACCAGGCCCGCGCCGTATCGACCGACGCTGCCGGTGCTGCGCACCCCATGGGCCAGCAGATGCTCGGCGAAGGGCTGGGCGATGGCGGCGTCGACCTTCACGAACACGATGTTGGTTTGTGGAAGGTCGGCCTGCAGACCCCCGCCATGGCGGGCGGCGATGGCATTCAGCCCTTCGGCCAACTGCCGCGCGCGCACATGATCCTGCCCCAGGCGCTGCACGTTGTGCTCGAGCGCAAACAACCCGCCTGCCGCAATGATGCCGGCCTGCCGCATGCCGCCACCCAGCATCTTGCGCCAGCGGCGCGCCCGCGCAATGAAGGGCGCCGAGCCCAGCAGCAGCGAGCCTACCGGTGCGCCCAGCCCCTTGGAAAGACACACCGAGACGCTGTCGAACTGCGCGCAGATCTCGCGCGCCACACCGAGCGCATCGGTGGCGCCGGCACTGCGGGTATCGCCCTCCTGGTGGCCGGCCACTCGCCTGCGCGCCACTTCCACGGCGGCGTTGAAGAGACGCGCGCCATCCAGATGCGTGGCCAGGCCGCGCGCAGTGGCCAGCGCACGAACATCGCGCAGATAGTCCATCGGCAGCACCTTGCCGCCGGTGGTGTTCTCCATGACCACGAGCCGGGTGCGCGCAAAGTGCGCATCGTCGGGCTTGATCGCGGCCTCGATGGCGGCCAGCGGAATCGTGCCATCGGGTGCATGGTCCAGCGGCTGTGGCTGAATGGAGCCCAGCACCGCCATGCCGCCCGCCTCCCATTTGTAGGTGTGCCAGTTCTGCCCGACGATCGCTTCATCGCCGCGCTCGCAATGGGCCAGCAGACCCAGCAGATTGGTTTGCGTACCCGAGGTGGCAAAGAGGGCCGCCTCGAAGCCCAACATCTGGGCGGCCTGCGTCTGCAAGCGGTTGACGGTCGGGTCGTCGCCGAACACATCGTCACCGACCTCAGCAGCGGCCATGGCCGCACGCATGGCGGGTGACGGACGGGTGACAGTGTCGCTGCGAAAATCAGTCATGGCGGGTCCTTCAGACAGGCGAATGGGGACAGACGCAGGCCGCTGGGCGCGTGCTCAGGTGCGCTGGCTGCGGCGGGCAGCAGGCGCTGCGGCAAGCTGTTGCGCCATGGTGATCGCCGCCAGCAGACTGGACGGGTCGGCGATGCCGCGTCCGGCAATATCGAAGGCCGTGCCGTGATCGACGCTGGTACGTACGAACGGCAGGCCCACGGTCACGTTCACGCCCTGATCCAGGCCCAGGTATTTCACTGGAATCAGGCCCTGGTCGTGATACATGGCCACCACCAGATCGAACTCATGAAAACCGCGCGCGCGCATGAAGATGGTGTCGCCGGGCCAGGGGCCGGTCGCATCGATGCCCCGGGCGCGGGCCTGCGCAATGGCGGGCGCAATTTCCTCGATGTCTTCGCGACCCATCAGGCCGCCTTCGCCGGCGTGCGGATTAAGCCCGGCCACGGCAATGCGCGGGCGCTCGATGCCCAACTGCTGCAGCCCCGCATGGGCGATGAGGATGGTGTCGAGCACGGCTGCGCAGCGAATACGGTCAATCGCCTCACGCAGCGACACATGAATGGTGACCAGCAGGGTACGCAGCTCGTCGTTGGCCAGCATCATCCGTACATCGTCCACGCCAGCCAGCTCAGCGAGGATTTCGGTGTGCCCGGGGTGCTTCACGCCGGCGGCATGCAGTGCCTCCTTGTGGATGGGCGCGGTGACCACGGCGGCCACGTGCCCGGCCATGGCGTCGCGGCTGGCGCGCACGATCGCTGTGTGGGCCGCCTGGCCGGCACGGGCATCAATGCGGCCGAGGGGCAGATCAGGCGGCAGATCGCTGCAGACGACGACCGGGACGCGCACACGCTCGGGCGGCGCACGGCCCGGTGTGGATGCTGATGCTGATGCTGATGCGGGTGCGGGTGCGGGTGCGCTCGCCAAGCTGATGAGGGCGGCGGCCTCTTGCACCGTGCTCACCGCCACGAGCTCGATCGGCAGGCCCAGCGTTGCGGCGGTGCGCAAGAGCACGGACGGGTCGCCGTAAATCACCAGCCCAGGTTGCGACCGCTCCCATGGTTGCGCAGGCGTAGTGCCCGGGCGTGGGCCATGCGCGGTCCGCGACCCGCCGGCGAGCAGCTGCACGCAGGCCTTGAGCACGATTTCGGGGCCGATGCCGCAGGCATCGCCCATGGTGATGGCCAGCAGCGGCGCAGGGGCGGTCATCGCCCGATTGTAGGCCGCAATGCCTTGGCCCCGGGCCTGTGCGCCGCGTCAGGGGTTCAGGCAGCCACCGGATCGGCTGAGGGTCTGACGACCGTGTACCCGTGTGCCGTGTGCCCGTGTGAGCGGACGACCAGGTCAGCGGCTGGGATGCTCTCGCGAAGCGACCTTGCTCTGCGCTGTGGCAGCCGTGAGGATCGCCACGCGGCATTGGGCGCGAAACTCCAGGCTATGCGCCTCGGGATCGCGCGGGAAGGCGAACACGCGTTCTGCGGCCGTTCGCAGCAAGCGTTCGTCGTCCTCGTCCTGTGCGAACCAGCGCAGTTGCACTGGAATGAACCGCAGCATGGCCAGGTCGGTCTCCAAGCGTGCGAGGAAATCCTTGGCGCTCATGCCCTGATCACGCGAGTGCGCGGCATTGCGAATGAAATCGCTGCCCTCCTGACATTCAACAGGGGTCACCGTGAGTGCCCCGGCCGTGGCTGGCAGGGCGCACGCCGCAGCAAGCGCTACGACACTAAGCCTGTTTCTCGACACCATCGTCTCCTCCAGGTGCTTTTTGATGGCCCCGTTATTCGGAGCGTTTTGGCTGGGAGCCCCTGGTACGCATGACCACACCGGTCTGATCGCTGCCGGTTTCTGAAGGGCTCGAAACGACCCTACACCGGTCGGCGCAGCGCTGCAATCAGACGAATCACTTCACGATCGACTCGCTCGAGCATCTCAAGCGATCACCTCAGTCAAGCCCTTCAAGCGACCGCCTCGAACGACCTCCTCAGCGCAGCAGCAGCATGAGCGCGATGATCACGAGAAAGCTGAGCAGCATCCTGCGAAAAGCGGTCTCGCTCACTCGCGTGCGCAACCGCTTGCCCAGGCTCATGCCGACAAACATGGGCACCAGCGCCGCGATCGAGAGCACGGCCTCGGGCCAGCCCAGCACACCCAACCAGCACAAGGACACATACAGCGGCAACGAACCGAGCAGGTTGAGCACGCTGATGGACCCAACAAATGCCTCGCGCGGCAAGCGCAGCGCCACCAGGTAGGTGATCAACAGCGGCCCCATGGCCGCCGACACCCCGCCCAGCGCGCCCGACATCAGGCCTACCCCGACGCTCCACTGCCGTTCGCGACGACGGTCGACAGAAAGCTGCGGCTGCCAGGCAATCAGCGTGACTGCGAGCAGGACCGTGCAGGCAATCAGCGCATTGAGGGTCCCGGGCTGCATGCCCAGCGTGAGCCAGACCGTGAACACCGTGGTGAGCATCATCGGCACGATGAGCGGCGCAAAGCGCGCGATGGCGGCACGGGTATGGCCACCCTCGACCGCCTGCCAGAGATTGGAGGCCAGCACCGGGGCGCTCAGCAGGGCGATCGCCTTGGGGGCGGGCATGGTCAGCGCCAGCAGCGGAATGGTGACCAGGGGCAGGCCCACGCCGAGCAAGCCCTTCACCAGGCCACCGAACAGGAAGATCGCCGTCACCGTGACGATCAGCCAGACTTCGGGCTCGCGACTGAAGACGGCCGCCAGGAGGGCGGCGAGCGATTCAGGCACCGGGTCAGGTCAGGCGCGCTGCGCGCGCGCCAGCACGGCATGCAACAGCACGTTGGCACCGGCATGCAGATGCAACGGATCGGCGTTCTCGATCTCGTTGTGGCTGATGCCGCGCTCACACGGCACGAAGATCATCGCCGTGGGGCAGCGCCGCGCCACATAGACCGCATCATGACCCGCGCCACTGGCCAGTCGCATGTTCGGATAGCCATAAGCGACGGCGGTCGCTTCAATGGCCGCGAGCATCGAGGCATCGAACGCGCAGGGCTCAAAGTGCGCGGTCTGCTCGAGGGTGATCGACACGCCGTGTTCAGTCGCCAGCCGTGCGGCGGCAGCCTGCGCGGCGGCGGTCATGGCGTCGAGCGTGGCGGCACGGGCATTGCGCAGGTCAATGCTCATCTCCACCCGCCCGGGAATCACGTTGCGCGAATTCGGGCTGACGATCAGTCGGCCCACCGTGCCGCGGGCGTAATCCGGGTGGGTGGCCGCAATCTCGCGCACCGCCACGGTCAGGTGTGCGGCCGCCAGCAGGGCATCACGGCGCAAGGCGATGGGTGTGGGCCCGGCATGGGCATCCTGGCCCTCGATCACGACATCGAACCAGCGCTGCCCAAGCGCCGACTCCACCACACCGATCACCTTGTGCTCGTTCTCCAGGATGGGACCTTGTTCGATGTGCGCTTCGAAGTAGGCATCGAACGCCGGTGCAGGATCGGTGCCGGCTGCGCCGATGGCAGTCAGGGCCTGCGCCACGCTCGTGCCTTCGCCGTCGGTCTGCGCCAGGCAGTGGTCCAGACCGAAGGCCCCGGCATACACGCCCGAGCCCATCATGACCGGCTGAAAGCGGGTGCCTTCCTCGTTGGTCCAGATCGCCACGGCCAGCGGGCGGCGGGTCGTGATGCCGGCATCGTTCAGCGTGCGCAGGACTTCCAGTCCGGCCAGAACACCGTATTGGCCATCGAAGCGCCCGCCATTGGGTTGGGTGTCGATGTGGCTGCCCATCGCCACCGGTGGCGCCTGCGGATCGGTACCGGGGCGGATGGCATAGAGGTTGCCGATCGCGTCGCACTGCAGCGTGCAGCCGGCCTCGCTCAGCCAGCCCGTGACCAGGGCACGGGCTTGGGCATCGAGTTCAGTGAGCGCCAGCCGACGCACGCCGCCCCGGGCGGTCGCGCCCAGCCGGGCGAGTGTCATCAGCGACATCCACAGGCGATCGGACGAAGTGGTCAGGGCAGAAGGCGCAAGGAGCGGTGCATTCATGATCGATGGGGTCGGGCGGGGCGATGAACGTTAAAAGGCGTGATGACAATGCGATCCGGTCCGGGACGGCGCGATCTGGTCTGGCGGCGGCTGGGGTGATTGGCCCGGTCGCGGCGAATCAGGGCGCTGTGCTGGCTCGCTCCAGGATGGCCGCCAGTGCGCCCCCCGCTGTGCGCAGCTCCAGGCGGTCGCCTTCGCGACGAGCAAGTGCGACCGAGCCCAGCGCGTTGAGGAATGCCTGCTCCTGCTCCATGAGTCCGGCCGCGGCACACATGCGGCGCGTCGCGGCAGCCGACTGAAAGCTGAGGGATTCGCCATCAGCCCGATAGGCCGACGTGAAGCGGTTGCAGCCGGCCGAACCACTGGCCTGGCCGTCGGGGCCAAATTCCAGCGTGACGGTGGAGTCGGGCACGAGGCTGACGACGCCACCCTTGCCATTGTTGATGGCCGTGGCGCGCCAGGCGGTGCCGGCGAGCGATCGGGCCTGCGGTGTGAAAGTGGCGCGCACAGTGCCGTCTCCTGAGAGCAGTTGCAAATTGCCGTCGACCACGCGGTAGCCGCTTGCACCGGTCAGCGCGCGCAGGAAGGCATCGCCGCGATCCATGGCGTCGCTCGAGCAGGCCATTTGGGTGGAGGCCGGCTTGCCGGTCCAGGTCAGTTCACCGGCCTTGGTGGTGTAGGGCACCGTGAACCGGTTGCAGCCGTCAGAGCCACTGGCCCGACCCTGGGCGAAGGCCAGCGTGGCCCCGGTGCCGGGCGTGACCGGTTTGCGCGCCGGCATGCCGGTGCCCAGGTCGGGGGCGCTGCTGCGCAGATCGGCCAGCACCCAGGCGGTGTTCTCCAGCGCAGGGGGGGCGGGGACCGCGACGGGGGCAACGGGGGCAACGGCAGGGCGGGTCGGGCTGCATGCGGTCAGCGTGAGGCTCCAGACGCTCGCCAGCAGCGCCATCGCCAGCCCGCGTGGGGCCAGGCGCGCAGGGCGGATGCCCGTCATGGCCGCAGGCACGGCCAATGCATCGGTGGCGAAAGGCTGCCGCGTTGCACACGATCGGGCTGTGGGCTGTAAGCGGGTCATGGACTGCGCGCAATGAATCATGGCAAACCTTCCTTTGAAGTCTGCAAATCCGATGAGCTTACTCTTTGTCTCAGGTCAGTTTGCCGAGGCCACGCACCACGGCGCCCGGGGCACCGAGCTCGGTCGAGATACATCCTGCCAGGTCGCGCACGGCTGCGATCAATTCGGCGCGACGCCGTGGGGTGAGGCCTGCCTTGATGACGCTGACGGCGACCGCGCTGGCAGCATGCGGGCCGCGAGCATCGAAGACCGCGGCGCCGAAGCACTGCATGCCCTCGGCGGTTTCCTCGTCATCGATCGAATGACCTGCCTGGCGCACGGTATGCAACTGGCGCAGCAGGGTGCTCAGACTGCCCACGCTGTGGCGCGTCATGCGCGCCGCCAGGCGCGGGCCCAAGCGCTCCTTGACCGCCTCATCGCTCAGACTGGCCAGCATGGCCTTGCCTGACGAGGTGAACGCCGCAGGAAACCGCCCGCCCACCCGATAGTTGACGGCCAGCGCGCGGGTACCGGGCCGGCAGGCCAGATAGACGACATCGGCGCCTTCAAGCGTGGCCAGCATCAGGGTCTCGGCGGCCAGCGAATGAAACTGAGCCGCCTGCGCTTCGAATGCCCGCAGCACATCGGCGCGCGCGCCATAGGCGTCGGCCCAGCGCAGCGAACGGGGACCGATGGTGAAGTGCGCATCCACCCGCCGCGCCAGATCGAGTGCCACCAGGGTGGCCAGCAAGCCATGCAGGCTGCTGCGCGGCAGATCGAGTTCGCGCGCCAGTTCGGCCAAGGTGCGCGGCTGGCGGGCGCTGGCCAGCGCATCAAGGATCCGTGCCGCACGCTCCACCGCCGGCACCAGACGCTCAGGGTCCGCAGTCGCGTGGGCGCCGGGCCGCAGCGGCGCGGGCGATGTACCAGGCTGCTGCGTGCCCAGGTGCACCGCGTCCGTGGCGTGTGCGCGCGGCGCGGCAGGCTGCGCCGGCTTGCGTGCCGGTTTGCCTGCAGATTTGCGTGCCGGTGTTCCTGGCGCGGCAGGCGTCAGGGTGGCGCTCAGCCGATCGGCAGGCGGACGGTCGGGTGGAGGCGGCACAGTCTGTTCGGGCGAGCGAGGTGGATAGGTCAGCGGGCTCAACAAGCAAGGCTTCAGGGCGACGGCCAGGGATCGCCGCAATGCGTCCGCGGCCATGGTGATGGACCGCGCGGCGTTGACACGATCCAAGGCTGCCGGGAGAATCGTCCCATATGCTGAACGATCATTCAACTGGCTGAACAGCCTGCCTGGATGATCGGGAAGACGTTCTGTACCGCTTACTTGTTGCTTAAGTACCGGTTACGCACATCACATCGCTATCGCAACGGAGTCGACATGGGCAGCACAGACGCACAGGCTTTTGCATCAGCCAATTGGTTAGGCAACGGATCAGTCGGACATTGGATCGACGGGGCAGCGCGCGCACCCGCCGCAGGCGAGCGCCA
>JBIKKG010000255.1:0-4971 GCA_044360485.1 Burkholderiaceae bacterium | reverse complement strand
TTCAATGTGTACCCCAACGAAATCGAAGAGGTGGCGATGATGCATCCGGACGTTCTGGAAGCCGCGGCCGTCGGTGAGGCCACCGACAGTGCGGCCGGAGAGCGCGTGGTGCTGTATGTGGCCCGCAAATCCGAGGCGCTCACGCCAGACGCCTTGATTGCGCATTGCCGCACGCAACTCACCGCCTATAAGGTGCCCCGCGAGGTGCGCTTTTTGCCGGAACTTCCAAAGAGTAACGTGGGCAAGATTCTGCGCCGTGAGCTGCGTGATCGCATGACCACTGCTTCAACCGGACATTGAGGCCCACACGATGATCCGGCGCAAGACACTGTTCATTGGCCTGCTTGCATTGCTGGTGCTCGCCGGTGTGATCTGGACCCAGCGGCTGCTGATCCTGCAATACACCGTGGGTTGGCGCACCGACATCTTGAATCCACGCGACCCCTGGCGCCCGATCCCCTGGCAGACCGGACCGCAGACGCCTGCCCAACCGGCGGCACAACGCGCACCCAACATCATCGTCATCCTCGCCGACGACTTAGGCATCAACGACGTGGGGGCCCACGGTGGGGGTCGCGCCGCCATCGGTGTGCCAACCCCCGCCATCGACTCCATCGCGGCTGCCGGCGTACGCTTCGACAATGGCTATGCCGGCAGCGCCGTGTGCACGGTGTCTCGCGCAGCCCTGCTCACCGGTCGGTATCCATGGCGCTTCGGTGTGGAATTCACGCCCACGCCGGGCGCGATGGGCCGGGTGGCGGGCGAGCTGTACAAAGACCCGCAGCGCATCCATCCGGTCCTCATCGACCGGGACATTGCATCACGCACCCCGAGCTTCAATGAGTTGGGCATGCCGGAGTCGGAGGTCACGCTGGCGGAGCTGCTCAAGACGCGTGGCTACCATACGGTGCACATCGGCAAATGGCATTTGGGCAGTACGCCGCAAATGCGGCCGAACAATCAGGGGTTTGATGAGTCCCTGTTCATGGAGAGCGGACTGTATCTGCCGATAAAGCATCCCGACGTGGTCAATTCGCGTCAGGACTTTGACCCGATCGATCGCTTTTTGTGGCCCAACATGCGATTTGGCGTGAGCTATAACGGCGGGCGATGGTTCGAGCCCAAACGGTATCTCACTGACACCTTCACGGATGAAGCCGTGACCGTTATTCGCAACAACCGGCATCGGCCGTTCTTCTTGTACCTCGCGCACTGGGGTGTGCACACGCCGCTGCAAGCCAGCAAGGAAGACTACGACGCCCTGCCCGGCATCTCGGACCATCGGCTGCGCGTGTACGGCGCCATGATCCGTTCGATTGATCGCAGCGTGTCACGCGTGCTGCAGACCCTGCGTGAAGAAGGTCTGCTGGACAACACGCTCGTGATCTTCAGCAGCGATAACGGTGCCCCGGGCTATCTCGGACTGACCGATCCCAACAAGCCCTACCGCGGCTGGAAACTCACGTTCTTTGAAGGCGGCATCAAGGTGCCGTATGTGGCCCAATGGCCGGCCCGTATCCCGCCGGGCACACGCTTTACGGCACCCATTTCGCACATCGACATGCTGCCCACTGCAGCGGCGGCGGCCGGTGTCACACTGCCTGCAGACCGTCCGATCGATGGGCAAAATCTGCTGCCTTTCCTGCAGCGTGAACCTCTGGCTCCCACCCCACGCGCGCTCTATTGGCGCGACGGGCCGTACCGCAGTGTGCAAGAGGCGGGCTGGAAATTGATCCGCTCCGCGCGCCCGCAACAGGACTGGCTCTTCGATCTGAATCGCGATCCAACCGAGCAACAAGACCTGGCATCCACCCAGCCTGAGCGCCTCGCAGCGCTGCGCGCACGGCTGGAGACCCACCACGCCGGGTTGCCCGAGCCCCTGTGGCAGTCATTCATTGGTATGCCGATCTTCATCGACAAGTCGCTCGATCAGAAGCAGTTGCCGACCGACGCATTCACCTACTGGTTCAACTGACTGGATCCGCAGGATGGCAACCGATCAGAAGACCATTCAACTGTTGGCTGCAGTGGGCGTCATGCTGGCTTTTGCCCTGGCGGAAGCGCTCGCAGGGCGACTCTTTCCGCGCGAGGCCACGCGTCAGGACAACCGACTGGACGTGGCCGTCACCCTGCTTTTTCCGCTCATCAGCGGTACGGTGCTGCTGGTCTCGCAGGGCCTGTGTGCGCAATGGTTGCCCCAATGGAGCGGCCTGCTTGCGCATTGGTCCTGGTGGCAGGCCCTGCTGCTGCTGCTCGTGGCTGATGATCTGACGCAGTACTTCTGGCACCGACTGAGCCACACCTCGTTCATGTGGCCACTGCACCGTGCCCACCATTCGGCCGCTTACATGAGCGTGCGCGTGGTGTATCGCAACAACGCCTTCTACTACGCGCTGATGCCTGGCATCTGGTTGTCAGGCGTGCTCATCCACATGGGCATCGGATGGGTGTACGTCGGCTACACCATCGTGAAGTTGAGCGTCATCATCGGGGCTCACAGCGCCGTGGCCTGGGACCGGCTGTTGCTTGATCGACCTGCCCTGCATCCGCTGCTATGGCTGCTTCAACGCACGATCTCAACCCCGGTCACGCATCGTGCGCACCATGCGCTCACGCAGGACGACGGCATTGGTCATTACACCGGCAACTACGGCAATCTGCTGTTTGTCTGGGACGTTCTGTTTGGCACTGCCCACATCACGCGCCGTTACCCGCCCGCCTATGGTCTGCCAGACGATCAGCGGCACGGGCCCGAGCGCTGGGCAGTACAGTTCCTGTTTCCGATACTGCGGTCCCACCGTGCAGAAACGGTATTGGGTCACGGCGCACACGCACCGCCTGCAGCCCCCATGAGCCCATCAAAACACACAGGAGATCACCCATGAAATTGTCCGCTGAAGGCCGCAATGTCGTCATCACCGGTGGAAGTCAGGGGCTTGGCCTGGCAACCGCCCTGGCCTATGCACAGGCTGGCGCCAATGTGGCTCTGATTGCCCGACGTGCCGAGCCACTCGAGCAGGCGCGTGCTGCGATTGCAGCAGTCGCATCGGTCAAGGTACTGCCCATTGCCTGCGACGTCATGTCTGCTGAGGGTTTGCTCAAAGCACATCAGGAGATCGAGCGCCATCTGGGTGGCGTGGACATTCTGATCAACAACGCCGGCAAGTCGCAGGCCACAGCCTTTGAGGGCATTACCGATGAAGTCTGGCAGGACGACCTTGATCTGAAGCTGTTTGCAGCGATTCGACTGACCCGGCTGGTGTGGCCTGGCATGAAGGCGCGCAAATGGGGGCGTGTGATCAATGTGCTCAATACCTATGCGAAAGCGCCGGGGCCGAATACCGCGCCCACCTCGGTGTCGCGGGCCGCTGGGCTGGCTCTGATGAAAGTGCTGGCCGCCGAGGGTGCACCCCATAACATCCTGGTCAACGCCTTGCTCGTGGGGGTGATTGAGTCGGAGCAGACGCACCGACGCCACACCGCGGCCGCACCCGATGTACCGTTTGAAACCTTCGCGGCCGAGATCGGCAAGCGCATTCCGCTGGGCCGCATCGGCAAAGCCGAGGAGTTTGCCGGCACGGCGCTGTTTTTGGGCTCTGAGGCAGCCGGCTATCTGAGCGGGACGGCGATCAACGTCGATGGCGGCAGCTGCCCGGTCTGGTAGCGCCAGGGCTCGATGAACAGGCTGACCCGTTTTTTCCGGTCAGCTTCCCGGTGATTCGGCGGATGCAGCACGCACGGCAAGATGGCTCGCCAAGGCCCGCACGAAGACGATCGTGAGGGCTGCAAAGGCCAGCGACGCGCTGATGAACACGCCGGAAAACCCGGTCCGTTCGACCGCGAACGACACCAGGGTCACGCCCACCGACTGACCCACGAACAGGCTCAAGGCAAACAGGGCGACGCCCATGCCGCGTTGCTGTGCAGACAGCTGGGTGCCGTGCACCTGCAAGGTGTTGTGAAAGGCGTAAAAGCCCAGGCCCAGACACAGACAGCCCAGCACCGAGACCCACGGATGCGTAGCGACCCCAATCAGCATCAGTCCCAGGCACACCAGGCCACCGCCCAGGAGCGCAAGCCGTCGTTCCCCCAGGGTGTCGATGAGCCGACGTGCGCCCAACGTGTACACAAACCCGCCCACGCCGACCACAGCGGAGACTGCGGCGGCCTGCCACAAGGGCAGATCGAACTGGTGATGCAGGGCTGTCGGCACGAATGAGAGTGCCCCATGCATCAGCAGGGCTTCGATCATGACCGACAGCAAAATGACCCGTGACCAGGCGGGGCGCGCAATGACGAGGTACTGACGCAGAACCGCGAGCGGCCGGCTGTCTTCGGCGGACAATGTGGCTACCGAAGGCAGTCTGGCGGCTGCGCTGGCGCGCATCAGGATGCCGGCAAGCGCGAAGAGCACCGCCAGCACCACAAAGGCCCAGCGCCAACCCACGGTGTCGACGCAAATACCGCCGATCAGCTGTCCGCAGATCACACCCATGATGCCGCCGCTCATGATCCGCGCCAACACCGACTGACGCGACGCATACGGCACCTGGTCGCCGATCCAGGCAAAGGCCACTGGGATGATGGCGCCACCCATACCGCCTGCCACCACCCGTGCAGCCACCAAACCGTGCAGCGTGGGGGCCAGCGCACAGGCGACTGAGGCCAAGGCCGCGCACATCATGGCCGTGGTGATCACCCGGAACTTGCCCAGCCGATCGCCCAAGGGACCAATCACGACCTGCAGCAAGCCATAGGCAATCGCAAAACCGGTATTGACGGACGCGCAGGCCGCCACGGTGCTGTCGAACTCTTCCACCAGACGCGGCAGCATGGCGTCGCACACTCGCATGGCGGCGCTGCTGGCAAAGGCTCCCATGGCCAGCAACCCGACGATGCCTCGCAAGGCGCGTTCATCCAGGGCGCCCTGCGCCTGCGATCCGTTCAGTGCCAAGACGCGGTCAAACCCGA
>JBIKKG010000254.1:0-5040 GCA_044360485.1 Burkholderiaceae bacterium | reverse complement strand
GACTTCCACCTTTCCACCTTGTTCGCACTGGGTTTTCTCTTGTTCGTGATCACCTTCCTCGTGCTTGCCCTCGCCAAGCTGATGATCATGCGCGCCGAAAAAGCCAAGGGAAGCTGATATGCAAGTCGATCACGGCCTTTATCGCCGCAGGAAGGTGTACAACCAGATCGGCTTGACGCTTTCCATGCTAGCGACCGCTATCGGTTTGATGGTGTTGCTGTGGATTCTGTTTGTGCTCTTCAAGAACGGCTTGTCCGGTTTTGATCTGAAGATGTTCACGAACGACACGCCAGCGCCCGGCAGCGAAGGCGGCGGTCTGCGTAACGCCATTGTGGGCAGCCTGATGATGCTCGGCCTCACGGTGCTCGTTGCAACACCGGTCGGTGTGCTGGCGGGCGTCTATCTGGCCGAGTACGGCGATCAGAGCAAGACTGCCGAGCTCACGCGGTTCGTCACTGACATCATGCTTTCGGCGCCCTCGATCGTTCTCGGGTTGTTTGTGTATGCGATCGCCGTTGCAACCGTGGGTCATTTCTCAGGTTTTGCCGGTAGCCTCGCACTCTCGTTGATTGCCATCCCGGTGGTAGTACGCACGACAGAGAACATGCTGCGTCTGGTGCCCGGCAGCCTGCGGGAGGCTGCATTCGCGCTCGGCGCGCCGCGCTGGAAAGTCTCGATCATGGTGACCTTGCGTGCTGCACGCAACGGTGTGCTGACCGGTCTGCTCCTTGCGCTGGCTCGCATCAGTGGTGAAACGGCTCCGCTGCTGTTCACGGCGCTGAACAACCAGTTCTTCAACACTGACATGTCCAAGCCGATGGCGAACTTGCCGGTCGTCATCTTCCAGTTTGCGATGAGCCCCTACGACAACTGGATCCGGCTCGCATGGGCTGGTGCGTTGCTGATCACACTGACGGTCCTGCTTCTCAATATCATTGCGCGGGTGTTGTTCAGAAATAAAACCGCGAACTGACCTTCTCAAGAACTGACACCATGTCTACTATTTCTGTTCGTGGCGCAATGCAGACCCACACCGACACGCACTCAAACTCCGTGGCATTTGCGGAGAGGAGTGCCATGCAAGTGCGCAACCTCAATTTTTTCTACGGCAAGTTTCAGGGACTGAAAAATGTGTCCCTTGATATTGCGCCGGGCAAGGTCACCGCGTTCATCGGGCCATCAGGATGCGGCAAGTCCACCTTGCTGCGCACCTTCAATCGCATGTACGACCTGTACCCTGGTCAGCGCGCAGAGGGCGAAATCCTGCTCAACGGGCAAAACGTGTTGTCCAAAAGTCAGGACGTGAACCTGTTGCGAGCCCGGGTCGGCATGGTGTTTCAAAAGCCAACCCCTTTTCCGATGAGCATTTTCGAGAACATCGCCTTCGGGGTGCGGTTGTACGAAAACCTGGGTCAGCGCGAGTTGGCCGACCGTGTGGAGTGGGCCTTGCGCAAAGCCGCCTTGTGGGACGAAGTCAAGGACAAGCTGCAGCAAAGCGGGTTGTCCCTGTCCGGCGGTCAGCAGCAGCGCTTGTGCATCGCTCGAACCGTGGCCGTCAAGCCCGAGGTTGTGCTGCTTGATGAACCCACCAGTGCGCTGGACCCGATCTCTACGGCAAAGGTCGAGGAACTGATCGCTGAGCTGAAGGCCGATTACACCATTGCGATCGTCACGCACAACATGCAGCAGGCCGCCCGCATTTCTGACTTCACGGCCTACATGTACCTGGGTGAACTGATCGAGTTTGGCGATACCAACCGAATCTTCATCAAACCCGCCAAGAAGGCTACCGAGGACTACATTACCGGCCGTTTCGGCTGATAGCGGGCCGGCCCCAACCCATCTCGAGCCTTTCTTCATGACTGACCATACTTTCAAGCAATTCGATACCGATATCGATGCCATGCGCAGCGCCTTCACCACGATGGGCGGGCTGGTCGAGCGTCAGGTGATTCGCGCCGTCGACGCCGTGCGCCATGGCGACCTGCGTCTGGCCGCGCAGGTGATGGCCGACGAGCGACAGGTGAATCAGTTTCATATCGAATCAGACCTGCGCTGCAACCAGGTGATCGCACGACGCCAGCCGATTGCGGTGGATCTGCGCGAGATCATCGCCATTTTGCACAGCGTCAACGACCTCGAGCGCATCGGCGACGAGGCCAAGAAAATTGCGCTCAAGGCCCCCCTCTTTGCCAGCCGGGCCATGCCGATCCCCTTTGAGCCGATTATGTCGATGGCCGATATTGCTGTTGACATGCTGCGTAATGCGATCGATGCCTTCATGCGTCAGGACGCGACTGCGGCCGATGTCATGACCGAACGCGACCGCGAAGTCGATACCCTGCGTGACGACATGATCAAGGCACTGGTCGCCCGCATGAGTACTGACGCGACGACCGTGCAGGAGTCGCTGGCGCTGGTCTTCGTCGTGCAGTCCATCGAGCGGATCGGCGACCATGCCAAGAACATCGCCGAATACGTGGTCAACGTGGTGTCGGGCGTGGACCCGCGCCATGCGCAGGGTCGTTTAGCGGCTGAAGTACGGCCGGTTTGACCACGCCTCTCGTCGCCGGGTAGCGGCGACACGATCCACGAGGCCCGTGCAGAAGAGGGCCTGCAGCGCGAAGGGGGCCGCGAGCCGGCCTCGACAGGGCCTTGAAGGGGGCACCTGTGAGGGCAGGGCCACTTGGCTGGTGGGAGACTGCCCCGTTCAGCTCACGCATTGAGGATCTGCACAGTCCGGGCACACCGGGGCATCAGGATCAGGCGCTGCCTGTGCGCTTGAAAAGGACCCTCGTGAAGTCAGCTGTTGCAATGCTGCTCGTCTTGGCAGCAGGGTCCGCTCACGCGCAGAGCCTGCTGGTCCATGGGCCTAGCTATCACTCCAACGGTGCGACCAACGCCCGCACCTTCGGCCTGGGCTATGCGTTTGGCAACGGTTTCAGCGTGGGCGCCTATCGCAACAGCGAAGGCAGCACCAGCGTCTATGGCAGCTGGACCTGGACCCTGTTGCCTTACCTCGACTTGCATGCCGTGCTGGCGACCGGCTATTCACGCGGACCACTGGCGCCCGGGGTGCTGGTAGACCTGCACTTGCCCATCACCGACGTCTGGCGTGTGCATCTCATGGCGGCCCCCACGTACGACGCCGACAGGGTCGGAATCATGTTGCATGCTGCGGTGAGCCTGCGACTTTGACCCGGCGTCGCGGGAAACGGCTCGCCTGCGGTATGCTCGCGTCTGCTCTGCCCGGCCGGGGTGGTGAAATGGTAGACACAGGGGACTCAAAATCCCCCGGTAGCGATACCGTGAGGGTTCGAATCCCTCTCCCGGCACCATCAGAAGCGCGCCTCTCGGGGCGTGGCTTGCCCCTGTGTCTGGGCTGCACTCGATGACCTGGTCGAGCCTTCACCGGTCGGTGCGTGTCACCCATCCCGCCATCGTGAATACCGCGAGCGCGACCCCGCCGGCCAGCAGTCCGACCACCCCATTGAGCAGCGGCTCGTGGAGCGCAGCAAGCGCCGACAAGGCGACTGGCAGGCTGTGCAGTGTTTCGCCCAGGTGTTCCACCGCGTGATGCAGGGCGGGCACGCCGTGCACCAGGATGCCTCCGCCGACCAGGAACATCGCGATCGTGCCGGCGACCGACAACCCTCTCATCAGCCACGGTGCGCCCAAGACCATCCAGCGACCCACGGACCGAACGATGCGATCGCTGTGCCCTGTACCTGGACGCGCGTTCAGATGCAGTCCCACGTCGTCCAGCTTGACGATGCCGGCGACCAGTCCGTACACACCGACCGTCATGAGCAGGGCGACCGTACTCAGCACGAGGATGCGCATCGGTAGATCAGCCGACCCCAGTGTGCCCAGCGCAATCACGATGATCTCGGCAGATAAGATGAAGTCGGTGCGAATGGCGCCCGCGATCTTGTCACGCTCAAATGCGTTCAGATCGATGACGGGATTGGCTACGGCCGAGTGGATCCGCTCATGCTCAGCATGGGCTTGCGACGAGCCCACCATCCACTTGTGGGCGAGTTTCTCCATGCCTTCGAAACACAGATACAGCCCACCCGCCATCAACAGTGGCGTCACAGCCGCCGGCCACAACAGGCTGATCGCGATGGCAGCAGGCACCAGGATCATCTTGTTGCGCAATGAGCCCTTGGCAACGGCCCACACCACTTTCAATTCCCGGTCGGCTGCAACACCGGAGACCTGTTGAGCGTTGAGCGCGAGGTCATCGCCGAGCACGCCGGCTGTCTTGCCAGCAGCTACTTTGGTCATCGTGGCCACGTCGTCGAGCATCGATGCGATGTCGTCGAGGAGGCTGAACAAGCTTGAAAATGCCATGGGCGGGAGCAGTGGTCCGTTCAGTTCAGCGCGCTATGATGAACGAGGCCACATACAAAGTCGAAAGCAGTCAAGGGTGCGATATGCGTGCAGGTTTAATTCGCTGGGTACTGAAATCGATCCTGGCGGCATGCGTGCTGTCCACGGCACATGCTCAGCCGGCTTTTATTGTGGTGGCCTCCACCACCTCCACCGAGCAGTCGGGTCTGTTCAAGCACTTGTTGCCGGCGTTTACTCGCACCAGTGGCATTGAGGTCAGGGTGGTGGCGGTCGGCACGGGGCAGGCGCTGGATATCGGACGCCGCGGCGACGCCGATGTGGTCTTCGTGCATGACCGGGTGGCCGAAGACAAGTTCGTTGCAGAAGGGTTTGCAACCCGCCGCTACGACGTGATGTACAACGACTATGTCATCGTGGGCCCCAAGTCGGACCCCGCCAGGATTGCTGGCTTCAAGGATGCGGGCCAGGCGCTGCAGCGGATTCAGTCGGCGCAAGTCCCCTTCGTGTCGCGTGCCGACAAGAGCGGCACGCATGCGGCCGAGCTGCGGCTGTGGCGTGAGGCGGGTATCGAGCCCGATCGACTGCGCGCGGCCTGGTACAAGGAAACCGGCTCAGGGATGGGGCCGGCATTGAACACCGCCGCCGCCATGGGCGCCTATCTGCTGACAGACCGTGGCACCTGGC
>JBIKKG010000253.1:0-5043 GCA_044360485.1 Burkholderiaceae bacterium | reverse complement strand
GAGGTCAGCGATGATGCGACCGCGATGCATCATGATGAGCCGATCGCCCAGGCTGACCGCCTGTGCCATCGAGTGGGTGACCATGAGCGTGGTCAGTCGGTCGCGCGCGACCACCCGATCCGTGATCCGAATCACCTGATCGGCGCTTTTGGGGTCGAGGGCTGCAGTGTGCTCGTCCAGCATGAGCAGACGGGGTTTGACCAATGTGGCCATCAGCAACGTGATGGCCTGGCGTTGCCCGCCGGAGAGGCTGCCGATGATGTTGTCGAGCCGACCTTCAAGCCCCATGCCCAAACCTGCCACCACCTCGCGCATCGCCTCACGTTGACTGGAACCCATGGCCAGGCCCAGGCCGCGAAACAGTCCGCGGCGCGCGGCCAGAGCCAGGTTTTCGGCGATGGTGAGGTTTGCCGCCGTGCCGCTGAAGGGGTTCTGAAACACGCGTCCAATGTATTGCGCGCGCTTGTGCTCGGGCCAGCGGGTCATGTCGTGATTGTCCAGGCGGATACTGCCCGAATCGATCATGAAGCTGCCGGCCACTGCATTGAGCAGGGTGGATTTACCCGAGCCATTGGTGCCCAGCACCATCACAAACGAGCCTTCTTCCAGCGTCAGTGAAACGCCCTGCAGGGAGCGCATCTCGTTGGGCGTGCCGGCATTGAAGGTCTTGTGAATATCGCGCAACTCAAGCATGGGCTGCTCCGGGTGCCCGGTGCGTGCGCAGGCGCTTGAGCAGCATGGGCGAGACCAGCGCCAGCAGGACGAAGAGCGCCGTGATGAGCTTGAGGTCATTGGGCTCAAGCCCTACGCGCAGCGCCACCGCCACGAGCAGGCGAAACAGCAGGGCGCCCAGCAGGGTGCCGATGATGAAGTGGCTCAGCTTTCGCCCACCCACCAGGGCCTCGCCCAGGATCACGGCGGCAAGACCGGCCACCAGCATGCCGATGCCCATCTGCACGTCACAAAAGCCCTGAAACTGTGCCATGAGCGAGCCAGCCAGTGCCGCCAGGGCGTTGGACAGTGCCAGGCCGATGGTTTGCATGGTGCCGTCACTCACGCCCAGTGCGCGGATCATCTGGCTGTTGTCGCCGGTTGCGCGCATGGCCAGACCGGCGTGTGTGGCGAAAAAGGCCAGCAGTATCGCGGTGACGGCCAGGACGATGGCTGCTATTGCGAGCAACACACAGACATCGTGGACCAGTGCGGTGCGACCGAAGATCGTGATGCGCTCAGCGTCTCCGAAGAACGTCTTGCCTAAGTCGCTGGCCGCGTCAGCGAACGTGTGGACACTGGTCAGAGGGAGATTGCTGCTCCCCATGATCCGCAGGTTCACGGAGTAGAGCGCAGTCATGACCAGGATGCCTGCGAGCAGGGCGTTGATGTTCAGCCGGGTATGAATCAGACCGGTCAGCATGCCGGCGAACGCCCCGGCGCACATGCCAGCCAGAGTCGCGGGCAGTGCCCCCCAGCCGGCGATGAGCAGCACCGCACTGACCGCAGCCCCCAGTGTGAAACTGCCCTCGCAGCTCATGTCGGGGAAGCTGAAAATTTTGAAGCTGATGTAGACCGCAACCCCGAGCAAAGAGAGTATCAGTCCGATCGTCAGCGCACCGATCAGCAGGCTCATCCCGGGTATCCCTCGTGCGTCATCATCGACCAGTCACCTCAATGCAGGGGCGCGGCCCAGCAGGCCCCGCGTAAAAATCGGCTGTCTTCGATCTGATCCGGATTGCGGTCATCGCACAGCAGGTGCATGACCGTCGCAGCGGTTTCGCTGTCAAACAGCGGGCGCAACGACGTGGCCAGATCGATCACGCCGCGCGGCAGTGGTCGGTGCTTGAAGGGCGCGCCATGGACATGCCCCACGAGGTTCGTATGCACGCCCATCGGTCGCATAAAAGGGGCGAGTGCCTCAGGCAGCCGAGCGGCTTGCCCGACGATGCCTACCGCCACCACGGTCGAGCCTGCATCCAGGCGTTCTGTGGAAAACGACAGCCAGTCCCGCACGCCGGGAAACTCGAAGAGCTCGGTGCTGGCGCCTGGCTCGGCGGGTGAACGGCGCAGGCTCGCACCGATCAGCCCAGCCGACTCGGCGATCAGGACGATGCAGGCGCAGGCGCTGTCAGTAAGAGCGAGTGCCTGACGGGCCAGCTCACCCAATTCAATGCCGCGGGTAGCGGATGCCTCCGAGGCCTTGCCATCGGACGATGGCGGATCGAAGCGTATGAGATGGCTGAACGCGCCGGTGCAGGTCAGGCTGTAGAGCGTTTGCACCTCGGGCAGATAATCACCCTGGGCCACCAGAAAGTCGCAACTCGCACCGCGTTCGGCCGGTTGACTGACTGCGGCACCGCACACCGCCAGGTACTCACCGAAGAATCCCTGGCAGTCGTCGAAGCTGTTCCCAAAGGCGCCAAGACCGAGTGACACCGTCTGTGGGCCGATCGTGGTCGTCTTCGCATCGCGCGCTGTATAGCGTGCGTGCGCCAGTGACTGAGGCTCCCCCTGCGGGGCACAGGTCATGGTGGCGGCTGCCAGCGTGTAAAGGTCGAGCGTGCCCGAATCAAGCATCAGGCGCCGCGGGCCGTCGGCCTGCGGCGCTGGTGGAGGGGCGGCGGTGGGTGCCTGAGTCGGGGGCACCGCAACCAGGGGCGCGAGCGTTGGAGCGGACCCGGGTGCGGGTGCCGGAGGCAGCGCGGCAGGATCCGGACGTACCAGCACATTGCGAAGGCCCACCATCGACAGGACTTTGTCGACTGGCTCCGAAACGCTGACGACGGTCAGTGATCCGTTGACCGCGCCCAGTTGCCTTTGGGCCGATACCAGCGCGCGGATGCCGGCTGAACTCAGGAATTCGACAGCAGACAGATCGAGCGCCAGCCGGTGCCGGCCTGTTCGCACCAGCTCGCCGATGTGACGATCGAGATGGTCTGACCACTGCCCGTCCAGACGACCCGTCAGGCTGAGCAGGGTGCGTGAGTCCTGATGTTCCGTGCGAATGTCCATGGTGTGAAAGAAGCCGGTACGGATGCCGTCAGCGCACAGTGCGCTCGCCATCCTTGTCGATGACACGTTGCGCGCGGCTGAGCAGTTCGGGCGGCAGTCGCCAGGTATCGCGCAGTCCCTCGAGTGCCAGGACATTGACGTTCAATGAGGGTGGCGCCTTGTTCAGCACCGGCAGCTTTGGGATCTCCGCGCCATCCAGAACGCTTGCGGCCAGTTCGCCGACCTCTGTCCCAATGCCCACATAGTCGGCGCCTAAGTCGAACAGCGCGCCTTTGCGGAAGTTGGGTGTCACGACTGAAATGACCGGAATGCGTCCCGCGCGTGCTGCCTTGATCAATTGGTCGGCTGCGGTGATGACCAGGACGTCGCCTGTGATCAGCAGGGCGTCTACCTGACGCGACACCAGGGATTGCGCAGCAGGCCCGACTTCGCTGGTTGAGTCGGCATTAGCCTCGATCAGTTCGATACCCAGTGCCTTGGCGGCATCGCGTGCATCGGCCGTCTGTGTCTGTGAACTGGCCTCAGACGTGTGCCAGACCAGCCCCACTTTGCGCAGCCCCGGGTTGAACTCGCGCGCCAGATCCAGCGCGGGACGGATCGGCACCAGACTCGTGTATCCGGTCATCCAGGGCGGATGACCAAGGGGGTCGGTGGCACTGACGCCGACACCGGCCGAGGCTGCACTGGTCACCACCCCGAACACATGCCGAACGTTGGCTTGCCGGTTGGCGTTGGCGACCGACTGCAGCGCCAGCGTACCGAGACTGATGATCAGATCCGCGCTGCCATTCGTCACTTGCCGCGCGATGTCATTGGAGGTCGGGACATCGCCCTGGGCGTTGTAATACTTGATGGTGGCCTTCCCGCCGTCGGTATAGCCGTGCTTGGCCAGCGATGCATTGAGCCCCTTGAGCGCCTCTTCGAATGCGCCTAAGGAGGCCGGTTGCACGATGGCGAGCCGCACTTTTTCCTTGCCTGTGCGCGCCCCGCTGTTGTCCAGCGCAAGCAGCAGCGCCGACATCAACACGATGAGCGTCACGGGCAACAGGTACGGACGCAAGGCAGCAGTGAAGGCAGTCATCACTGCATTGTGATTGAGTGCAACGTGAAAAGTCCATCGATCAAACGTGGCGGAGTTGTAAGCGGCACGGACGGGCTGGTGATTCGCAGGAAATCAGCGCAGCGCAACTCAGTGCAGCACGCGGATCGGTCATTTTCTACCAGGATTTCGGCGCTGATTGGCGTCGCTGCATCCGGTCAGCATCCAGCGCCTGCGTGGGTCGCACGTATCATTCGGGCAGGCTCCATTCCTTTCGCATCGGTGATGCGTCCAGACCTCATGTCAACTATCGATACACCTTTCCGTGGCGGCAGCGCCGTCGTCAAACCCGAATGGATCGATCACAACGGCCACATGAACGTGGGCTATTACCACGTGGTGTTCGATGCTTCGTTGGGTCCTTTCTTTCAGTTCATCGGACTGAACAATGAGATCAGAAAGCAATACGGCGGCTCGTCGTTTGCGCTGGAGTCGCATCTGACCTACGTGCATGAAGTGAAGCTGGGCGACCCGCTGCGCTTCGAAGTGCGTTTGCTCGACTTCGATGCCAAGCGCTTTCACTACTTCATGGAGATGTACCACGCCGAGCACGGCTGGCTCGCGGCGACCAACGAATGTCTGTCGGTCTGGGTGGATATGACCACACGGCGCACAGCGCCGATGCCCGATGTGATGCAGCAACGCATGACCGAAGTGCTGGCGGCGCATGCGAGCTTGCCGCGGCCCTGGCAGATCGGCCATGTGATCTCAGCACGGCCGCGCAAGGGGTGACCCCGCACGGGGTGCTCCGCATGACACGCCAGCTCAATGGGTAGGGCTGGCGAGCCACAAGATCCTGCTGAGCTCAGGCGTCGACTCTCATCAGGTCCACGGCCAGCAGGACCTCGCCACTGAAATGCGCCTTGGCTTGTGCGATCCATTCGGCTTCCGTGCCCGGTTGCGGTGGCGGCACCGGATGATTGAGGACCAGGGTCCGC
>JBIKKG010000252.1:0-5100 GCA_044360485.1 Burkholderiaceae bacterium | reverse complement strand
ACCGGGATGGACGCGCTTTACGGCGCAGTGATCAAAGGCAAGGGCGCGATGCCGGCCAAGGGCGGATCGCCAGCCAGCGACGATGACATCAAAGCAGCCGTGCAATACATGGTGGCGGCCGCGAAATAAGCGCAAAGCATTGCGACGGCTGGCTCACCGCTTGGCGAGTCAGTCCGGGATAAGAAAACGGCGCTCTCGGGCGCCGTTTTCATTGACTCGGGCAGTGGGGCAAAGCGAGCCAGGGGCCGTGAGCAGCGATGACTTCACTAGGATGGCGCGCCCTAAGTGCTCGCGATTTAGGGTGGCTCTTCGGGTCGGTTCGAGTTCAACCCCCAGTCCCGCTGTGGCTGAAACGCTTATTGCGGCTTGATCCCGGCGCCAGTCACAATCTGCGCCCAGGTCGACATGTCCTGCTTCAGCGTGCGGGCAAATGATTCGGGC
This sequence comes from Burkholderiaceae bacterium, assembly GCA_044360485.1. Classification (GTDB taxonomy): domain Bacteria; phylum Pseudomonadota; class Gammaproteobacteria; order Burkholderiales; family Burkholderiaceae_E; genus UBA4615. Next base: position 4,659 of record JBIKKG010000252.1, on the reverse strand, counting down.
GAATCGCCCACTGGTACGAGCGTCTGTTCGTTCAAGCGCGCCTGAACATCAGGCAACTTCACAATGCGCATGAGCTCGCGCGAGATCTTGTCCACGATCGGGCGCGGTGTTCCGGCCGGCGCCAGTACGCCCACCCAACCCAGCGGCTCGAATCCCGGATAGCCGCTTTCGCCCAGCGTGGGTACGTTGGGCAGGGTCGGCGTGCGCTGTGCGCCGGTCACCACAATGGGCCGCAATTTACCGGCGGCAATATGTGGCGTCGCGGTACTGACATCGGCCCAGGCTGTGCTCACCTGTCCGCCCAGCAAATCGGTGGTCATGGGTGCAGAGCCCTTGTAGGGCACGTGGGTCATGTCGATGCCGGCGGCGCGGGCAAAGCGCTCACCCACAATGTGCGACGACGAGGCCGTGCCGAATGAGCCGAAGGTGTACTTTCCCGGGTTGGCCTTGACGAGCGCGACAAACTCCTTCAGGTCGCGCGCAGGAAAGTCGGATTTCACCACCAGCGCCAGATAGGACAGGCAGATCTGCGAGATCGGTTCAAAGTCGCGGATCGGGTCATAAGGAACCTTGGCAAACAGCGACGGGTTCTGGATGTGCGTGGTGATGGCCACCAGCAGGTTGTAGCCATCTGCGGGCGAGCGCGCGATCTGCTCTGTTCCGATCATGCCACTGGCGCCGGCGCGGTTCTCGACCACCACGGGTTGGCCCCAGGCCTCGGCGAGCTTGCCGGCCAGCAACCTACCCACCAGATCGGTGGCGCCGCCCGGCGGATACGGCACGACCAGTTTCACCGGCCGGTTGGGGAAGCTGTCGGCCGATTGGGCGCGAGCGCCTGGCCATGCCGTGGCAGCGGTCAGGGCGAGCGCAGCATGACCGATACGACGACGCGTGGGCATGGCGGGATGCATGAGGGTCTCCTGTCTGAGATGGTGCAAACGGCTCATGCTAACCGAGGGCCTGTACCGCTGGGCACATCGCTGCACGGGCGTGCGACTCAGCCGGGCTTGAGCAAACCTTTGAGTGCCGCCAACCGTTGCTTGGCCGAATCAGCGCTCACCAGGGCAGCGGCGCCGCCTTCCGCATCAAGCTTCATCTCGGCGATGAACCGCGAGGGCAGCCGGCTGACCACGCTCTTGGCGCGCTTGCGCTGGCGGCACCAACTGATCGTGAGCGTGCGCTGTGCGCGCGTCACGGCCACATACATGAGACGGCGCTCTTCTTCGACGCGCTGCGGCCCATCGTCTTCGGCTTCGGGCGCCTCGCCCTTCTGATCGCCGCTGTGGGGCATCAGGCCTTCCTCACACCCCACCACGAACACATGCGCAAACTCCAGGCCTTTGGCGGCATGGACCGTGGTCAGACGCACGGCGTCGTGATCGGCCTCGTTGCCGTCCAGGCGTGAGAGCAAGGCGATGGTTTGCGCCAGGTCGAGCAGCGTCTTGTTGTCTTCCTCGCCGCGCTTGGCGATCCAGGCCACAAAATCGGTCACGCTCTGCCAGCGCTGAGACGCCTGCTTTTCTTCCATCGTGGACAGCAGATACTCGTGGTAACCCACCGCACGCAGAATTTCTTCAAGCAATTCGCCGGGCGGATCTTTCTTGGCGCGCCAGCCGATGCGATTAACGAACTCACCAAACTCGCGCAACGGCTCAAGCTGACGCGCGGCCAGTCGCGACTCGACCCCGGTCTCGAACAACGCGGCAAACAGCGACACCTGGCGCTCGCCTGCATAGGTGCCCAGCACCTGCAGCGTCTGCGGCCCCACACCCCGACGCGGTGTGGTGATGGCGCGGATAAACGCCGGATCGTCGTCGTCGTTGGCGAGCAGCCGCAACCATGCGATGACATCGCGAATTTCGGCGCGCTCGAACCAGGACTGTCCGCCTGAGAGCACATAGGGAATACGCTCTTTGCGCAACGCCTGCTCGATGATGCGCGCCTGATGGTTGCCGCGGTACAGCACGGCGTAGTCCGAGAACTTGCCGCGTCGCTCAAAGCGATGGGCCTGCAGGCGCATGGCAATCGACTCCGCTTCGACTTCGTCGTCGTCCATGGCCACGACGCGCACCGGATCGCCCACACCCAGTTCAGACCACAAGCGCTTGTCGTGCAGCTTGGGATTGTGCGCAATCAGATGATTGGCCGCGGTCAGGATGTTGCGACTCGAGCGGTAATTCTGTTCGAGCTTGATCACGCGCAGCTTCGGATAGTCGGTGGACAAGCGCTTGAGATTTTCAAGCGTGGCGCCCCGCCAACCGTAGATCGACTGGTCATCGTCGCCCACGGCCGTGAAGGCGGCGCGCGGCCCGGCCAGTCGCTTGAGCAACTCGTATTGCGTGGCGTTGGTGTCCTGGTATTCGTCGACCAGCAGATAGCGCAGCCGGTTTTGCCAGCGATCGGCCACGTCGGGATGCGCACGCAACATCGCCAGGGGCAAGCCGATCAGGTCATCGAAATCCACGGCCTGGTAGCCGGTGAGCGTGGCGCAGTAGTCGCGGTACACGCGAGATGCGGCGTGTTCATCGCTGTCGCGTGCAGCCGCGCCGGCATGGTCCGGGTCAATCCCCGCGTTTTTCCATAACGAGATGACTCCTTGCACGGCGCGCACGGTCTTGCGGTCGGTCGCCCCAGTGAGCTGCGCCAGAATGCTGGCCACATCGTCCGAATCGAGAATGGAAAAGGATTTTTTCAGACCGAGGGCCGCACCGTCCTCGCGCAGCATCTGCACGCCTAATGAGTGAAAGGTGCAGACCACTGGGCGGTTGCCCTCGGGCAGCTTCACCTGGTGCTTCAGGCGTTCGGCCATCTCCTGTGCGGCCTTGTTGGTGAACGTGATGGCTGCAATCGCTCGCGGATTCACGCCACCGGCAATCAGATGCGCGATTTTGCGGGTGATCACCCGGGTCTTGCCGCTGCCCGCGCCGGCAATGACCAGACACGGGCCGTCCAGGTAGGTGACCGCTTCTTGCTGGGCGGGATTCAGGGTGTCGGACATGCGCGGCTCGGATGGGTGTCAGATTTCCAGCGGATCGATGACGATCTGCCAGCGCACCGCCGAGCGCTGCTCACGCAGGGCCTGCAGCCAGGGCGTGAGCACTGCATGCAGCGTCGGGCGCGAGGCGGATTCCACCAGCATTTGCGCACGCGACAGTCCGCGCACTTGCGCCACCGGCATCGGCACGGGATCGCACACGGTCATGCGCGCAAGCAGCTGCGGCGGCAACGCCAGGCGTTCATCTGCCGACAGGAGCAGATCGCGCGCCTGCGCCAGAAAATCGGTGGCGGCCTGGGCCGACTTGGCCTGGGCGGTGAGCAAAGCCTGATGCACGAATGGGGGCAGGGCGGCCTGCTCGCGCTCGGCCAGTTGCTGGGCGGCGAAGCGCTCATAGTCGTGGGCCGCCAGCGCCTCGTAGACCGGGTGCTCGGGAAATCGGGTCTGGATCAGCACGGTACTCTGGGCGTGATGACGCCCGGCCCGACCGGCCACCTGCATGAGCGTGGCAAACAAACGCTCCGGCGCCCGAAAGTCGGTCGCAAAGAGCGCGGCATCGGCATCGACCACCACGACCAGGGTCAGCCTGCGAAAGTCATGGCCCTTGGCCAGCATCTGGGTGCCGACCAGCAGATCGACTTCGCCGGCGTGGGCGGCATCGAGCACCTGCTGGGCTGCACCGCGACGGCGGGCCACGTCGCGATCGAGTCGGCCAATGCGCAGCGTGCCGAACAGTTCACCCAGCCCCTCTTCCAATCGCTGGGTGCCCTGGCCCAGCCCGGCCAGATCGAGATTGCCGCAATCGGGACAGGCGCGTGGCACCGGCCGCTCAGAAGCACAGTGGTGGCAGATCAGCCGATAGCGGGCCGGGCCCTGCGCGCGCGCAGGCGCACGATGCATGACCCGATAGGCGTCGCACTGGTCGCAGCGGCTAAGCCAGCCACAGGCGGCGCACGACAGCACCGGCGCGTAGCCGCGCCGATTGAGAAAGACCAGCGCCTGCTCGCCGCGGGCAACGGTGTGCGTGATGGCCTGTATCGCCGGCTCGGTGAGGCCATGACGCAGCACGGCAGCTTTCAGTGGCACGCGTCGCACCTGGGGCAGAGCGGCGCCACTGGCCCGCTCGTGCAGGGTGGAAATCCGGTAGCGGCCGCGCCGGGCCGCCTGCCAACTCTCAAGCGAAGGGGTGGCCGACCCGAGCACGACCGGCAGACCGCGCCGGGCCGCGAGTGCAATGGCCAGGTCGCGCGCCGAGTAGCGGGCGCCTTCCTGTTGCTTGAAGGAGGCATCGTGTTCTTCATCGACGACGATGGCCGCCAGGTTGGGTAGCGGCGCCAGCACGGCCAGCCGGGTACCCAGCACGATGCGGGCACGCCCCTCGGCGGCGGCCATCCAATGCGCTGCCCGCTCGGCATCGGGCATGTCGCTATGCAGCACCGCCAGTGGCTCGCCTGGAAAACGCGCACGAATCCGACGGGCAAATTCGGGCGTCAGGGCGATTTCGGGCACCAGGATCAGCGCCTGTGCCGTGGGTCGGGCCGCCAGAACGTCGGCCAGCCAGCGAAAGTAGACCTCGGTCTTGCCGCTTCCTGTGATCCCGTGCAGCAGATGCACAGCATGCCCCTCAGTGCTGCGCATCGCTTGCAGAGCATTCGATTGCCCGG
>JBIKKG010000002.1:0-49713 GCA_044360485.1 Burkholderiaceae bacterium | reverse complement strand
GCGGAATCGGCACGCGCCATGGCAGCACTTGGTTTTGGCCTGCTGGTGATGGCGAACAAACCCTGGGAGGCCGTTCTCAGGGAAGCACGCGATTATGCCGAGCTTTATGCATCCATCCACGATCGCGTCGGGCCTCGGCCGGTGCTGCTGAGTCTGACGAGCGTGGACGCGGATCCTGCGCGTGCTCGCGCATGGCACGACACTTACGCCGCGCCCTATGGTTGCCGGACCATTGACCAGGGGCGCACCACGGTGGTGTGCGGCACGGGCAGGCCACAGGGCGTTTATCAGAGCTTGCGGTTCATGCAGCATCTGCAATTGCATGGCACGCCGCAGCAAGTTGTTGAGGCGACCATTGAACGCGTGCGTAGCCTGGACGCCGCAGCGCTGATCAATATCCTTGCGATGGACGGCATGCCCACCGAGGTGGCCCGACGCAACCTTGTGACCTACGCCCGTGATGTGTTGCCGCAGCTTAAGGCGGTGGATGCACACCGCACCATTGGTCGAATCTCGGCCCAGTCTGCCGCCAGTGTGTTATCGCTTTGACGTGTCTGCGCCCGCGGGCGCGGGCGCGCGCAGCTCGGGCTAAGTCCGTGTGCCAGCCATGCGCAGGGCGAGCTGCGCAAATTGATCCATGGCCTCGGCGCGGCTCATGCGGCGTCCGTCGCGCCACCAGGTGTAGAGCCAGGTGATCATTCCGGAGATGGCTCGCGACGTGGCTTTGGCGTCACTGTCTGCAAAATGACCGCTCGCGATGCCTTTGCGAATGATGGCGGCGATGCCGTCGTCCCAGCGCTTTTGGTCATGGGCGACTTCGGCGCGCATGTCGGCAGAGATGGTGCGCTCTTCACGCCGGAACACGTCCACCAGCTTTTGATGGTCGAGTACCCACTCGGTGTAACGGCGCGCGAAGCGCTCAAGCATTTCAGGGGGTGTGCCCCCGTCGGCGACTGCTTGCACGAGGACCTGTAACGCCGATGACATCGCCCGACGATAGATTTCATCGAGCACGGCCCTCTTGTCTGGGAAGTGATAGTAGAAGATGGCCTTCGACCCGGACAGTCGGTTGGTCAGCAGATCGACCGTGGCGTTGTGGTAGCCATGCTCGAAGAACGTCTCGATGGCCGCCTGCACGATCAGGTCTCTTTTGTAGGCGCTGACGTCCTCGCGCATGTGGGATGGGGCGCCAGCAGCGCCCGAGGCGCGCCGTTCGGCCTCCAGGAAGGACGTCGAACCAGCGACTCTGCCCGCGACGGGCGATTTGATGGGACGGGGCAAGGATGGCACCGGGTAGGAGAGAAAAGCCTAAGCATCTCTGCATAGGTCTTTCATCCCATCATAGCATTGGGGTTGCCAGGTGCCGCCAGGACACGCTGCGAAGAATGGCCCTCCAGACCGATCGCAGGTTGAGGCTTACCGCAGGGCGTGCTCTGCACCGACCGGCTCAGGCCGGGAGGAGAAGGTCCTCAGCACATCCAGCCTGCGACTGGCGTCGCTGAAATCGAGCACCTCCAGGCGGCCGTCAGCATGCTCCACCAGCGCCGTCAGGCTCTCGACCCAGTCGCCGTCGTTGCAGTAAAGAATGTCCCCGATCTGTCTGATTTCGGCGTGATGAATGTGGCCGCACACCACGCCTTGCACACCCCGCTTGCGGGCCTCGCGCGCGACAGCCTGCTCAAAATCGTTGACATAGCTCACGGCACGCTTGACCTTGAGCTTGAGGTATTGCGACAGGCTCCAGTAAGGCAGGCCCAGCCGGGCCCGCGCGACATTGAGCCAGCGGTTGGCCTTCAGCGCCCACTCATAGGCCGTATCGCCTAAGTAGGCGAGCCACTTTGCGCACTGAATCACACCGTCGAAGAGGTCACCGTGCACCACCCAGAGCTTGCGCCCGTCGGCATTCACATGGATGCAGTCCTCCACCACTTCGACACCGCCGAAGGTGTGGGCAATGTAGCGGCGGGCGAATTCGTCGTGATTGCCGGGCACAAACACCACGCGCACGCCCTTGCGCGCCTTGCGCAGGATCTTTTGCACCACGTCGTTGTGCGACTGCGGCCAGTACCAGCTCTTGCGCAGCTGCCAACCGTCGATGATGTCACCGACGAGGTAGAGCGTCTCGCAATCCAGCCGCCGCAGAAACTCCAGGAGCGCTTCGGCCTGACAGCCGGCTGTCCCCAGGTGGATATCCGAGATCCAGGCGGTGCGGACCCTGATGGTGTCCTGGGGCGGATCGAACTGGCTGAAGGCGTTCATGGATGCCCCCGATGTGTGCGCAGGCTCTTTCGCAGCCTCATGCGAAGCTGGCCTCAGGCAATGCTTGTGTGGCCTGCCCGCTGCTGTGGAGAATCCCGTACAAGATGTCAGGCACCTCGAAGATCGCCCGATTCTGAATGCGCCCCACGTTGCCGGCGAGCTTGTCCAAGCGTGCGATCACCGACAGGACCGCAGGCCGCAGCTGGCGCGTGGACTGCACGACCGCCCCGACGTCCTGTTCTTCGATCCATTGCGTGTTGAACCGCTCCTGCGGCATGGTCCACGCGTCACGGAAGGTGACCACCGGCAGCCCGCATTGCAGGGCTTCGCTGAGCGCGCCTGGCCCGGGTTTGCCGATGAAGTAATCGGCTGCGCGCATCATGCGCCCGACCTCGGTGGTGAAGCCCAGGGCTGCATGCGGTGCCGAGCGTTCGAGTTGGCTCAAGGTTTCAGCCAGCGCCTGGTTGTGACCACACAGGAAAACAAGTTGCTGATCGTCCAGGGCGTGCGCGATGCGCAGCATTCGCGATGAGCCGTAACCGCCGAACATCACCAGCCCCGTCGGGCGATCCGGGTCCAGACCGAGCGCCAGCCGCTCCTTGCGTTGGTCCCGATGGCTGTGCTGATAAAAGTCGGGCCGGATGATCATGCCGCTGGTGCGATGGATCACGCTGTCCGCGTAGCCCGCGGCGCGAGCCTGATCCTCGCTGCGCTGTGTTCCGCACACCAGATGCGCATCGAGGCCAGGCTCGATCCAGAAATGCGGCGGCAAGTCGGCCATGTCGGTCATGACCGTCACGAAGGGCACATGGGGATGAGCCTGCTGCAGCGACTGCCTGAGGGCGCGATTGAAATTCGGTACCAGCGACACGACCAGGTCGGGCGCCGAGTGATCAGCCCAGTGCTGACGCAGTGCCTTGAGCAACCAGGTATGGCTGGCCCGGATGGCGGTTTGCATGACCCGCAGCTCGGCGCCCAGACCCAAAGTCCAGCCCCGTTCAAGCCGCCAGTTGTACAGGTCTTCCGGCATTTTGCCGGTGAGATGCGTAAAGCGCTGTTGAGGGTCCAGCGCGTGCATCAGATGGACCATGCGAACGGTCCATGTGGGATGTTGCGTGCGCAGGGCTGACTGCAGGGCCAAGGCCGCGGCTCGGTGTCCGCCGCCTGCATCGAAATACACCAGATCAATGGTCGTCATATGTCCGCGGATACTGGCGAAACGAGATGACGCGGCATTGACGCGACGATGACATTTTCGATGCAGTCAGCCGGGGTCAGGCAGTTGAAGCAGCGGCGCTCCGGCCTTGATCCGCGCCCCGGGCAGGATGCCTGGCGCCAGCGAAACCCCGCGCGGTGCCAGCACGATGATGGTTGAACCGTGTTCGAACCAGCCCATCTCGTCGCCGCCCCGAAAGCTGGCCTGCTGTGCAAACTCGGTGGGCCCGTCGCGCCTGGCGTGCAGGACCAGGTCCAGCCAGTGCAGCCGGATGCCAGCCACCAAAATCGCAGCGACCGGGACCAGTGCAACGGGTAGGCCACTGTGCGCCAATCGCAGACGGACCACCGCGCGCTCATTGCGGCAGAACAGCCGCTCGACTCTGGCCAACGCAATCGGGTTGACATTCCAGGTGTCGCCATCGATGTGTGTGACATGGTCCACGCGGCAATCGTGGGGCGCATGGAACCGGTGATACATCGCCGAGGTCAGACGCAGGGTCACATACATGCCGCCGCGAAACGCAGCGCTGTCCTGGGTGGGCCCCATGAGTGCACTCAGGGTGTAGGGCATGCCCTTGGCTTGCAGCATCAGCGCATCGTCGATCGCGCCACAGGCTCCCACGATGCCGTCGCTTGGGCTGGCCAGGGTGTGCGCATCATGGTGGAAGGTCCGCGCGCCTGGCTTCAGTGCACGGGTAAAGCAAGCGTGCAGGCTGCGATAGCGGCGCGGCTCGGCTTCCGACAGGTCCAGATCCGTGAAGAGCTTCCAGGTGCGGATACAGGCAGCGGCGAACCACGGATGCTCGATCTTGCTCAGTCGGCCCATCCAGCGGGTCAGCAGGATGCGGGGGACGCGATTGGTCAACAGGAAATTCACGTCCTCGTGCATGACGAGCCGGCGAAGGGCGTGCAGTTTCATGGGCGCGTGGCACTCATTCAATGTGATCTATCGGGGCAAGGTTGTTCATCGGGCTGTCAATTGAGATCGGTAGACACGCCTGATGTCCTCAAGGAGTTCCGTATGCAAGACACCGTGCTGACCACCGTGGCTGCCGTCACCGCGTTGGCTTATCTGGCCAACCGTGCGCGCCATCGACTGACGTTGTCGCGCGCCAAGCACCGATCGCTGGCTGGTCACGTGCGTATCTCCAAGCTGCTGGCAGCGCGTATCCCGGGGTACGCGTACGACGCCGAGCGCTTTTTCGATTCCGATGGCGCGTCTGCACCGGTCGTCGCATTGCGAAAGGCCGGGTTCGATGCGCTGTGCAGTGACTTTGCTGCCCGCTTTCCGATGAGTGCGCAGATGACCGCGCGGGCGCGCGAGTCGATGTCCGATCTGCAGTTCACTGCGGCTTATCGCGTGCCGTTCCAGTACAGCCCGTACTTGCGCAGTCGTCTGAGCGTGGGCGGCTTCGTGCGGGCCTCCGAGGGCACGATGGTCGAGGACCTCGATGGCAATCGCTTTCATGATCTGACTGGATCGTATGGGGTGAACCTGCTCGGCTACGACGTCTACCGTGAACTGATCGATGAGGGCGCACACCGGGTCCGTGCCTTGGGCCCGGTACTGGGCGCGCTGCATCCATGCGTGGTGGGCAATGTCGAACGGTTGCGGGAGCTGTCCGGGCTGGACGAGGTGACGTTCCATATGTCGGGCACCGAGGCCGTGATGCAGGCAGTGCGCCTGGCGCGGTATCACACCGGAAAGCGTCACATCGTGCGGTTCGCAGGCGCTTACAACGGCTGGTGGGAGGACGTGCAACCCGGCCCGGGCAACCCCTCGCGAGTGCGCGACACCTATACGTTGGCCGAGTGCAGCGAACGCACGCTCAAGGTGCTGCGCACCCGACGTGACATTGCCTGTGTGCTGATCAACCCCCTTCAATCGTTGCACCCGAACAAGGCAGCGCCTGCGGATTCGTCGCTGGTCGACAGCGCGCGTCAGGCGGGGGTCGACCGTGAGCAGTACGCGCAATGGCTGAGGCAGGTGCGCGAGGTGTGTACGCAGCGCGGCATCGTATTCATTCTGGACGAAGTGTTCACAGGTTTTCGTCTGGCGCGCCGCGGTGCGCAAGAGTATTTCGGCGTGCAGGCCGACCTGGTCACGTATGGCAAGACGCTGGGCGGCGGATTGCCGGTCGGCGTGGTGTGCGGTGCGAGCCGTCTGATGCGACGGTTCAGAGAGGACCGACCGGCTGACCTGTGCTTTGCTCGCGGCACCTTCAATGCCCATCCGTACGTGATGGGCGCGATGAGCGCATTCCTGGATCTGATGGAAAGCGACCGGGGCCGCGCTGTGTACGACGGGCTGGATGCGCGCTGGAGCGGCCGTGCCGAGCAGCTGAATGCTGCTCTGGCAGCGCGTGGACTGCCGGTTCAGGTGGCCCACCTGTCCTCGATCTGGACGGTGCTGTACCGGACCCCATCGCGGTACAACTGGATGCTGCAGTTCTATCTGCGCCAGCAGGGGCTTGCCCTGAGCTGGGTAGGGTCTGGGCGCCTCATTTTCAGCCTGAACTACGACGACGCAGCGTTTGCCGATGTGGTCGCGCGTTTTGTGAAGGCCTGCGAAGCCATGCAGGCCGATGGCTGGTGGTCGGGACCAGCTCAGGACAATCGCAGCATCCGGCGTTCGATCTTCCGCGAGATGCTGCAAAGACGTTGAGGAGAGCGGCTCAATGCCGCGCATGCGGCATGGGGTCGATCAGTTCGCCGCGCATCAGCGCGAGTGGGGCGCGCCAGTACAGCTTCACGTCGTGGAACGGATCGGTGACGATCTTCAGAGCCCATACCAGCCCGGTGCGCAGGCTATGCGAGCGCCACAGCTGCATCACGCGCAGCACGATGCCGCTGACGCCCAGGACGAACCACGCCATCCCGACGTCATGCAAGTATTCCTTCAGTCCGTCAGCGGGTTCGATCAGCCCGCCCAGCGACGGACTGATCCACAGCAGCAGGGGCAAGCCGGCCCACGCACCCATGAGGACGATCTTGCGCCGGATGTTGTAGCCGATCTTGACGGCTTCCTTGTACTCGTCCGTGACTTGATTGACGGTGTCGAAGCCGCGCGGTTCAAAGAAAAAGTGCCCCGACTGGCGTGTGGTCATCGACACGCTCCAGGCGAGCAGTGCCGCCCAAGCGGGATCCACCCAGAGCAGCCCATAAGCAACGATGAAGCACAGTGCGCTGATCAGATGCAGGGTCTGATTGATGCGGCTGTGATGATAGAAACGATGGTCGTCCCAGCGCTGCTCGGCCAGTTCAGTGCGTAGCGGTTTCAAAGCGCAAGCTCCATGCTCAAAATGACCAGCATGACGTCATCGGATGAACTCTCGATGACTGGGTGTCACGACTCGGACATAGAGAGGTCTGTTGGGCGAGCGAAACTGTCACGATGCGCGCACAGTTTGTCATCGTCCGGTTGCATGCATGCGGCACTCTGTGCGGATGAATGTTGCGATCGGATCGGTGAAGTCACCGGCTCAGACGACTGGTCTGTTGTCTGCGGGGAGTGCTCTGCGCATTGCAGTGATCACCGAGACCTGGCCCCCCGAGGTCAATGGCGTGGCCATGAGCATCGCGCGTGTCGTCGAGGGGCTGCTCGAGCGTCAGCATGCCGTGCAGCTGATTCGTCCTCGTCAGCGAGCGACCAAGGTGCCGGCACACAGGCTCTCGGAGCACCCCGGGCTTGAGGAAATCCTGTCTGCCAGTCTGCCCATTCCCGGCTATGCGAGTGTGCGCATGGGACTGGCTTTCGGACTGGGCCTCAAGCGTCGCTGGCTGCGGGATCCGCCCGATGTGGTGCATCTGGCCACCGAGGGCCCGCTCGGCTGGTGGGGGCTGCAAGTCGCCCGATCGCTCGGTCTTCCAGTGTCATCCGACTTTCGAACCAATTTTCACGCCTACAGCCTGCACTACGGACTGGCCTGGCTGCACCAGCCGATTGCCCGCTATCTGTGCCATTTTCATAATCAGACGCTGCTCACGATGGTCCCGACCGAAAGCCTGCGCCAACAGCTGCACGAGCGTGGCTTTCGCAATGTGGAGGTGGTGGCGCGGGGTGTTGATACCGTTCAGTTCCACCCAGATCGTCGCTCTTTGGACATGCGCCATGCATGGGGCGTGCATGATCCGAGCGCACTGGTCGTGGCGTGCGTGGGCCGACTCGCCGCCGAGAAAAACCTTGGGCTGCTGCTCGATGCCTTTGCGGCGATTCGTGCGGTGCGCGCTGATGCCAAGCTGCTATTCGTGGGGGATGGTCCGCTGCGCGGCGAGTTGCTGGCGAAATGCCCAGACGCGATTTTCGCAGGGCAACGCACCGGGGCCGACCTGGCGGCCCACTATGCCTCAGCCGATCTGTTTCTGTTCCCCAGCCTGACCGAGACCTTCGGCAATGTCACCTCCGAGGCGATGGCCAGCGGACTGCCGGTCCTCGCGTTCGATTATGCTGGAGCGGCACAGTTGATCCGACACACGCAGACCGGGCATCTGGTGCCGTTTGGCGATGCAGCGGGTTTTGTGCAGGCCGCCGCGGAATTGGCCGGTCAGCCCGATGCCTGTCGGGCCGTGGGTGCACGGGCCCGGTGCGCGGTGCAGGCCATGGGGTGGGATGCCATCGTCAGTCAATTCGAAGCGCGGTTGCTGGGTCTGCGAACCGATCAGTCGGCTGCAGTGCGGGGGGCAGATCACTGGGTGTCAGATGCGGCGATGGAGCGCTGAGGCAGCGCATGGTGGTGCAAGGCCCATTTGGGTGTGCACTCGACAATTCAAACAGGAAGCACGATGAGCATTGACTACACGGACGACGAAGGCGTACGCCGCATTCAGGTGAGTGGTCGTCTGGATATACCTGGGGCTGCCGCGATCGATGTCCCACTCACAGCACTTGCTGCCAGCCAACCGATGCGGGTGATTCTGGACCTCGAGGCGGTCGAGTTTCTGGCCTCGATCGGCATTCGCCAAGTGGTCAGCAACGCCAAGGCGCAGCGCCAGCGCGGCGGCAAGCTGGTGGTGAGGGTGGGCGACAATGCGCAGGTGCGAGACACCCTGGTCAGCACCGGCATCGATCAGATCGTCCCGGTATGCGACACGCTTGAAGCGGCGCGGGCGGCTGTACTGGCCTGACCTGAGGCTGTGGTGACAGACCGGGCGGCTCAAGCCACCCGGCCCGTGGGATCAGCCTGCGACCCGTGCGCGTACGGCTTGCACCACGGCATCGGCCGTGATGCCGAAGTGGGTGTAGAGGTCTTTGGCGGGCGCCGATTCGCCGAACGTGGCAATGCCCACCACAGCGCCCGTGCGCCCCACGTACTTGCGCCAGAAGTCGGGATGGGCTGCTTCGATGGCCACGGCAGCCAGCGCAGGCGGCAGCACCGCATCCTGGTAGGCCGCGTCCTGGCGGTCGAACACATTCGTGCTGGGCATGGACACCACCCGGACGGGCACGCCCTGTGCAGCGAGCGCAGCCTGTGCCTCGAGGGCCAGTGACACTTCCGAACCGGTGGCCAGGATCACGGCACGCGCGCTCGGTGCATCGGCCAGGACGTAACCGCCGCGGCGAATGTGCGCGGCGCTGGCTGCATCGCTGGCCACCTGCGGCAGGTTTTGTCGCGACAGTGCCAGCGCAGTGGGCCCATCACGGCGCTCCACCGCACAGGCCCAGGCCACGGCGGTCTCCAGGCCGTCGGCAGGGCGCCAGACATCCAGCCCGGGGATGATGCGCAGGCTCGGCACATGCTCGACCGCCTGGTGCGTGGGGCCATCTTCGCCCAGTCCGATGGAGTCGTGCGTGAACACATGAATGACGCGCTGCTTCATGAGCGCAGCCATGCGCAATGCATTGCGACTGTAGTCGCTGAAGGTGAGGAAGGTGCCGCCATAGGGCAGATGCCCGCCGTGCAGCGCCATGCCATTCATCATGGCGGCCATGCCGAACTCTCGCACGCCATAAGACAGGTGATTGCCACGGGTGTCGCGCCCCGCCGTCACGCAGCCCTTGAAGTTCGTGAGGTTCGATCCGGTGAGGTCGGCACTGCCTCCGAAAAACTCCGGCAGCAGGGGCGCGATGGCATCGAGTGCATTCTGGCTGGCCTTGCGGGTGGCGATCGCATCGGTTTTGGCAGCGATGCCGGCCAGCAGCGCCGGCAGCTTGGCTGACCAGTCGGCAGGCAACTCACCGCGCATGCGTCGCTCGAATTCGGCGGCTTCAGCGGGGAAGGCGTCGCGGTAATGGCCAAAAAGCGTACGCCACTGCGCCTGTGCCGCGGCACCGCGCGCACCGGCGTTCCAGGCTGCGGCCACATCGGCCGGCACTTCGAAGGGCTCGTGTTTCCAGGCCAGCGCGGCGCGGGTTGCCGCGACTTCGGCCGCGCCCAGGGCGGCGCCATGCACATCATGCGTGCCGGCCTTGTTGGGTGAGCCTTTGCCAATCACGGTGCGACAGCAAATGAGCGTGGGTTTGCCATCGGCTCGGCCTGCCTGCTCGCGCGCGGCACGTACGGCGGCATCCAGAGCAACCGTGTCATGACCATCGGCCACTCGTATCACGTTCCAGCCGTAGGCCTCAAAGCGCTTGGGCGTGTCGTCGGTGAACCAGCCCTCGACATGACCGTCGATGGAGATGCCGTTGTCGTCGTAAAAGGCAATGAGCTTGGACAGGCGCAGCGTGCCGGCCAGTGAGCACACCTCGTGGCTGATGCCCTCCATCAGGCAACCGTCGCCCAGGAACACCCAGGTGAAGTGATCGACGATGTCCAGGCTCTGACCGGCATGAACCCGGTTGAATTCGCTGGCCAGCAACTTTTCCGAGAAGGCCATGCCCACGGCATTGGCCAGGCCCTGGCCCAGCGGCCCGGTCGTGGTTTCAACACCGGGCGTGATGCCGACCTCGGGATGGCCCGGGGTCTTGGAGTGCAGCTTGCGGAAACGCTTGAGTTCGTCGGCAGGCAGCGCATAGCCGGTCAGATGCAGCAGCGCATAAATGAGCATGGACCCGTGACCGTTGGAGAGCACGAAGCGATCGCGGTCGGGCCAGTGCGGATCGGCTGGGTTGTGCTTCAGGTGCCGATTCCAGAGCACCTCGGCGATTTCAGCCATGCCCATGGGTGCGCCAGGGTGCCCGGATTTGGCGGCTTCGACCGCGTCGACTGCGAGGATGCGGATCGCATCGGCCATGCGCTTGGCCAGCGCCGGATCGGGGATGGGGGAGGTCATGAGGTATCTCGGGTCGGGTTGGGTCAAGACCGGCACAGGGCCGGCGCTGCGTGCAGCCTGGCGCTCAGCGCGCGCCGGTGGCGCGCTTTCGGCGCTCCATCATGCATCGCAAGCGCCATTTTGCCGCCTGGCACCACCACCGTGTTGGCGCATGACATCCGGGCGCCGTTGATCCTGTTCAACAGGCAGGGAAAGTCGAAGCCTTGCGAACAGGGGAATCGGATGATCGCCATGCGTTCGTCAGCCGAGGGGATGGCCCCGAGTTAAACGGGTTCGAGGTGCCCACCACTGGCAAACGCTCGAAATGCACGTAAGTGTGCGCATACTGCGGAAGGATGTCGCCCAGGTCTTTCGGCATGCGTCGCAGGATGGTGTCGGTGACCGTTTCGGCCGAATCGCCGCGCACAGGCTTGTCGCGTCACCGCTTCCGGATCCGTTCCAGATTGACGACCGGGACCACACCGATCAGCAGATCGGGGCAGCGCGCGATCTTGACCTCAGATCTGACGCAGCCAGACCTCGCCGATCAGGTGGTCAGCCCGTTTCCTGAGGACCACATTGGCGCGCTCGCGGCTGGGCAGGATGTTGTCGTTGAGGTTGCGCAAATTGATGTCGCGCCAGATATCGAGCGCCACATCACGGGCCTGCTCGGCGTCCAGGTCCTTGTAGTGGTGAAAGTAGGACGAGTCGTTCTGGAAGACAGTGCGTTGCAGCTTCAGGAATCGCGCGACGTACCACTCCTGGATGTGCGCTTCCTCGGCATCGATGTAGAGCGAGTAATCGAAGAAATCCGAGACGATGATCGAGGGCGCATGCCCGCCTTCAAGCGTGGCGGTCTGCAGAACGTTGAGGCCTTCGAAGATCAGGATGTCCGGGGCCTCGATGGTCTGCAGCTCACCCGGCACGATGTCATACGACTGGTGCGAATAGACCGGGGCACTCACCTGGCTGCGCCCGGCCTTGATATCGGACAGGAAGGTGATCATGCGGCGCCGATCGTAGCTCTCGGGGAAGCCCTTGCGCTGCATCAGACCACGCTCGAGCAGCGTGGCGTTCGGGTACAGGAAGCCGTCGGTGGTCACCAGGGCCACCGAGGGGTGGTCCGGCCAGCGTGCAAGCACGGCCTGCAGGGTGCGGGCAAATGTGCTCTTGCCCACTGCGACGCTGCCTGCGATGCCGATGACATAGGGCGCACGGCCCACCGGGCGGCCCAGAAATTCGTCGCGCACGCCCGACAGCGCGCGCGCTGACCGGAAATGCAGATTGAGCAGGCGCGACAGCGGCAGATAGATCTTGACCACGTCTTCGAGCGATACCTGCTCCAGGACCCCCTGCAGCAGACTCAGATCGCCGGCCGACAGCGTCATGGGGGTATTCAGCCGCAGGGCGGCCCACTCCTCACGCGGGAAGGCGACGTAGGCGGAGAATTCGGTGGCAGGCGTCGGGCTCATCGGGCGCAAGCTTAACGCAGTGCAGCATTTCGGGTGAGTGACCCACTGCGCGCCTGCGCTGGCTGACAGGGCTGACGTACACTCGATGGCACCATGTCGCGACCCCCAATGGCTCTGAACCCTCTTGATTCAGTTCGATCGCCCATGCCGCCGACCGCTGGCCTATCCGCTGACATGATGGCCACCGCCGCTGCGTCGGTCGGGGCTGCGCGTCGCTGAGTCTGCACCCATGCGCCTGCTGATTGTGCTCTTGCTGGCGGCCAATGTGCTGCTCTACGGATGGTTGCACGGATGGATGCTGCCTTACGGGGGCGACGGGCGCGAGCCCGCCCGCATGGCCCGTCAGAAGGATGCTGAGCGGCTGCGGATTGTGCCGGCGCCCGCCTCTGCACCGCAGGGTGCCGGGGTGGCCGCTGGCGGCGCCGGTGCCGGCATCGTGCAAACGCCGGGCAGCGCTGAGCGAGGTGCGCCTGATGGGTCTGCTGCTCAGACGGCCCCGGATGGCACGGCGGCGCTGAGCGTCGCCGCATGTGTGGAGGTCGGGCCGCTGACCGAGGCTGATGCCGTGCGTTTGCAGGTGGCGCTCGATGCCGGGCTGGCCGGGCTGAAGGTCAGGCTGCTGTCGGCCACGCCTGCTCAGGCCTTCTGGGTGGTGCTGGCGCCAAGCGGAGGCGATCCGCGCAAACGCATCGACGAATTGCGTGCCCGCGGGTTGCCGGCAGACGGTCCTGTGGCGATTCGCGAAGGGCCTTGGAAGGGCGGCGTGGCACTAGGCAAGTTTCGCACCGAAGCAGACGCCGCGGCGCTGCTGCGCGACGTGCAGGACAAGGGCGTGGACGCGGCGCGGCTGGCGCCCCGACCGCCGGCCCCGGCACGTCTGACGATGCAGATCGAGCCATCCAGCGAGGCGCTGTTGTTGGAGTTGTCGCGCCAGGTCGACGGCTTGCCCGGCGCGGGCGCGCCGCGCCCCTGCGCCAGACTGGGTTGATCAGGCCGGGTTCAGTTCGCGCCGGTAGCGGTTGAGCGCCTGCACGGTCGGCAGTTCACGCCCGAAGAGCAGCGACAGGTTGTGCAGGATCCGGTCGACCACCTTGCCTTCCCAGGCCGCGTCGAAGCGGATCTGCCCGTCGAGCCAGTGCTCCAGCCACCCAGGCTCGGGCACTCTGCTTTGCACCGTGTCGTTGGGAAAGAGCGCCTTGTTGACATGCAAATTGGTGGGATGCAGCGCCTGCGTCGTGCGCCGCGCACTGGCCATCAGCAGCCCGATGCGCGCGAATGCGCCTCGCGCGGTATCCCCTGCTTCCGTGATCGCCTTTTTCATGTACTGCAAATAGGCGCCGCCATGGCGGGCTTCATCGCGCGAAATGGTGTCGTAGATATGCTTGATCACTGGCTCGGTGTGCCACTCGGAGGCGCAGCGATACCAGTGATTGAGGCGGATCTCGCCGCAAAAGTGCAGCATCAGGGTTTCTAGAGGCGGGGCCGGGTCGAATTCGAAGCGCACCGCATGCAGCTCGGCTTCGGTGGGAACCAGCTCGGGACGAAAACGGCGCAGATACTCCATCAGCACCAGCGCGTGTTTCTGTTCCTCATAGAACCAGACCGACATGAAGGCACTGAAGTCAGAGTCGTGGCGATGATCGCGCAGGAACATCTCGGTGGCCGGCAGCGCCGCCCACTCGGTGATCGCGTTCATCTTGATCGTGTGGGCCTGTTCGTCCGACAGTCGCGCCGGATCGAACTGTTCCCAGGGCATGTCGTCGAAGCTCCAGCGCACACGCTCGAGCGACTTGAACAGTTCGGGATAAAGCATCGGTTAGGAGTTTAGAACGGGGCGTCCGGCGGACACCGAGCCGCAACCGCCGGATTCTAGCAGCGGCCTTTCAAAGTGGGGGCAAGGCTGCACGGCGTCGCAGCCAGCGCATCAGACCGCCCAGCACGGGCATTTTCTCGTACAGCTCCTCGGCGGCATCCCAGTAATCGCGGTGAAAAACCACCTGACCGTTCGCATCCAGTCGCAGGTGTGAGCAGCCGCGGATGCACTGAGGCCCGGGCCGCAGGGGTGGTTTGAACGAAAAATTGAAATCCCAGGTCAGCATGACGGACGACCCCTGGACCAGGGCCTCGGTCACCACGAAACGGGGTGCGTCGACCTGTTCGAACATGTGGGCAAAGATGCGGCTGATGTCGCGCACGCCGCGCACTTCGTTGAAGGGGTCTTTGAACCAGGCGTCGGGCGCATAGATGCGGTCCATGCGCTGGGCGTCGGACGGTGACATCGACTCGAAGAACTGCACCAGCTGTGCGATCGGCTCGGGTTGAGCGGCGTGTGTCCGTACGTCAGACGACGGCGCTGCGCCGGGCGATGGGGGCAAGGCGGGGTGTGTCATGGGCTCAGGCGCCGGTCACGCGGCGCACCAGCGCGAAGTACAGGCGGTAAGGCAGCAGGCGTGCGCCCTTGAGCCACCAGGTAAAGCGCTTCGGATAGTGAATCTCGAAACGACCCGCCTCGATGCCTGACAGCGTGGCGTTGGCCGCCTCGCGAGCCGTGATCAGGGCGGGCATGGTGTAGTCGTTGCCGGCCGTGGCGGGCGTATCGACATAGCCGGGGTTGATCAGGTACACGCCGATGCCTGATGTATGCAGATCGAGGTATAGCGACTCGGCCAGGTTGATCATGGCGGCTTTGGTCGGTCCGTAGACCAGGGCCTGCGGCAGACCGCTGTAGCCGGCCACGCTCGAGACCAGCGCAATGCCTCCTGCGCGCTGGCGCAACAGCAGCGGCACCACGGCCGCCAGACCGGAATAGACCGCGACCAGGTTGGTCTGCAGCATGCCTTGCGCCACCCCGAGATCGAAGTTCTGTGCGCGCATCGGCTGATAGATCCCGGCCACCCACAGCACCAGATCGATGCCGCCCCACTCGCGCACCAGTGCGTCGCAGCAGCTCGCTACGGCGGCGGCGTCGTTGATATCCAGCGGCATCACCTGCATCGGGCGGGTGGGGTCTTCGGCGTCAGGCGGCGGTGGCGGGCACTGTGCGGCGATGGCCTCGAGCGCCGACAGCCGGCGTGCGGAAATTGCCACCCGCGCCCCGCGTCGTTGCAGGGCGAGCGCCAGTTCGGCACCGATGCCGCTGGAGGCGCCGACCACCCAGACCCGCTGTCCGGCCCAGTCGGGCACGGGTGGATTGAGCGGGCGCCACAGCGAGCGGGAGCGCGCTGCGGTGGGGCCAGGAACGTCACCTGTGGTGGCCATGGGCAGGCCTTAACGGCGGGTGAAGGACAGCAGCACCTCGCCCAGGCGCACGCCGAATTTCGACATGGTGGCCCGGTTGAGCATGACCCGATCATCGATCAGGTACATCCAGTCGTCGAAGTCGACGTTCCAGGTGCGTCCATCGACCTTCAGGGCCAGGGTGTAGCGCCAGTTGAAGGCGTTGCCAGCCACCTGGCCCTGGGCCTCTCCGACCACATCGCCCGCCGTGCCGCTGTAGCGGCCGTCCGCAAGCCTGCGCAAGGTCCAGATCCGCTTCTCGGTGGTGCCGTCTGAATAGGTGAAGTCTTCATCCAGGGTACCGACGTCGCCCACCCAGCTGCATCGCATGACGACCGTGAAGCGGCGGACCACCTTGCCCGAGCGGTCCTGGAAGACGCCCCAGGCGTCGACGGTGCCGTTGAAATACGTGCGCAGATCGAGCAGGGGGCGCTCGGCGGCATAGGTGCCCGGATCGACGCTGGCGCATCCGCTGGCCAGGATTGCGCTGGCGCCCAGGCCACCCAGCACGGCGCGTCGCCGGGCCTGGCTCAGGACGGCGGGCGGCCGGTCGCTCATCGGCAGCGGATGCGCGGCGGCGTCGGGGGCCAACAACAGGGAGGAGCGGGTCTGATTCATCGGTGGCAAAGGGCGGCTGAGGGTGGTGAGGGCGAGGAGAGGCGGCAAGGGGGATGGGCTGCCGGGCCTCAGCTCATGACGGTCGGTCGCAGGAAGCCGGCAACTTGGCGGTACTCAGCAGACCGACTGCGGCCAGCTTGAGGACACAGGGCAGCAAGGCATACGTAGCGGACAGAGAAAGTGTGTGCTCACTGGATTGGCCAGGCACATAGCCCAGCAGACCCAGCAAAGGCAGGGCGACCCCGGCGGCAGCCGCCAGATTGAGCTTGGTCGCCAGGTTCCACAGACCGAAGTACGTGCCTTCGCGTGCGCGTTCGCCGGGCGCATCGGAGAGCACGGTGGCCAGCATCGCGGGCGGAATCGCCAGGTCAGCGCCCAGTGCCAGACCGGTGACTAGGCACACGATCAGGAAGGGTGTGGTGTCGCCTGGCCCCAGTGCAAAGGCCCAGATGAAGCCCGCCACCGACAGCCCCATGCCCAGCAACCAGGTGCGCCGAAGACCCAGGCGCGCCGCCAGACGGGTCCACAGCGGCATGCCCACGGCGGCCGCCAGGAAGTAGGCCATCAGGAAAAGCGGCGCCCGATCAGGCGCACCGAGCACGTCGCCGACATAGAACAGCACCAGCGTCGCCGGGATCGCGCTGGCGATCCCATTGCACAGAAAGATCGCGAGCAACCGGCGAAAAGCCCCCCGGGCGAAGGCTTCCTGCCAGCCCGCCAGCCAGGCGCTGGCCGCGGCCTCGGCTCGAGCGGTGGACTGGAGGTCATCGGGCGGCAGGGGGCGTGGGTTCGGTGCCCGCAGCAGCGCCACGGCGGCGAGGATGGCTGTGGCGATGAAGAGCGCCACCAGCCAATGGGCCCGTTCGGGCAACAGCAGCGCCGCAGACAGGAGCACCCCCACCAGCCCCGCGGCTTCGCGGCTGGCCGTGACTGTCACTCGCTCGGAGGTGTCGCTGCCCAGCCTCGCCCCCCAGGCCTGATAGGCGATCGAGACCACCGAATAGGCAAGGTAGGTGACGATCGAACTCAACGCGAGCCAGACCGGCAGCGAGATGCCTGTGGGCGGCCGAAAGAGCGCGGCGTAGCCCATCGCCAGAACCGGCAGTGCCCACAGGATCCAGATGCGATAGGTGCGCGGATCATGACGACGGTCGAGCAGCGCGCCGATCGCCGGGTCGGCTGCGGCATCGATCAGACGGGCGAGAAACAGGACGGTTCCGACCAGCGCCAGCTCCATGCCCAGGCGCTCGGCGTAGAAGGCCGGCAGCAGCACGAAGAGCGGCAACTCGAGCAGCGCGAGCGGTGCCCGCAGCAGGGCGTAGGCGCCGTAATCGGCTGCGCGCAAACGGGGTGCGGGTGGCGCCGCGCCAGCCGGGGTGGGCGCTTGGCCTGTTCCCTGCGCGGGTGCTGGATGACTGACTGACAGCGCGCCCGACCTGGGCAAATCAGCGCTGCGGGGAATGGTCACTGCGGGCCCATGCGGACCCGCAGTCATCGGCTGCCTCCGGCGAGCGTCGCCGAGCGTCGCAGGACCGATTCACGCAGGGAGGGGGCCTGGGTGCGTTCATCCAGCCAGATCGAGAAAAAGGCCTGGGCGAACTCATCGCCCTCGATCATCCCAATGGGCTTGTCGTTGTGGAAAAAACGTGTGCCTCGGCCGGGCTCGATCATCCCGACCAGTCGGTCGCCGCGCGACACATTGGGAAACACTGCCGCCATCTGGGCGGACCAGCGATCGCGCTGCGCAGCGTCTCCAAACCCCAGTCGGGCGATCTCGCTCGCGCTGCTTTCGGCAATGGTGCTGCCCTTGAGCGACGTGAAATAGCGCAACTCCAGTGCCATGGGCTGACCGCTCAGCCGGTCGGTCTTCACGCCGGCCGGGCCACTCCAGAGTTGTGCCGCATAGACCTTGAGGCCCAGCCAGCGCAGTTCACCCTCCCCGGCGAGCCGGGCTTCGCTGATACGCGTGGCGACGGTGGCGGGCACCGCATCGGCGCGTGCCGTGCCGGGGGCCATGACAGCGAGCCAGCAGGCCAGGATGATCAGCCAAATTGCCAAAAGGCGGCGGGACAGGGAAGGGGTGATGTTCACTGGGGCGCTCTCAGGGTGAACTGCATCACGTCGGTGTTGCCTTGTGCAAAACCGGCTTCGCAGTAAGCGAGATAAAACTCCCAGATCCGGGCAAAGCGGGCATCAAAACCCTGCGCCGTGATCTGCGGCAACTGGTCCATGAAGGCCGTGCGCCACAGCGCCAGCGTGTGGGCGTAATCGGTCCCGAAGGCAAAGCGATCTGCCACGCCCAAGCCCGCCGCGCGCGCGCAGCCTTCGAAGCGCGAGGGCGACGGCAACATGCCCCCGGGGAAGATGTACTGCTGGATGAAGTCAGTGCCGCGACGATAGCGTTCGAACAGGGTGTCATCGATGGTGATGGTTTGCACAACCGCCTGGGCGCCCGGCTTCAGACAGCGGCGCAGGGTGGCAAAGTAATCCGACCAATAGGGCTCGCCCACTGCCTCGAACATTTCGATGGAGACCACTGCGTCGTACTGGTTGCGCTCATCTCGGTAATCCTGGAGCACAAAGCACGCCCGCTCCGACAGCCCCGCCGCCTGCAGGCGTTGCACAGCCCAGGCGTGCTGCTCGGTCGACAGGGTCAGGCCGGTGACATGCAGACCATCGCGCGCGGCGAGTTCGGCGAACCCGCCCCAGCCGCAGCCGATTTCCAGCACGCGGCTGCCGGCAGGCAGGGCCAGCTGATCCAGGATGCGCCGGTATTTCGCCGTTTGGGCGTCTTGCAGCGAGCGCGCCGGATCACCGCCGAACAGCGCACTGGAATAGGTCATGCTCGGGTCGAGCCAGACGGCATAGAACGGATTGCCCAGGTCGTAGTGAGCGTGGATGTTGCGGCGCGACCCGGCGCGGCTGTTGCGGTTGAGCAGATGGCGCATCCGGTAGGCGATCTGGCCCCACCAGCGCCCGTAGAGCGCCCGGTCGATGGCGTCGCGGTTAGCGGCGAGCACCGACAGCAGCGTGGCCAGACACTCGGTGTCCCAGTCTTGCGCGATCCAGCTTTCTGCAAAGCCGATGTCGCCGCGCGACAGGGCTGCGTTCAGGACTTTCCAATTGTTCAGCCTGATCTGGGCATGGGGTGCCCCGGTGCCGAACTCCATGCTCGTGCCGCCCGGGGTGACCAGGGTCAGGCTGCCGCGACACAGTCGCTCGAGCAGGGCAAAGACGGCGCGGGCCGAGGCCGGGAGGGGTTCGGCAGGGGTCCGCTGGGCCGTGCTGCCGACCCGCCCGGTGGGCAGCGTGTCGGGCACCGACTGCATGCGGGCAGTTCGATTCATCAGAGTCCTCGTGTCACGAAGGCGTCAGGGGGGGTCGGCTTGCCATGGAAGGGCACGCGGGCGCGCCACAGCCTGAAGGCCTGCAGGTGAATTCGCGCCATCACCCCCAAGGTGAACAGGGGTTGTGCGAACAGCGCGCGGCGCACAACGGCCCGGGTGGCAGGCTGAAGATACCCGCTTAGGCTGGTGAGCAGCAGGGGGCCGTCGGCATCATGGTAGTCGATGCGTGCCAGCGCCCGGTCGGCCCGGTTGAAAAAGCGAAAGGCATAAGTCCCCTCCACAGCGCAAAAGGGGGAGACGTGAAAGACCTTGCGGGCCTGCATGGTCTGGCCCTGAGGCAGGGGCGAGCCATCGGGCTGAGCCAGCAGGTAGCAGTGCCGCTCGCCAAAGGTGTTATTGACCTCCGCGATGACCGCCACCAGGCGCTGATCTGCGCGGTGACAGAACCAGAAGCTCACCGGCTTGAAGGCGTAGCCAAGCATGCGGGGAAACGTGTGCAGCCAGATCGCCCCGTCGGCGTGCACGCCGGCCTGTTCGCACAGACTCCGCGCCCAGGCCTCCAGGGGTTGTCGGCCGTCACCATGATCGCTGCTGCGAAATGCGACCGGTGCGCTGCGGTCATAGCCGAACCAGCGACCCAGCGCGACCGAGGCCTGCGCAGCCGCCTGTCCGTCGATGCGCAGGCGCAGGAAACACCCGGCATAACTGAAGGCATGCCGGATGGGCCGCAGTCGCGTGTGGCGGATCGGGCCGAAGCCAAACTGAATGGGTGCCTGCGGCGCAACCTGGGCCATGTGCGATGGCGCCTCGCGGCCCGTCATCAGGCGGCCGCCGCTGGCCAGGCTGCGCCCGCTGCATCCTGAGCAGAGCGTTCCGAGCCCAGGGCGGCGGCGACGGCCAGCCCTGATTTCAGGCCATCCTCGTGAAATCCGTAGCCGGTCCAAGCGCCTGCAAACCAGGTGTGCCGTGGCCCCTGGATCGCGCTCAGCCGGGCCTGCGCCGCCATCGCTGCCTGATCGAAGACCGGATGCGCGTAGTCGATCGCCTGCCAGGTCAACTCATCTCGAGGCGCCTGCAGCGGGTTGAGTGTGACCAGCACGGGCCGCTCCACGGGGAGTGGTTGCAGGCGGTTCAGCCAGTAGGTCACGGCCACCGATGCCGGTTGGCCGTCTTCGGATGCCTCGAATCCGCCAGAACTCAGATAGTTCCAGGCGGCCCAGGCACGCCGCCGCCGTGGCATGAGCCGGGTGTCGGCATGCAGATAGGCGCGATTGGGTTGGTATTGGATCGCCCCAAGGATCGCCCGCTCGTCATCGCTCGGATCGGCCAGCAAGGCCAGTGCCTGATCGCTGTGGCAGGCCAGAATCACATGGTCGAAGGTTTCGCGCCCGGCGTCGGTGATGACCGCCACTCGCTCGCGCCCTTCGCGCTGTTCATCGAGTGGCATGCGCAGGACTGCGCGCACCGGCGTAGCCCGTCGCACATCGTTCAAGCCGCTCAGGATGCGCTCGACATACTGGCGCGCGCCGCCGCGCACCGTGAACCAGCGCGGCCGATCGGCAATCTGCAGCAAGCCGTGGTTGTCGCAAAAGCGCACGAAACTGGCGACCGGAAACTCGAGCATGGTCTGGGCCGGACAAGACCAGATCGCTGCGGCCATGGGTAACAAGTAACCGTCGCGAAAGGCTCGGCCATAGCGGTGTCGCTTGAGCCACTCGCCCAGGGGTTGCAGGCCCAGCGTGCCGCCGTCTGTGCTGCGCGCCAGCGTGGTGGCTTGACGGTTGAAGCGCACGATATCCGCAAGCATCGACCAGAACCGCGGCGACAGCGCGTTGGAGGGCTGCGCAAAGAGCGACGCCAGATCGGTGCCGGACCACTCGAAGTCTTTCGGACTGACCGAGACCGAAAACGACATGTCGGAGGCTGCGCAGGGCACGCCCAACTCGCCGAACAGGGCGATCAGGTTCGGGTAGGTCCGCTCGTTGAAGACCAGAAACCCGGTATCGACTGCGCAGGGCACGCCGTCAACGGTGATGTCGACGGTGTTGGTGTGGCCGCCGACGTAATCGGCTGCTTCGAACAAGGTCACGTGGTGGTCGCGCGCCAGACGGTGCGCAGCGCCCAGGCCGGAAATGCCGCCCCCGATCACAGCGATGCGCAGGCGATTTGAAGAAGCATGTAGGGTCATGTTGTGGGCGAAAGGAAGACGTTCAGTGCAAAAAAGGTTCAGGGCAAATCCAGCAGCGTCAGCACAAACGTGACCGAACGGTCATTAAGTGACCATAGAGTGACTCAAACGGGCGCTGCTGTCAACGGCCCAGCGCCCGCTCCAGATCGCGGCGCAGCGTCGCATCATTGGGTTCGATCGCACTTGGGTAGGCGGCCAGGACGCTGCCGTCTCGACCGATCAGGTACTTGTGAAAATTCCACTTCGGGGCCGAGCCTGCCGACTTCGCAAGCGCCGCGAAGAAGGGATCGGCCTTGGGCCCGGAAACCACCGTCTTGGCAAACATCGGAAAGGCCACGCCGTAGGTGTTGAAGCACAGGTCGGCAATCTGACTGGCTGAACCAGGCTCCTGCTGACCGAAGTCATTGGAGGGAAACCCCAGGATGACGAAGCCTCGCGATCGGTACGCCCGAAACAGGGCTTCCAGACCTTCGTATTGCCGGGTGTACCCACAGTAACTGGCCGTGTTGACCACCAGCGCCACACGCCCTGCATACTGGCATAGCTGCTGCGGCGCATCATCCTGCAGGCGCGCCATCGTCCGATTAAGCAGGACCGGACAGGGTGCGGCACTTGGCCCCGCGGCCTGCGCTCTGTCCACGGCAAACCCACCGAATAGACCGACCAGCAGCCATGGCAGGGCGACACCGAACCGAAGGGCGTTGCGGCGGAGTCGACCTGAAAACCCCTCAAATTCGTTCATGCTTCGCAACGCCGGCGTCTGGACTGGCCTATACTGTATTTCGCCCGATCGGATGGGTCAACGAATGTCCAGGACAATTAACGGACACTCTGCCCTCCAGTCGCCCCCTTTCATCGGATGAGCCGTACCAGATGAATGACCGCAGTTTGTCCTCGCCGCTGACCCGCAACATTGCGGCGGTTGAACGCGACACCGGGTTGACCAAAGATACGCTTCGTGTGTGGGAGCGTCGGTACGGTTTTCCGAGTCCCGGGCGTGATGCTTTCGGCGAGCGGGTCTACCCGATCGACCAGGTCGACAAGCTGCGCACGCTGCGCCGCCTCATGGACGCCGGGCACCGCCCAGGCAAGGTTATCCACCTGCCGATTGATCAGTTGCATGCGCTGGCCGCCGAAACCGCAAGTCTGTCGGCCGCCCCGCGCTCCCTCGCCGAGGCCAACTCCGAGCACGATAACCTCGAGCGCTATCTGAACATGGTGCGCGCGCACCAGATCGAGGACTTCCGTCGGGCGCTTTCTCAGGCTCAGTTGCGTCTGGGCATGGAGCGCTTTGTCCTGGAGATCGTGGCACCCATGAATCGGCTGGTGGGCGACGCCTGGGCACGCGGCGAATTCGAGATCTTCGAGGAACATCTCTACACCGAATCGATGCAGGTGCTGATGCGCAGTGCCGTGGCGGCCATCCCTCAGCCGGCGCAAACGCCGCGCGTGTTGCTCACCACGATCCCACAGGAGTCGCATGGCTTGGGTCTGCTGATGGCCGAAGCACTGCTGGCGCTGGAAGGTTGTCGCTGCGTGTCGCTGGGGGTTCAGACCCCGGTGTGGGACATCTTGCGGGCGGCCGATGCGCATCAGGCCGATGTCGTCGCCCTGTCCTTTTCCGCGGTGCTCAACCCCAACCAGGTACTGGATGCCCTGGGCGAATTGCGCGCCAAGCTCTCACCGGCCACCGAGATCTGGGCGGGCGGCAACGCGCCCATTTTGCGTCGGCGCCCGCCGGCTGATATCAAGGTGCTGGCCGATCTGCGCGATATCGCCACCCAAATTCGTCGTTGGCGAGAGGCGCATCTGGAGGAGTAAACCCCGGGGGCCGTCTGGGCGGCTGCTCTGATCGCAAACGCCGATAGCGGTACAGCGCCGATCAGTGCCCTGTAAAGAGCGCCAGCACCCCGGTGTAGCCGTATAGCCGCTGACGCGCGATCTCGCCGTTAGCGAAAAACCCGACCAGCGGAAAGTCGCCCAGCTGCGACTGCAGCAAGCCGACTTCGGCACCAGCCGACCCGAACAGCGCCCGGCCGCGGGCCAGACAGGAAATATAGACGCCGCCGCGAATCTGCAGACCGTCGGTCTCCAGCTCGTCGCGCAGTTCGGTACAGATGCGCAGCAGGTCGCTGCGTGCGGCCTGCGCATCGCGGGTACAAAAGACCAGGCGATCGCCTTCCCGCGGCACGGCGCCGATCGCCACCAGCCGATTGTGCGGGTCGATTCCCACCAGATTGCGGACCAGAAAGTCGCCGAAACCAGGCTTGGGGCCACTGCGGGGCGCATCGCCATCGGCCAGACCGACCAGGATGCCGCTGCGCATGCGCTGAGGCGGCACGGCTCGCAACAAGGTTTGACCGTCGCGGCTGTTTCGCACGGAGGCGTCGACCCCCAGATCCGTCAGCATGACATCCAGCGCCGGCAGGCCATCCAGGGTACGAATCAGGTTGGACTGGCAGGAGGAGATATCGTGCACCGCTGCCAGCGGTGCGCAGCCCTGCGTGACCTGCATGCGCAGACCGACTCCGGACGAGAACACGACCCCCGACAATCCTCCGTTGAGCACCCGCCCGGCCACCTGCGGCAACGGATCGGAGCTGCCGCTGGCCAGCCCGCCGAACATCGGACCGCCCGCGATCTTGCCGGCCATGTCCTCGATCAGTTCGGCCAGGTCGGGTGTGGCAGGCTCGGCATGGATCAGCGCGGCGTGTGCGGCAACGTCGCCTGCAGCGGTGTGGGTGCCGGGCGCCGGTGGCGGGTGGGTGCCGCAGAACACCTGAAAGGCGCCCGCCGGCAAGTCGGCCAGCATGAGTGCAATGGCCGGCTCGTCCTCGTACTCCACGCCGGTGGCCACAATCGACTGCCCGCAGGTGCCCACCCAGTCCGCGATGCCGGTGCGTGCGATGAGCAAAGCCACGATCTCTTGCGCGTGCGCGGCCAATCCGCTCGTGAAGTACACAAAGCCAAGCGTTTCGTTGCGGCTCCACAGCGGGTCGTCTGAGCGGCCCTCGATCTGCGCCAGCGCCAGTTCCGTGGCCATGCGCCACTCGGGATGCGTGGCATGGCCATGCCGGAATCGGGTCATGAAGCGTGGGCCTGCGTCTGTCGCGCGCCGCTCAAGAGCGTTTGCGCGATCGGGTCGTGGAGGGCGATTTGGCGCGCGGCCCGGCCGCACGCTTTGCGCCGGCCCGCGGGGCATTCCGGCCTGCAGCCGCCACCCCGCGCGATGTCGCGGGTGGAGCCGCTGGAGCCAGCCCCGGCAACCCGGTGCCTGTCAGCGCGGCCTGCGCTACCTGATTGAAGGTGCCTTGCAGCAGGTTCCACCAGGCGCCTGCGTCGATCCCCGGAGCTGCGGCGGCCTGCTTGGCCGATGCCGCACGTTTCTGCGCCCCCGTGTCGGCCGAAACCTCGGCCGCCGCACTGCGCGCACGCGGCCGCTCGGTTTGCGCGGCGCTGGCTGGGGTACGGGTCGACGCAGCCGCGGCGGTCTGGGCAGCCGACGCAGCGGAGGCAGGCGCAGGATGCGGCCAACCCGAGGGCGCGGCGGCGGCAGTCGCCCCCGCAGCCGGTTGCGCGGATGCCCCGGGCATGGCCGAGCTGAACGACGCACCGAACGCCTTGACCGCGGCGAGCGTGCCCCGCTGAATCTCCAGCCCCTGAATCGTGCCGTGCAACATGCTCACGTTGAGGTTGAGCCATTGCTCGACCGCCTTGAGATCGGCGATGCGCTTGTCCAGTTCGTCCACATCCAGGGTGGGCACCAGCGCACTGGGTGCATTGAACATCGACCAGGCCCGCTTGACCGAGTCGATACCGTCGAACATCTGACCCAGGCCGCCAAAGGCCATCTTGCCCAGGTCGAAGGGTCCGGTCGTGCCAGCCATCGTTCACCTCGTCGAAAAGAATGGGGCGTGCCCGGCGCCCGCCCAAATAGGACGATAGCAGCAGGCGCCGTCCCGCACGGCCCTCAGCGGCCCGGACTGTCGGCCCTGCACGCCTTCGCCTGTCGGTGCTGCGGCATGTCGCACCTGTTGATTCGCGCCGTGACGAGCGGCGTTTCAGTACCCGGCGGCGGCACTGACCTGCCTGAGCAGCGGCTCGCCGCGCTTGAGCCGCTCGACCTCGTCCATGAATTGCGCCGCCACGGCGTCCGGGGACAGCTGCCCGGCAATATGCGGGGTGAGCTGCAGATTGGGCGCGACCCACAGCGGATCAGAGGGCTTCATCGGCTCGTTTTCCTGCACATCGAGTGAGGCGCCACCCAGGTGCCCGCTGCGCAGCGCGGCAATCAGGTCGGTTTCCACGATCTGCCCGCCGCGCCCTATGTTGATGACGATCGCGCCCTGGGGCAGCTGCGCCAAGACAGCGGCATCGATCAGCCCTTGCGTCTGGTCGGTGAGCGGCAGCGCGCAGACCAGCACCCGCGACTGCGGCAACGCCTGTCGCAAGCCTTCCGGGCCTGCGAAACAGGTCAGGCCGGCGATCTCGCGCGGTGTACGGCTCCAGCCGCTGACCTTGAAGCCCAGCGCGGCCAGACTGAGCGCAATACGCTGACCGATCGGGCCCAGCCCCAGTACCAGCGCCGTCGTGCCCACCACTGGGCGCCGATGGCGTGACCAGTCGCGCCGAGCCTGCTGCGCACGGTACATCGGCCCGCCCCGCAGGTGATCGAGCGCGGCGTGCACCACGTACTGCGCCAGTTCCAGCGACTGGGCTTCATCCGAGGTGCGTGCAATCGGCACCTGGGCTGGCAGATCGGGCGTGGCGAGCAGCCGGTCGACGCCAGCGGCTGGGTTGAAGATCATCTGCAGGTTCGGCAGTTGCGAGAACACGCCGGCACGCAGGCCCAGCGTGATCACCCAGCGCACCGTCGTCGGGTCGACATCGTCCAGGGTGGTGTGCACCGGATGCGGAAAACCGCGGGCCTGAAGCGATTTCACCAGCGCCTCGGGCGGGATGGGGCGGGTCATGACAAGGACGGACATGCGGTCTCCAGAACGCGGTCTTGCCAGGCAGGCAAGTCAGGGCAGTCAATCCTCGAAGCTAGCATGCGCGCGCAGCTGTCCTGGACCCTCTGTCCGGGTATCGGAACGCGCCTGCTGCGTTGCCGGCATGAGCACATATCCTGTTGTCTGATTGGCCGCCGGGCCCGCCGACGTTAATCTCATCGGTTCACTTCCTGGAGACGGTTGCATGAAAGCCCAGTCCATTCTCGAGACCATCGGCCGCACGCCGCACGTGCGCATCAACCGGCTCTTCGGCTCAGCCGAGGTCTGGGTCAAGTCCGAACGCTCCAACCCTGGCGGTTCGATCAAGGATCGCATAGGCCTGGCCATGATCGAGGCCGCCGAGCGCAGCGGCGCACTCAAGCCGGGCGGCACGATCATCGAGCCCACCTCAGGCAATACCGGGATCGGGCTGGCCATGGTCGCCGCCGTCAAGGGCTACAAGCTGGTGCTGGTGATGCCCGACAGCATGTCGATCGAGCGCCGCCGGCTCATGCTTGCCTATGGCGCCAGCTTCGATCTCACGCCCCGCGAAAAAGGCATGAAGGGGGCCATCGCGCGTGCCGAGGAACTGCGCGCCCAGACTCCCGGTGCCTGGATTCCGCAGCAGTTTGAAAACCCTGCCAATATCGATGTGCACGAGCGCACCACCGCCCCCGAAATCCTGGCCGATTTCCCTGAGGGCCTGGATGCCCTCATCACAGGCGTCGGCACCGGCGGCCATCTCACAGGCTGCGCCAAGGTGCTCAAGGCCGCCTGGCCCAAGCTCAAGGTTTTTGCGGTCGAGCCGGCAGCCTCGCCGGTGATCTCGGGCGGCCAGCCCTCGCCCCATCCCATTCAGGGCATTGGCGCGGGCTTTGTGCCCGCGAACCTGCACACCGCCTTACTGGATGGCGTCATCCAGGTCGAGGCCGAAGAGGCGCGCGAGATGGCCCGGCGCAGCGCACGCGAGGAAGGCATGCTGGTGGGCATTTCCTCCGGAGCCACGCTCGCCGCCATCGCCAAGAAGCTGCCCGAGTTGCCTCAAGGCGCGCGAGTGCTTGGCTTCAACTACGACACCGGCGAGCGTTACCTCTCGGTGGAAGGCTTCCTGCCAAGCCCCTGAGTCACACCTCCCTGGGCGCAATGTGGCCCTCATCGCAGCGCAGTCATGCACCGGGCTGTGACTTGATCCGGCACAATCGACAAGATGAACGCTTCGATCGCGCATTTCGCCACCCTGTGCAAGTACGCCGGCATCAGCTTTATTGCCGGCGCCGTCAACCACGGCTTTTTCAGCGGCGAACGCTCATTGCTCACCGCACTCATCGGCGTGCTCGCCTATGTGCTGGGCGGCGTGCTGGAGATGCGCGCCCAACCGGAGTCGGCGCAGCGCTGGAGTGAACTGCTGGGCGTGGGCGTCGTGTCCTCAATCGGTCTGGGCTTCTTTACCGGTGGCCTGCAGCACTTCCCCGACTCGCCTGCACGCAGTGCCTGGGTCGTGCCGCTGGGGTTCGTGATGAGCTTTGCGGCGTTCTGGTGGGCACAGCATCCGAGCGCCTCGCCGGGGCGCTCCTTGGCCGCTTATGGTGTCGGCATGACGGCGGCGGTGACCCTGGCCTGCGCGCTGGCCTGGCACCTCCTTGGCGAGGGAGCAGGCGACCACGATCACGCCTCCCATAGCCATGGCGCTGCGCAGACGCCTGCGTTCACAACCGTCACGCCGCAGACCGGCACGCATTCAGCCTCAGTCACCACGGCTGAACCCGGCACCGCATCGCCGCGCGAGGTTCGCATCGAAATGGACGACACGATGCGCTTTACGCCCTCCGAGATCGAGTTGAAAGCGGGCGAGCCGGTGCGTCTGGTGGTGGTCAATCGGGGCAAACTGCGCCATGAGCTCGTGCTGGGCACCGAAGCCGAACTGGCACATCATGCGCGAGAGATGCAATCGAACTCAGCCCATCACCATCACGGCGACAACGCGATTGAGGTCGAGCCCGGACAGACCAAAGCCGTCACGCGGATCTTCAAACAGACCACGCAACTGGGCATGGCCTGTTTTGAGCCCGGCCACTTCGAAGCCGGGATGCGCGGCACACTCAAGGTGGCGCCGGGCTCCTGAACTTCGCGCCACCGCGCTTGATCCAGAAGACGCGCCCAAACGCTCCTGAAAGCGACTAGCCGCGACCGAACAGGCCGTCAGCGGCGGGCCACCACTTTCTGATCAATCGCACCAAACACCGACTGACCGTCCCCGCCCACCATTTCGATACGGATGGTGTCGCCGAACTGCATGAACGGCGTGCGCGCCTCGCCCGATTCGATCATCTCCAGCGCGCGCACTTCGGCAATGCACGACCATCCGCGCGACGGGTTCTTGTTCGACACGGTTCCTGAGCCAATGATGCTGCCGGCACGTGCATTGCGGGTTTTCACCGCGTGCGCAATCAGCCGACGAAAATCGAACACCATGTCCTCGCCCGCCAGCGCCTCGCCGACCTTGCGGCCATTCCAGTGACACAGCATCGGCAGATGCACTTTTCCGCCGTGCCAGGCTTCACCCAGCTCATCGGGCGTGACCGCCACCGGTCCGAAGGCCGTGGCCGGCTTGCCGTGATAAAAGCCAAAGCCTTTGGCCAGCTCGGGTGGAATCAGGTTGCGCAGGCTCCAGTCGTTCACCAGCATCAGCAGCTTGATGTGGGGCTCACACGCGCCCTCAGCGGTGCCCATCGGCACATCGTCGGTCACCACCGCCAGCTCGGCCTCGAAATCGATGCCCCAGTCGGTGGACCCGAAGTGCGCGTCATCGCAGGGCCCGAGAAAGTCGTCTGATCCGCCCTGATACATCAGCGGGTCAGTCCAGAACGATGCGGGCATCTCGGCATGGCGAGCCTTGCGTGCCAGCTCGACATGGTTCACATACGACGAGCCATCCGCCCACTGGAACGCACGCGGCAGGGGTGCCGCACACTGCGCCGGCTCAAAGGCAAAGGCGTGTCGCGCCTTGCCGGCGTTCAGGGTCTGATACAAATCGTTGAGCTGCGAAGCGATGAAGGCCCAGTCGTCGAGCGCACGCTGCAGCGTCGGCGCTATGTCGTGCGCGATATGCGCCATCGACAGGTCACGCGAGACCACAATGAGTTGTCCGTCGCGACTGCCGTCTTTGAGGCTGGCCAGTTTCATGGCGGTGGATGTCCGGTGGGGGTGAGCAGGAAAGGGCAGCGTGCCGGCTCCAGATGAAGCCGCACGCAGGATTCGCCTATGGTAAGGAAATCGCCTGAGCCATGTTCAGGCCCATGCCAGACTCTCGCACCCCGCAAGGATGCGCTATGCGTGTCGTGGATCAGGCGTGCTGTGGCGCCCGACCGTTCGCGGTCACACCGGCGATGTGGCGCACCAGGACGTGTGTCAGCACTCGAGTCAGCTGCGACCCGTCCCGCCGACGGCTACGATCCCATCGAACGTCGGGGCGGTGAGGCCATCGATCTGCCAGGGCCTGTGCCCGCAGCCGGGGTCCTGATTCACCTCAGCGCGCGCGGGCCGGAGGTTCACGGTCACATCGCGGTCGCACATGCTGAAGGCCCTTTCCCATGGTCAGATTTGATCAAGCACATCAGCCAAAGCGCGTCAGCCCATGCTTAGTCGATGGTAGGAGTGCTTCGACCTCCCGCCCATAGTCCATTCGGACTGCCAGTCCATATGGACTGGCCGGACCAGACATGCTTACCTTGCGCAGGTTGAAGTGGTGTAATCCGCAGCATGTCTGCTCACAACATCCTGGTCATTGATGACCACGCCATGTTTCGCTGTGGTTTGTGCATGGTGCTGCAGGCACATATGCCCGACGCTGCAGTCGTCGAAGTGGCTTCACTTGACGAGGCCATGCGCGCAAGCCTCATTGACCCGACCCTGATCCTGCTGGATATCGAATTGCAGGGCCTGAACGGTCTAGAGTGCATTGCGGTCCTGAAAGGCAAGTGGCCGCAGACACCGATCATCATGCTGTCCTCACATGCCAACCCGGCCATGGTTCGGCAATCGATCGCACGGGGCGCAGCAGCATTCGTCGCCAAGGCTGATTCGGCCGACATGCTGGTGGGTGCCATCACCCAGGTGTTGCAACGCTCCCCTGCGGGCGCCTCCGTGTCGGACGATGCCCCGAGACAAGTGGTGCGCCTGACGCCGCGGCAGCTCGAAGTGCTGGACCTGCTGAGTCAGGGGATGCCGAACAAGACCATTGGCAGACGTCTGGGCCTCTCTGAAAACACCGTGCGCGGGCATGTGCAGGCACTGTTGGATGTGTTGCAGGTATCAAGCCGTTCCGAGGCGGCTTTTGTGGCGCGCCGCCTTGGCTTGATCACCTGACATGCTGCGAGAGCTGGTCGGCCTGGGTCAGGACAGGCTGCTGCCTGTCGCGGTGCGACTCGTCATGGATAACGTGCGCGGGTCTGTCATACCGGCCGCGCTGCTGGTGGCCGTGGTGTATTGGGTCTTGCACAACCCGTCCAACGCGGTACCGATGCTCGGGTGGGCGGTCTTCACGGTCGGCTCCAAACTCGTGTGCTGGCAGCATGCGCGTCATTATCTTGGTCGCGACCTGGCGCCTGAGGCGGCGCATCGCCTCGTGTGGCAACTGGTCCTGCTCAATGCCCTCGACGGAATCGCCTGGGGCTCACTGGTCTGGGTCACGCTGGACACCAGCAGCCTCGCCGGCAGCACCCTGGTGCTGGCCGTGATCGCCGGGGTCAGTGCCAATGCGATGGCGTTGAACTCCGCAGTCCCTGCTGTGTTCATGGCCTTCGCACTTGGCGAAGCGGTGGTCGTCATGAGCAAACTGTTCCTGATGCCCGATGTCGCCTTTCGCGTCCTGGGTTGGATCGGGTTTCTGTACTTCGGCAACATGCTGAGCCAGTCCTTGACCATTGCCCGGTTGGCACGCCGGTCGATCAGCCTGCGCTTTGAAAATCTGGAACTGCTGGAAAAACTGCGCCTTGAGGCCGATGCGGCGCATGCGGCACGCATTGATTCCGACGCGGCCAACAAATCAAAGTCGAAGTTTCTGGCTGCAGCCAGCCACGACCTGCGCCAACCGATCCACGCGCTGGGGCTGTTTCTCGAAGTGTTGTCGAACTCTCATCTCGACAAAGTGCAGCGAGATGTGCTGACCAATGCGCGCAGCGTTTTGAAAACGTCCTCGCAAATGCTGGACATTCTTCTGGATTTCTCGCGCATTGAGGCGGGTGTCATTGAGGCCCACCCGGAAACCTTTCGATTGCAGGTGCTGCTCAACAAGCTTGAAACCGAACTGGCACCGCAAGCCAACGCCAAGGGCTTGCTGTATCGCACCCGCGAAACCAGATTACTCGCGAGGTCGGATCCTGCACTGGTGGAGATGATCTTGCGCAACCTGATCACCAATGCGATCCGCTACACCGATCAGGGCGGCGTGCTGGTGGCCTGTCGGCTCAGAGCCAACCGGGTCATCGTGGAGGTCTGGGATACCGGCATCGGGATTGATCCTGACGAGCATCGGAACATCTTCCAGGAATTTCGGCAGCTAGGAAATTCCGAGCGAGACCATCGCAAGGGCCTGGGACTTGGCCTGGCGATTGCCGATGGCCTGGCGCGCCAGCTGAAACATGAATTGTCCTTGGCCTCGCAACTCGGCCGGGGCAGCGTCTTCAGACTGGCCTTGCCGCTTGGTCAGGGCACCGAGGTGGTCAGTACCCTCGAGAGCGCACCCGTCTCGCCACCGCAACTGGATATGTGCGTGCTGGTCATCGAAGATGACCAGGCCGTACGCGAGGCGACCTTGCTGCTGCTGAAGGTCTGGGGTTGCCGCGCACAGGCGGTGGAGTCCATCGAAGAGGCATTGGCCAGCGCAAGGCAGTCACC
Source organism: Burkholderiaceae bacterium (assembly GCA_044360485.1). Taxonomy (GTDB): domain Bacteria; phylum Pseudomonadota; class Gammaproteobacteria; order Burkholderiales; family Burkholderiaceae_E; genus UBA4615. Next base: position 17,258 of record JBIKKG010000002.1, on the reverse strand, counting down.
GCCTGACGTGGTGATCACCGATTACCGCTTGCGTGAGCAGCGCACCGGCACGCAGGCGATTGATGCTTTGCGTGTCGAGCTGGGCGAGCACTTGCCGGCTATTCTGATCACGGGCGATACCGACCCCGAGCGCTTGCGCGATGTGCATGACAGCGCCACGCATATCCTGCACAAGCCGATTTCAACCCATCAGCTGCACACAACGCTATGGAGTCTGCAGCGGCAACTGACCTGACCGGGCGCAGAGGTCGACATCGCGCATGATTGGGCCTACATTGCCCGGCACAATCTCCCAGTCCCGCCCCTCTATGACCGATCTCTCCACCTTGCACCGCCTCTTGCGCACCCAGCGCACCATCGCGATCGTCGGCCTGTCGGCCGACTGGTTCCGCCCCAGCTACTTTGCGGCGAAATACATGCTTGATCACGGCTATCGTGTGATTCCGGTCAACCCGAAATACCCGGAAATCCTCGGTCAGAAGGCCTATGCCAGCCTGCGTGACATTCCCGAGCCGGTGGATATGGTCGATGTGTTTCGCAAGACCGATGACGTGCTCCCCATTGCGCGCGAGGCGATCGCCATCGGCGCGCGCACGCTGTGGCAGCAACTGGGTGTGCTCAACCACGAGGCCGACCGGCTGGCCCGTGAGGCCGGCCTGGACTCGGTCATGGACCGCTGCGTGAAGATCGAGCACGGCCGCCTGTTCGGCGGTCTGGGCTGGGCGGGCGTGAACACCGGCGTCATCTCGGCTAAGCGCCCCGCGTGGGATGGCCACATGCGCAGCGCGCCGGCTCGTCCGGTCACACCCGATCCTTCCCGCTCCTGAGGCTCCCCATGACTGATCGCGCCTTCGGTATCGAGACCCTGTGTCTGCATGCGGGTCAGGTCCCCGATGCACAGACCGGCGCCCGCGCGGTGCCCATCCATCAGACCGCGGCCTATGTGTTCGATTCGGCCGAGCACGCAGCCAGCCTCTTCGATCTGCAGACCTTTGGCAACACGTACAGTCGCATCGGCAATCCCACGGTCTCGGTGCTCGAGCAGCGCATGGCGGCGCTCGAGGGCGGGCGTGCCTGCCTGGCTACAGCCAGTGGCATGTCGGCCGAAACGGTGGCGCTGCTCACGCTGTGCCGACAGGGCGATCACATCGTGGCAGCCAACACCTTGTATGGCGGCACGGTGTCGTTGCTGAGTGTGACCTTTGCGCGCTTCGGCATTGAATGCAGCTTCGTCGATCCCGATGACCCCGAGCATTTCCGGGCGGCGATGAAGCCCAACACCAGGGCGGTATTCGTCGAGACCATCGCCAATCCCCGGCTCAACGTGATGGACCTGGCTGCGGTGGCCGAAGTGGCGCATGCGCACGGAGTGCCGCTGGTGGTCGACAACACGCTCGCCTCGCCCTATCTGTGCCGACCCATCGAGCACGGCGCCGATCTGGTCATCCATTCGGTCACCAAATATCTCGGCGGCCACGGCACGACGCTGGGCGGGGCGATCGTTGAAAGCGGCCGCTTTCCCTGGGATAACGGCAAGTTCCCCGAGATGGTCGAACCCAGTGTCGGCTATCACGGTGTGCGCTTCTACGAAACCTTTGGCGACTTTGGCTTCACGATGCGCTGTCGCATGGAAACCGCGCGCACCACCGGCCCCACGCTGGCGCCGCTCTCGGCTTTTTTGCTGTTGCAGGGCATCGAGACCCTGCCGGTGCGCATGGACCGTCATGTTCAAAACGCACTGCACATTGCGCAGTTTCTGCAGACGCATCCGCGTGTGGCCTGGGTCAATTACCCCGGCCTGCCCGACAGTCCCTATCACGCACTGGCGCAGCGCTATTTGCCGCGCGGTGCCGGCGGCATCCTGTCGTTTGGCGTCAAGCCTGGAGCCACGGGCGATGCCAAGCAGGCCGGCGAACGTTTCATCGATGCCTGCACTTTTTTATCGCACCTGGCCAATGTGGGCGATGCGCGCACGCTGGTCATCCACCCCGGCTCGACGACCCATCGACAATTGTCCGAGGCCGAGCAACGCGCCGCCGGCGTCGCTCCCGACATGATCCGTCTGTCGGTCGGCCTGGAGTCGATTGATGACATCGTCTGGGACCTTGAGCAGGCGCTTGCCGCGAGTGCCTGAGCATCGCGGCCCACGCCCGAAGCGTGCCCGCACGCACACCCGCACCGACACTCCATGAACGCTCAAGCCCTGCGGTCTGATGCCCCCTGCCCCTGCGGGCGTGGGCCCACCTATGCACAGTGCTGCGCACGCTGGCATGTGGGGCCGTTGCAGGGTCAGGCGCCCGATGCCGAGTCCCTCATGCGCTCGCGCTACAGTGCCTATGTGCTGCGCCTGCACGATTATCTGCTGCAGACTTGGCATCCTGATACGCGCCCCAGACAGCTCGCGCCCGATGAGCCCGGGCTGCGCTGGCTGGGGTTGCAGGTCCTGCGCCATGACGCACCCGATGCCGACCACGCGCAGGTGGCCTTCGTGGCCCGTTTCAAGGTCGGTGGCGCACGTGCGCAGCGCCTCACTGAGCACAGCCGCTTCGTGCGTGTGAACGGTCGCTGGCTGTACCAGGATGCGGTGACGCCCGAGGTCGTGCCCTTGCCGTGATGCGCACGGCGTGCCCGATGCGCGCTTCACGACCGATCAGTGCACACTTGCCCGCCTGTACATCATGACGACCTCGATGCTTCCAGCCCCTCTTCTCAGGACGCCCCTCATGCCCTCACGTCGACACGCACTGTTCGCCCTGACTGCAGCTGCGATCAACCCCGGTCTGGTGCAGCCCGTCCTCGCGCAGGACGCCGCCGCCAACTATCCATCCAAGCCGATCCGCATCGTGGTGGGCTTTGCACCGGGCGGCGCCACCGATCTGGTGGCACGCACCATCGCGCAAAAGCTGCAGGACGCCTGGGGTCAGCCCGTGACCATCGAGAACAAGCCCGGTGCAGGCTCCAATATCGGTGCCGAGACCGTCATGCGTGCCGAGCCTGATGGCTACACGCTGCTGCTGGGCACCATCGCCAATGCGACCAACATGTCGCTCTATCGCAATCTGAGGTACGACATCCTCAAAGACTTTGCGCCGATCACCCAGCTGATGGCTGCGCCTAGCGTGCTGGTGGTTTCACCGTCCTTGCCGGTCGACGACCTCAAGGGTCTGATTGCCCTGGCGCGTGCCAAGCCGGGCACGCTCACCTATGCGTCATCGGGGGCCGGCGGCTCGCCGCACCTGGCCGGCGAGATGCTCGAGCAGCGCACCGGCATTCAGATGGTGCATGTGCCGTACAAGGGCGCGGCGCCTGCGCTGGCCGACGTGATCAGCGGGCAGGTCAATCTGGGCTTCAAGACGGCGCTGTCTGCCATCCCGTCCATGCAGGCGGGACGCCTCAAGCCGATCGCGGTCGCCGCCACCCGCCGCCTGCCGCAGTTGCCGAATGTGCCCACCATGGCCGAGGCGGGTCTGCCCGATTTCGAAGTCAGCTCCTGGAACGGCCTGCTCGCGCCGGCTCGCACGCCACCGGCCATTGTGGCCAAGCTGCACCGAGAGACCGTGCGCATCCTGGCGCAGCCCGATGTACGTGAGCGGTTCGTGTCGCAGGCAGCCGAAGTGGTCGGCAGCTCGCCCGATGAATTCCGTGCCTACATTCGCAGCGAAATCGAGCGCTGGGGCGTGGTGGCAAAGAAGGCGAACGTCGTGCTCGAGTAGGCCGTACGAGTACCAGTCTGCGCGCGCACATCCCTGCCCGCCCACGTTCACGCGGTGGTGTGACAGATGTAACTCAGGCAACGCCAGGTAAGAGCCTTCGCATGGTTGCGCGCAGCAGCGCATGCTTGAACGTCCTTCCTTCGCACTGACTGGAGTTCGCATGAACCGTTCCCTGTATTCCCCTTACCGACTGGCTGCACTGTCCACCTTGTTGAGCGGCGCGCTGGCCGGCGCTGTGTGGGCGCAACCTACCGGTGGCGCAACGCAACCCCTCTCGCCTGCCTTGGGTCAGTCGGCGCCCATGTCCCACGGTGCAGGCATGTCCCATCATGGCCACGGTGGCATGCATCATGAAGGTGGCATGCATCGCGCCCGCATGCTCAAGCAGATCGATTCTGATGGCGACGGCCAGATCAGTCGCGCCGAAATGGATGTAGCCCACGAGGCCATGCGCACCCGCTCGGTCACGGCCTTCGAAGCCGCTGACGCCAACCGCGACGGCAAGCTCTCGCAAGACGAGATGCGCGCCTACCATCAGGCCATGCGTGCATCGGGCGCATCGCAAGGCGCTCGCGGCTCGCGTCCGGATGCTGGCGCGCCCGCCCGCTTGGCCAACCCGGGCAGCTGACCCGCGCCTCTTCGCACTGCATCGTGCAGGGCTCGATTGAGGAGCGCGCCCGCCGAATGAACTGCGGGGTACAACCCCTGCAGTTCATTCGATGCATGCACCCCTGAGGCGTTCAACATCGCGGGTATGAACGCCAAACCCGCCACCGTCCTTTCATCCCTCACCGGCTCGCCCCGGCCCGCCACCGCGCTGCATGCAGTGGGCACTGCAGTGCCCACTGGTGTGCGAACTGATGTGAGAACTGAAGCGCGAGCGGCCGTCCCCCTGGACGCCGACGCGATGATCGCGGTCTATCGCCGTGCCGACCGCCTGCTTCTGGCCGTGCTCGCCATCTGCACGGCCGCTGCGCTCGCCTTGTCGATGCACTTCGGTGGCATCGATGTCGCGCTCGGTGTCGGTCTGCCGATCCTGCTCGTGGCCGGCGCCCTGGTGCGCATGCAGCCAGGCGCGCTGCTCACCCGCCTGTACATGGGCTTTGCGTTCATGGCGGTCACAGCGCTGCAGATTCAGGTGGCCCGCGGCCTGACCGAGATGCACTTTGGCGTGTTCGTCAGCCTCGCGTTTTTGCTGGCCTATCGCGACTGGCGGCCGGTCGCCGTCGCTGCGGCCACCATCGCCTTGCATCATGTCAGCTTCAACGCGCTGCAGCAGTTCGGTTGGAGTACGGTGTGCTTCACGCAACCAAGCTGGACGCTGGTGGCGCTGCATGCGTCTTATGTGGTGGTCCAGACCGTCCTGCAGACCTACATGGCCCTGCATCTGGAACATGATGCGCGGCTGGGCGCCGAGCTGGCGCGGGTGACCGAGTCGATGCGAGCCCAGGACGATCGTTTGCGGCTCGATCTCACCGGGATTCGCGTGGACACTCCGCTAGGGCGCGACCTGCACGCCGCGTTGCAGCGCATCAGCGTGGTGCTGCGCGAAGTGGCTGCTTCGGCAGAGTCCGTGCGTACGGCGTCGGGCGAGATTGCCCAAGGCAATGCCGATCTGTCCGAGCGCACTGAACAGACCGCCGCCAATCTTCAGAAGACTGCGGCCTCCATGGAGCAACTCGCTGCCACAGTGCGCCAGACGGCGGACCATGCCAGCCAGGCCGAGCAGATCTCGCTCACGGCTTCCCAGGTGGCCACACGCGGTGGTGAGGCGGTCGGGCAGGTGGTCGCGACCATGGGCGAAATCACCCAGAGCAGCCGCAAGATTGGCGACATCATCGGCGTGATCGACGGCATCGCCTTTCAAACCAACATCCTTGCGCTCAATGCCGCCGTGGAAGCTGCCCGCGCGGGCGAGCAGGGCCGAGGATTTGCCGTGGTGGCCTCCGAAGTGCGCACGCTCGCGCAGCGCAGCACCGATGCCGCTCGCGAAATCAAGTCGCTGATCGAAGAATCGGTGGGTCGCGTCGAACAGGGCTCACGCCTGGTCGGCGAGGCCGGTGCCACCATGTCGCGCATCGTCGAATCCGTTCGCGAAACCGGCACGCTGATCGGCGAGATCAGCCGCGCCACGCAGGAACAGAGTGCAGGCGTGGGGCTGGTCAATGAGTCGGTCGGTGAGCTCGACGGCATGACCCAGCAAAATGCCGCGCTGGTTGAGCAAAGCGCGGCTGCCGCGATCAGCCTCAAGGACCAGGCCGAGCGCCTGGCCCATGCGGTCGGTCAGTTCGATCTGCCGCTCAGTCGAGCTTGATGCCGGTCGATTCGGTCAGCTTGATCCAGATCGGACTTTCATCGCGCCAACGTTGCTGAGCCACTGCAGTCGTGGTCGGCTTGGCATCGATGGCGAAGGCTTCGCGCAGCGCCAGGCCCTTGGCCGAATCGGCGGCTTCTACGAAGAGATCGCCCATGCGCCTGACGATCTCGGGCGGAGTGCCGGCAGGCGCCAGCATCGCCAGACAACCGTCGAGCTTGAAGATTTGCCCATCGAAGCCCTGCGACACGAAGGACGTCACTTGCGGCAGCTTAGGCGATTTTTCGCCACCCACTGACGCCAGCACACGCACTGTTCCCTTGGCCAGATGGGGCGCCAGTGCGACGTAACTACCGATGCCACCCTGCACCACACCTGAGACCACGTCGATCCACATCGGGCCTTCGCCCTTGTAGTGCACCACCTCGATCTTCGTGCCGTACCGCGCATTCAGGTCGGCCGCCGCCAGATGCGGTACCGAGGCCGGGTTGTAGCTAGCCATCGTGGTATCGCGCGTCTTGGCCATCTCCACCCAGTCCTTCATGGTCTTGGCCGGCGAGTTCGTCGGCACCGCCATCAGCAGGGGACCGACCGGCAGCAAGGTGATTGGCGTGAAGTCCTTTTCGGCATCGAAGGGCAGCTTGCGATACAGCGCCCGGCTGCCCCACACCGAGGTGGAGGTCGTGATGCCGATGGTGTGACCATCGGGTGCCGCACGGGTCAGTGCCTCAAGGGCAATGAAGCCGCCCGCACCGGTTCTGTTTTCCACGATGACCGGCACGCCGATCTTCTGGCTCATGTAGTCGCCCAGCATGCGGGCATAAGGGTCGCTGGTGCCGCCTGGGGCAAAGCCGCAGTAGATGCGGATCGGCTTGCCGTTCGGCCAGCCCGATTGCGCGAAAGCCGTGGAAGCTGGGGCTGCGGCCAGTCCCAGTCCGGTCAGAACGGCACGGTTCACGCGCCTTCTCTGGATGCGTTGAATGCTCATGGGGTCTCCTCCCTGTGCGATGGCGGGGCTGCGCCTCGTTGGAATGGAGTCCGAGGCTACGGCCGCGGTGCATGGTGGCATGCCTGCGAGCCCTTGTCGATTCTGCTCAGACAGCAGCCCCGGGTATACGGTGCCTATGGTTCTAGCTCGGCCTATCGCTGACCGAATGGGTTGCTCAACGCGAGCTGCTTGTACAGCTTGATGACGGATCGCGGGTTACGAGCCCTCAATAACCCGGGCCACATCCGCGTGGCATTCGCCGCGCTTGCCCACCAGCAGCAGATCGTCGAACTTGATGGCGCCACTGAAATTTGTGATCGTTGTTGCGTGACGGCACCGCCCGCAACCTACGTTGGAGTGGCTCATTCCTCGAACAGGTCGGAGTGCGTGCCGGCACGCACGAAGATGATGGTGTTGCCCTCAAACCGGTAGATCAGCAAAAAGTCTCCACCGATGTGACATTCACGGTGGTCGGCCCAATCGCCCTTAAGCGCGTGGTCAAGCCATTCAGGCCCTAGTAAGGCGTCGTTGCCGATGAGCAGCAGCATCGCTTCTTTCAGGCGATTCAGGTCGTAGCGACCCGAACGCGAGAGGCGACCCCAATCTTTGAGGAAGGTCCTGGTGTAGTCGCACGCCCGGGGCGGTTTTGCGCGCTTACTGCTGGCGGGCTTTTTTGCTTGCGCCGACACTCGCTTTTTCGAGGTCATCGATTAGGGCGTTGGCAGAGTTGAAACGGGCGGTGCGCGCCTTGGAAATGGTGCGGGCCTCTTCCATCGCTGCGCGAGTCTGGCCGTTGGGTACCTTTAACTCCAGCGGAAATGCCTGGTCGTTCACCACGCGCTTGAGCAAAATGCGCACGGCATCAGATACCGACAGCCCCATGGCTGCCAAGGCATCGCTGGCTTGCGTCTTGATTTCTTCGTCCACCCGGACATGCAACATCGTGGATTGGGCCATGAACAGATCCTCAGTTTTCGCGATTATGTATCTCTTTTGAGATACGGGCAAGTGATCGCAAACGCTGATTTCGCAGCGTTCGATGTCGGACGCTTAGGATCGTGGTCTGCTCGAGTCTGGCCGTTGCGCGAGCGTGTCCACAGGGGACAACAGCAGTGACACGATGCAGGTCGCTTACCCGCTGTGACCGGCCTCGACCAGTCCGGCTCAGTTCATCGCGCCGCGGGCGCCAGTTTTTGCAGAGCGATCTTGGCTTGCGGGTGCGGACTCACGCGCAAGTACTGCGCAATGGCCACACGCGAGGCGATCGACAGGTCGGCGCGCTCCAGCAGCGCGGCATAGGCGGGCGTTGCGTCCCAGACCTGCCAGTTGGCCAGATCCTGTGCCACCAGACCGGCCAGGGGCGGGCGCGCTGCAATGAAGCGCAGGTACGTGTCAACGATGCGCTCGCGCGCAATCGTGGTGTCATCCGCACCGTGCACCGACAGGGCCACCAGTGCCGCCTGCACCTGCGCGGCAGGCCGCTTCGGGTCAAGCAGCAGATGCTTCTCGATCCATGGCAGGCGGGTAGGTCCGCGCAACTCCAGGTCGGCCGCCACCAGCGCGGGCAGATCACTGAGGTCGGTCCTGCGTGTCGACGATGTGAGTTGGCGCTCGATCAGCTCGGCCTGCGCCGGGCCGCCCGCCAGACCGAGCAGCAACACATAGAGTGGCCTGCGCCCTGCGAGTGCCGGGTCATTGACCCACTGCTCCAGCCGTTTGTTGTCGAGGCGCGCGCGCTGCGAGCGCATGGCCGAGTACGGTGACCGCGCCACCTCTCCATAGGCTGTCTCGGCGATCAGCGGCTCCTCATGTTCCAGCAGCGGCACGAACCGTGCGACCCGTGCTTGCCAGTCTGCGGCCGTCATCTCGCTGGTGCGCGTGAGCTGTGTGATCTCACGCAGCAGATCGGCATGTGATCCATCGATCTCGGCGAGTGCCGACCATTCACGACTGAGCCCATCGCGCACCATCAGCATGGGTTTGCCATCGCGTCGCGGCATCTGTCTGGCCGGCACATTCCACTCAAGCCGATCGCCGGTTGCACCCGGGCCACGAATGACCGTGTCGATCCGCAAGGCGCCTGCAGGATCAGTCCGTACCAGCAGGGCCCGATCCGCGTTGATCAGCACCTGCGCCGGCGTGAGTGTGCTGGTTGGTGCACACACCGGGCACGCCAGCGCCGCACCGACCTGCAGACTCCATGCGAGTACACACACTCTCAGCAGTGCGCGCACACGAAATTTCCGCTGCATCACGTTCATCCGCCTTCGAGAAAAAGGTTTTTCTCCACGGTAACACGAGGCAGATCAAGCTGCAGAGACCACCGCATCACCACCCACCGCATCACTACCGCAGGTTCAATGCCCCGCCTGCATCATCGGTTACGCTTGGCGCATCTCGCCCGCACAGCCTCACCGACCCCTCGGTGCGTGCCACATCAATGAGTGCCACATGAATGAGTCCCTTATGACCGACCGCAGACAGATCCTCCGTTCACTGGCCGCCCTCAGTGCCGCTTCTTCCTGGCCTGCCCTGGCGCAGCAGCCCGCTTGGGCACCCACCCGACCGGTGACCCTGATCGTGCCCTATCCTCCAGGCGGCCCCACCGACATCCTGGCGCGGACTGTGGCGGCAGACATCTCGCGTGAACTGGGTCAGGCGGTCACGGTCGAAAACGTGCCCGGGGGCGCCGGTGCCATTGGCACGCGGAGGGCTGCCCAGGCCGCGCCCGATGGTCATACGCTCGCGCTGGGCAACAACCAGACCCATGCGACCAACCTGTCCTTGCTGCCGCAGGGTGGCGGCTACGATCCGATCAAGGATTTCGCGCCCATTGCCCTGTGCGCTGCGCTTCAACACATCGTCGTGGTGGGCAATGACGTGCCGGTGCGCAATGCGTCCGAGCTGGTAGCCCTGGCGCGTCGCGAGCCGGGCAAGCTCACCGCGGGCTCCACGGGCCCGGGGTCGGCCTCGCATCTGGCGTTGGAGCTGTTCAAGGCGCGCAGTGGCACCGACATGGCACACGTCCCCTACAAGGGTTCGGCCCCGCTGCTGCAGGACTTGCTCGGCGGTCACGTGAAGCTCAGTTTTGCCACCACGCCTACAGTGCTGGCGCAGGTGCAGGCCGGCAAATTGCGGGCAATCGCAGTCGCCTCGCCCAACCGCTCGCCGCACCTGCCTGATCTGCCGACGCTGGCCCAGGCTGGCGTACCTGGTGTGGAGGCCGACGCCTGGCTCGGTTTTTTTGCACCCGCCGCCACCCCACCGGCCGCGCTGGCCCGCTATCGCCAGTTAGTCACCGATGCCATGAAAAAGGACAGCGTGCGCGCGACGGTGACGCAGCAGGGCATGGCGGTCGACGTGAAAGAAGCGGGGCCCTTCGCAGTCTTTCTGCAGCAGGACATTACCCGCTGGGCGGAAGTCATTCGCAGTGCCCGGGTCACCCTGGACTAAGTCGGGCCGCGGCGGCCAACCTCGGTGGCCAACCTTAGGGGGCAACCTTAGAGGCCGACCTTAGGGGCCGACTTTAGAGGCCGACTTTAGAGGCCGACCTCAGGTGCCAATATGTCTGCCTTACTTCGGGAACAACCAGGTCACGACCGCTCGAAAGCGCCAGCCGTGCGGCCCGGATTCGGGCGACTCCATCCAGTAGCCCACGCCTGCGCCCACACTGAGCATCTGGTTGCCTACCTTCAGCAATTTGGAGGCGCTGAAATTGATGGGGACCGACCACTGTTCGCGCTCCCAGTCGCGGCTGGCCTCCAGGTTCATGCCAAAGGTCCAACCGCCACCGGCGATATAGCTCACGAACGGCTGTAAAAAGGTCTGGTTGATGTCGCGGCCGCTGCCACCGCCCATCGACCACAGATGGTTCGCCAGGATGCCGTAGCTCCAGTGTCCTGTCTGGCGCAGGGCCACGGCAGTGGGGCCTGCGGCCCAGCGGTCAGCGGTGAGCAGACTGTTGGTGCCGGTCGGGATCAGAAAGACTGGCCCCACGCCCCAGATCACGCCACCGGGTCCCGGCGCCTTGGGTGAAAAGAACACGCTCTGCAGCACATCACCCAATCCGGTCTGAGTGCCTGCGCCGGGAAAGATGTCGCTCTGATGCACCACAGGCAGGATCGTGCGGGAAATGATGTTCCAGTCTGCATTGAATGAAAACGGCACCACCGGCTGGATGTTCGCGGTCACCCGTGTGCCCTCTCGCGCCGGCCCGATCTCGCGGTCGAAGTTGAGCTGCACCGGCACGCTGATGAGCGCAGCCACCGGGTTGGCGAGCTGCTTGGCCAGGTCAGCATCATTGGCTGCGTGCGCGGGAAGGCTCAGGGCGGCGCTCAGTGTGCCAATCAGGGCGGTACTGAGGGCAGCCAGGACCGGCAGCAACCGTCGCTGGAGTGAGGGGGTCAAATGGGTTGTGTGCCGGCGGCTGGGTCGATACATGGATGCTCCTTAAAGCGTAGCGAATGGGGGCAAGACACATGGAGGTGAGACACACGGAACGCAGACAGCCCGGTCAAGCCGGGTAGTCCATCAGCTGCCCGCCCGATATACACTTTTTCCGTTCTTGATGGTTTCCATCACACGGATGTCGCGGATGGCCATCGGCTTCACCTTCAGCGGGTTGCGATCCAGGATCACCAGGTCGGCCAACTTGCCGGCGGCCAGCGTGCCCTTGTCCTTCTCCTCGAAGTACAGATACGCACCATAGGTGGTCTGGGCCTTGAGACCCTGATAGGGCGAGACGCGCTCAGACGCACCTACCACCTGCCCGGTGCGCGACACCCGGTTCACCGCCGTCCACAGCAGGCTCATCTGATCGATCGGCGTGACGATGGTGTCGGTGTGATTGCCATAGATCACGCCCTTCTTGGTTGCAGTGGCCAGGGGACTGATGAAGCCGGCACGTTTCGTACCCAGGTTGGCCAGGTGCACATCGCCCCAGTAGTGGGTGTGCGCCGTGAAGAATGTGGGCAGCAGGCCCAATCGCTTGTACGCATCGAGCTGGTCGGGGCGCATGATCTGCGAGTGAATGATAATCGTGCGACGGTCTTTTTTCGGGTCGCCCACTGTAGCCACTGCCTGCTCGTGGCCACGGATCATCATGTCGACCGCGGCATCGCCGTTGCAGTGCGAATACAGCTGCACTCCGTTTTTATAGGCCAGTTGCAGCAGACCATCCACCTGCTTCTGATTCAGGTTCGGAAAGCCTTTGCAGTCCTTCTCGCACCCGGGCACGGGCGTGAGGTAGGTCTGAGACACAAAGGCGGTCTTGCCTTGTGGCGAACCATCCACGGCAATTTTCAGTCCGCCCCACTTCAGGTGGTTGTCGTACTCACCCCAACGGATACGGCCCGTGCCCACCACCTTGTCGGCATAGATGAACGCGGGCGCAGCCACCACGTCGATGAAAAATTGTTTGTCACGGGCGGCCCGCTCCATGATTGGTAGCCTTTCTTCCATGACGAGGTGGTCGGCGGCGGTCGTGACACCGAATTGGGCGTAATGCTGCTGCGCACGCTTGAGCAGCTCGAATTCCTTCTCGATGGGGCGGGGCGCGGTCAGCAGCGGCATGAAGGCCTGCATCGCCATTTCCTGCATCAGACCTTCAGGCTCTTTCGAGCCGGGCTTGCGCAGGATGGTCCCGCCCTCGGGGTCGGGTGTGGCGGCGCTGATTCCCACCAGTTTCATTGCTGCAGTGTTGGCGACCGCCATGTGCCCCGAGGCGTGACGCAGCAACACCGGCTCGCTGGGAAAGGCGGCGTCCAGATCTGCTGCCGTGGGGTGGCGTTTCTCGGCCAGCAGATCCTGGTCATAGCCCGACCCGACCAGCAGCGTGCCCGCCGGCGCATTCAGGCGCGCCTTGAGCGCTTTCATCTCGGTGATGATGTCAGCGATGCGCTCCACCTTGCCGATCGGCGGCGGGCTCAGATTGCCCTGCTCGAGCGATCCCGCGTAGTCGGACAAATGGCTGTGCGAATCGACGAACCCAGGGATCAGCGTACGGCCCTTCAGCTCAACCACCCGCGTCTCGGCGCCCTTGAGCGCCATCACTGCAGACCTGCTGCCGACCCGCACAATGCGCCCATCACGCACGGCCAGCGCCTGTACATAACGCGGTGTGGCGCCCTCCATGGTCAGAATGTCTCCGCCGGTATAGATCGTCTGTGCCGGCTGGGCGCTGGCCATCAGGGGCAGTGCACACAACCCAGTTGAAACAATCGCGGTGCGCCAGGCGAGCGAGGCAGATGGCAGCTTCATGTCATGACTCCGGAACATGGACAGGCCGCATTATTCCGTCAAAACCGCAGATCAGAAAATAAGTTTTCTGAATCGTTGCCTGCGAGCGCTGGCGTCAGGTCTGGAGCGCCTTCCACATCTCGATGTCGCGCTCGGCCGTCCAGATGCGCGGGTGCGTGATGCCGCTGGCCTCATCGAAGGCGCGCGACACATCGAAGGGCAGACAGTGCTCATAGATGAACACCTGCCCGAAGACCGGGTCCATCACGCTGCGCACATCGGCAAACACCTGTTTCAGGTCTTTGCCTTGCGCCACGCCGCGGCGGGCGGTGTCATACAGGTCGGTCACCCAGCGGCGGGTGTACTCAATGCCTTTGTCGCACTCCTCGGGTGTGAGCATGGCGGGCCCGCGACCGGGCACCAGTTTTTTGGGCTTGAGCGCGCGCAGGGCCTCGAGCGTGCGAGGCCATGCTTCCAGGTGCGCGTCACCGGTGTAGACCCCGGCGTTGTATTCAACCAGGTCGCCCGAGAAGATCACGTCCTGCGAGGGCACCCAGGCAATGGTGTCGCCCTGGGTGTGGCCCGGGCCGATGTGCTTGATACGCACTTCGAGTTTGCCCAGAAAAAGAGTGAGATCACGCTCGAACACCACCGTGGGCCAGGTCAGACCCGGCACCGTTTCCACCCCGGCAAAGAGGCGCGGAAAGCGCTCGATCTCGCTTTTCATGTCCTGTTCGCCGCGCTCGACGATCAGGTCATAGGTGCCGCGTGAAGCGATGATGTCGGTGGCGCCTTCCTTGAAGTAGGCCGACGCCCCCAGCACCCGCACTGCGTGGTAGTGCGACAGCACCACGTACTTGATTGGTTTGTCGGTGATCGTGCGGATGCGCGCAATCAGGTCTTGAGCCATGGCCGGCGTGGCCGTCGTGTCGATCACCATGCAGGCGTTGTCGCCCACGATCACACCCGAATTCGGGTCGCCCTCAGCGGTATACGCCCAGCAATTCTCGGACAGCTGGGTGAAGCTGACTTCCTTGGCAGTCAGGTCGGCGCGCGAGGCAAAGGCAGTCATTGGAGTCTCCGTGTGTGGTTGGCAATCGGACCCACATCATGCCTGCGCCAGACCGTGGTGCCACAGCCCGATGACCAGGTCGGCATACTGCTCATAGCTCATCGGCCCATCCGGCTTGAGCCAGGCAAAGGTGAAATTGAGCATGCCCAGCAGCGCCATGGTGGTCGGTGTGCGCTGTACGCCATTGAAGCGCTGTGGGTTGACCCGCGCCAGGCATTGCGCCACGACCTCCACGATGGCGCGCTCCTGCGCGATGATCTGTTCGCGCTGCGCCGCATCGAGGAACTTCACGTCGTTGAGCAGGGCAATGTGGTGCGCGCGCGAATCGCGATATTCCCGCAACAGCGCACGTACCATGGCCTCCAGTGCCTCGTGCGGCGACAGCCCTTGCAGGCCCACCGCCTCCAGACAGTGGGCGAGCCTGCGCGTATAGCGGTCCAGCGACTCGAACAACAAGGCCTTCTTGCTGGGAAAGTAGTGGTACAGACCTGCCTTGGAGGTGCCGCAGGCTTGTGCGAGCGCGCTCATCGAGGCGCTGGCATAGCCCTGTTCGGCGATCACTTCGGTAGCTTGGGCCAGCAAGCGTGCGCGCTGCGCATCGTGATCGGGTGCCTTGGGGCGCGCCATCGCTCGACCGGACGCTCAGCGCTCGTCGAAGCTCACCACCACCCGATCACTCACCGGATGGGCCTGGCAGGTCAGCACGAAGCCCTGAGCGATTTCCTGCGGCTCGAGCGTGAAATTCCGGTCCATGCGCACCTCACCTTCCAGTACGCGCGCTCTGCAGGTGCAGCACACGCCCCCCTTGCAGGCATAAGGCAGAGGGGCCCCGACGGCCAGGCCAGCATCGAGCAGGGCGGGGCCATCGAACGGCACCTGCAGGGTGCGCTGCATGCCGTCGACCACGATGGTGACCCGCGCGCAGGCGTCGCTATCGACCGCTGTCGTGCGCAACGGCGCCACTGGCGCAACGGCCGGTGTGCCGAAGCGTTCGGTATGAATATGCTCAGCCGGTACACCGTGCGCGCGCAGCGCGGCCTCGGCGCCATCCATCATCGGCGCCGGGCCGCAGATGAAGGCCTCATCGATCGGGTCATCGCACAGCACGGTTTCGAGCAGAGCCCGGCATCGATCCCGATCGAGCCGTCCCGAGAAGAGCTCGATTTCCTGGGGTTCGCCTGACAGGACATGCACGAGCCGCAGTCGATCCATCGACAGATTCTTCAGACCTGCGAGTGTCTCCAGAAACATGATCGATGCGACGCTGCGATTACCGCAGACCAGACTGAACCGGCTCCCCGGCTCGGTGGCGAGCACGGTGCGAATCAGCGAGAGCATCGGCGTGATGCCTGAGCCACTGGCAAAGCCCACGAAATGCCGGGCGCGGGTCGGATCGAGCGGTGTGTTGAAGCGCCCGTCGGGCGTCATCACGTCCAGCGACATGCCGACCTTCAGTGTCTCGTGTGCCCAGCTGGAAAAACGCCCGCCTTGCAATCGCTTGATTCCGATGCGCAGCTCACCGTACTGCGCATAGTCGGGCACGCCCGAACAGATCGAGTACGAGCGACGGAGCTCTTCGCCTGCAAGGGTGTGGCGCAGGGTCAGAAATTGACCCTCACGGAACCGGTAGGCCTCCCGCAAAGCGGGCGGCACTTCGAAGGCGATCGAGATCGCGTCGGCGGTTTCTCGGCGGATGTCGCGGATCGTCAGGCGATTGAAGTGCGGAACGGCCATGAGGTTCAGAGGCGCAGCGGACAGTGAGCGCAGCGGTTCGGCCGCAACTCAGTAGGGTTTGAAATAGTCAAAGGGCTCACGGCAGGTCAGGCACCGATACAGGGCCTTGCAGGGCGTTGAGCCGTATTCGGACACGCATTCCACCTGCGCGGCGCCGCATTGCGGACAGGCCGGCCCTTCGGCCTTCGCGAGCGTATCCGCGGGCGGCGCATCACCCCGTTTGGGCACTGCGCCCGCGCGCCATTGTTCGCGCGAGACAAACTGCAGCACTTGTGCCCCCGCCTGCTGTGACTGTGCAGCGCGCGCCGGGGGTGCAATGCCATAGTCGCGCAGCTTGGCGCGCCCGGCGAGGCTGATCCAGTCGGTGGTCCAGGGCGGAGACAGCGTCAGGCGCACCTGCACCCCATGCAGCCCCGCCTGCATCAGCGCACGCTGCACATCGTCCCGAATCACTTCGGTTGCCGGGCAGCCGGTATAGGTCGGGGTCAGCGTCACGACGATCTGCTCGTGTTCGCGTGTGACGCTGCGCAAGATGCCCAGATCGCTCAGTGTCACGACCGGAATTTCCGGGTCTGGCACGGCGCCGGCCAGCGCATGCACCTGCTCAAGCAGCGGATCGGCCACGAGATTCACCAGGTCGCACCAGGATGCTTGCGTGCCAGCGACTGCATTTCGGCCAGGACATACCCCAGGTGCTCCGAGTGCTGTCCGCTTTTGCCCTGCGAGATGAAGCCGCTCGCTGCGGGTCGCTTCAGCGTGGCCTCGGTGAGCACAGCGTCCAGCGTGGCGTCCCAGGCTGCGCGCAGTTCAGCCGGCAGGGGCCCGATGCCCGCCTGTGCAGCCTGCTGCTCGATGGCATCGGTCTGCCACCACTCATTGGCGTAGGGCCACAGGCGTTCCAGTGCGGCCTGTGCCCGGACATGCGACACCTCGGTACCGTCGCCAAAGCGCACCGTCCACTGCGAGGCATGTCGCAGATGCGCCTGCGCTTCCTTGACCGATTTGCCGCCGATGGCCGCCAGTGTCGTGTCGCGTGACTGCGCCAGGGCCGTCCACCACGGGACCATCAGTGCGGCCACCATGAGGTTGCGCACGATGGTGAACGCATAGTCATCATGGCGCCCGTCACCGTGGGGCAGCTCCACGATCGTCCAGTTGCGAAAGGCGCCTTCGTCGCGCAAGAAGGCGAGAGCGTCTTCG
>JBIKKG010000251.1:0-5197 GCA_044360485.1 Burkholderiaceae bacterium | reverse complement strand
CGACCAGTGCCTGCAACTGGTCCTTGTAGCCTGCGTTGCAGGCGAATGCATGCACGCGTGTGGCACCACAGGCTGCATTGATGCTGTCGGCCACTGCCTGACAGGCATCGAGCTTGCGGCTCGAAATCATGACCTGCGCGCCGTGCTCGGCGAGAGCTGTGGCCATGGCCTTGCCCATGCCTTTTGAGGCGCCGGTGAGCAACGCCACCTTGCCGGTGAGATCGAACAGACGAGTCTGAATCAACGGTATCTCCTTGCGCCCGACGAAGTATCGGGCATCGGTTGAACTGCGTGGCACATACAAAGTGAGTGAGGCTGAAACGCAGAAGTCGGTCTGTCAAATGCACTGATTCATCGTCAACACGCATGAGAAAACACCGCCATCCAGGCGCGCCAGGGCGCCATGGGATGGCATGCCATCAGCGCCGTCTGAAAACCGATCGGGCGAGCGGTAGCTCAGATCTCGGCAGGCTGGCCGTTCATGCCGACATTCGGTTTGGCGCCGCGGACCAGCCCGGTGAGAATCGCGCCCACCTCTTTCGGATCGGCCGCCTGAGCCGCCACCGGCCCAGGGCGCCAGCCCTCTGTGATGCTCAATTCACCCGCACCGGCTTCGATCACCCGCGCTGTCACATGACTGCTCTGGCGGCTGGCCAGCCAGACCACCACAGGCGCAATCCAGCGAGGATGGCGCACCGCCATTTCTTCTTCGCTGCGGGCACGCAGGCCTTCGGTCATGCGGGTCTGGGCATGCGGTGAAATGGCGTTCACGGTGATGTCGTAGCGTTGCAGTTCACGCGCTGCAATGATGGTCATAGCGGCAATGCCGGCCTTGGCAGCACCGTAATTGGTCTGCCCGACATTACCGAACAGACCCGAAACGGAGGTGGTGTTGATGATGCGCGCAGCCTGATCAGTCTGACCGTCTTTGTGCCGTGCCTTCCACCAGGCCGACGCGTGATGCATGGGTGCGAAGGTGCCTTTCAGGTGCACGTTGATGACCGCATCCCACTCGGCTTCGGTCATGTTGGTGAGCATACGGTCGCGCAGGATGCCTGCATTGTTCACCAGCGCATCGAGCCTGCCAAAGGTATCGACCGCCTGCTGGACCAGTCGCGATGCGCTGCTCCAATCCGAGCAGCTTTCAAGATTGGCGACGGCTTCGCCGCCCGCTGCGCGAATCTCTCGTACCACCGCTTCAGCGGGCTGCTCTTCTTCGCGACCCGGCGTGCCGTCGGCCGCACTGCCCAGATCATTGACCACCACCTTCGCGCCATGGGCTGCCAGCAGCAATGCATATTCCCGGCCGATGCCGCGGCCTGCGCCAGTCACAATTGCTACGCGGCCTTCACAGAGTCGTTCGCTCATGGTGGTCTCCTTGTGTTGTAGTGGGATGTCGAGGCAGGATACGCCGCAGTGTCAACCTCGTGGAGACTGAGCATGAGCCGCCGTTTCGTTGATTTGTCGATCTATCTCGAAAATGATGTGGTGAGCGACCCGCCAGTCATGAAACCTCACATCGAGTACATCCGGCACGACCAGAGTGTCGAATCGATCGCATCATTTTTTCCGGGACTGAAGAAGGAAGACCTTCCTGACGGGGAAGGCTGGGCTGTGGAGCGCGTGCAACTGTCGACGCACAACGGCACACACCTGGATGCGCCGTATCACTTCCACAGCACCATGGACAAGGCGCTGGGCGGGCAACGCACCGCCACGACCATCGACGAAGTACCGCTCGAATGGTGTTTCCAGCCTGGGGTGAAGCTGGATTTCCGCCATCTGCCCGACGGCCATGTGGTCACAGCGCAGGAAGTTCAGGCTGAACTGGAACGCATCGGGCACACCCTGTCGCCACTGGAAATCGTGGTGGTGAACACGCGCGCGGGCAGCCGATACGGCCACGGCGACTATGTATCCTCAGGCTGCGGCATGGGTTACGAAGCCACGATGTATCTGCTTGAGCGCGGCGTGCGACTGACAGGCACCGACGCCTGGAGCTGGGATGCGCCATTCGTGCACACGGCGGGAAAATATGCGCAGACGGGCGATGCCGGCCTGATCTGGGAGGGACACAAGGCTGGCCGCGACATCGGCTACTGCCACCTGGAAAAGCTGCACAACCTGGAGGCTCTGCCCGCCAACGGTTTTTACATCAGTTGCTTTCCGCACAAGATCCGCGGCGCTTCGGCCGGATGGACCCGCGCTGTGGCCATCTTCGATGAGGCCCTGCAGGCCTCGAGACCGCGTGCCTGAGGCACGCGCGGCGACAGCCTGAATCACCCGCGACGTCAACGCACGAAGTAGAAGTCGCCCACCACCTGATCGTAGATCGCCGGCACTTGCTCGTGCCCGACCGTGCGAGCGCTTTCCACGACTTTCTTGCGCACCTCGCGGATGACGTTATCGACCCGCATACCGGGCGTTCGGATTTCGCGCAGCAAGGTGCGGGTAAAGAGCCCGTTCGGATCACGGTCCTGCGGGCCCAGTCGGTCAAGTGCCTGCTGTCCTGCCCCGGCCGAAAAAATCACCATCTGACCTGTGGCGGCCGTGGTGGGCGCAAGCCCGCGCGTGCCAATTGAGCGGCCTGCCACCTTGGGAAACGGGTTGTCGCGACAGGCGTCGATCATGGCCACTGTGAGTTTGACCCGTCGCTCGGACATCTCGTCAAGCACGCGCTGCAAGGCGATGCCATCGTCGCGCACCTGCTCCTCGCTCTCCTTGCGGATATCGGTCGCTAACAGATAATTGGTGCCGCCGATTTGCACGCCATGGCCGGCAAAGAAAAAGACGACTTCATCTCCGCCTTCGACTTCACTGCGAAATTGCCGCAGCACGCCCTTCATGGCACGCTCATCCAGATCCAGACGCAAGGTGACCTTGTAGCCCATCTCGCCCAGCACCCGTGCCAGAGCGCTGGCATCTGCGCGAGCGGTCTCCAGACGCGACACATTGGCATAGGCATCGTTACCGATCAGCAGCGCCTTGCGGTTGGCGACGACGGGGAGTGCGAACGCAGGCCGGACTGGACCAGTGGCACGTGGCGCGTCGGGCGTCTGCGCACTGGTCTGGGCCACTGAGGCGGGTCTTGGAATTGACGGCGCTGCTGGAGGGGCTTGCACCCCCACCGCTGCAGGCGCGCTTGCAGCAGCCGGCGGCGTCGCTGCGGGGGCCTGCGGTGCATTGCGCCGGCCTGGATCATTCGCCAGTTGTGCATCGACCATTTGCGCGAAGTTCTGGCTACTGATGTTTGGTCGGGCGGTCGCAGGCGCAGCCGCCCCGGGAACCGCAGGGGTTGTCGCTGGACGCGCCTCCAGTGCCATCAGGGGCCGGCCGCCGGCCTGAGCCTGGCGTGTGTAGTCGGTCATCAGCCGATCGAAATCGGCGCGCCTGAGTTGCGCATCGCCATTCTCGATCAGCAGGGAACAGGTACAACCCGCGGCGTTTGCCGGCTGACTCATCCGAGCGATGGCGGCATCGAGTACGCGCTGACAGCCCTCAATCGCCTGCTTGCGATTGCGCTCGGCGGAGTCCATCCCCGTGCTCCAGAAAGTGCGATACGACAGCGGGCAGGCGCGAGGATTGGTCGATGCTGCAATCGCATATGGATTGCCGCTTGAGGTCAGGCTTTGCAGGATCTTGTCCCGATCGATACGCAGCGCGGCCTGATACACATCCTTGAGGCATACACTTCCACCATCCGGGAAAGACACCTTCTTCTCAAAAAAGCCGCACCCCGCTGGATCGGTGATGGGCCATCCGGGCGCGGTTTGCGCGACCACGCCCGGCGTGGCAACCAGCAGGCTGCACACGCCATAAAGGCACAGCCAGAACCGCGAGAGCATCCGCATCATTCAGCAAGTGCTACACGGACCCTGCGGTTGCGAGCTGCCGTCGGGTCATTGGTGTCGAGCAACTCGCTGAAGCCTTTGCCCACCGGAATCAGTCGGGTGTGCTGTACGCCCTGTTGCGCCAGGAAATCGGTGACCGCCTGCGCCCTGCGCTGTGACAGCGCATCGTTGTAGCGAACGGTGCCCTTGGCATCCGTGTGCCCTTCGATATGGAACCGCAGATTCAACAGTTGATCCGTACGCAAAGCAGTGGCGAGTCGTTCGAGCATCGGTTTGCTCTCCGGCTGCAGCCGCGCAGAGTCGAAATCAAAGTTCACTGTCATGTCGATGCGCGACGGTTCCACTTTGATATTTCGGCCCAGACTGCGCGTGCGGGGTTTTGGCGCCAGCGCATTCACAAAGTCATCGACGGTGGCGTTGCTGACCGGTTCATCCGAGGTCGCAGCCGACTGGGCCCAGGCGGGCAAAGTCAACGAAAGTCCCACAGCGAAGACGCACATCTTCCAGTTCATCGGATTTCCTCTACTTCAATCAAGGCAGCCCCCATGGCGCCGTTTCGACCTTTGACGCCCCGGCCCAAAAAGAAATCGATCAACCGCTGGCGCGACACCAGATCAGCCACCGAATAGGCAAAGGGTCCACCTGCGCCGTCTGCCTCGACAGGGAAGAGCTTTGCATCCCGGGCAGAAGGGCTCAACAGAAAGAGCAGCCGGTCGACACCAGGCGGCCCGGCCGCCTTCAGTTGCCAGCCCGGACGCGGCATGGTGTACGTCTGATGGGCACGGACCCGATGATCGCCATCGAGCCGGTTTGGAAAGAGCAGATAAAAGCTCTTCTCGTCGCTACCCAGCATCACCACGTACAGGTACCCGTCAGCATTCGGGCGCACCGTGAAGGTCATGGGGTCGGTGTCGATGCGCAACTGGCGTGGTGCCTCGACACTCAATGTGATGCGAGGATCCCGCTGGTTGTAAAGATCCTCGAGTGTGGCGCGTGATCCAACCGGCCCGGCCAACACAGGCGATTCCATCGGCACAGCTTGGACGGGCGGTGCAGGCGGTGCAGCTTGCGCGGGGCGTTGCGGAACAGCCAGCGCGAGCGGCGGCTGGGCAGGCCGCACGGGTGCGGGGGGCGTGGCGACGGGGGGCGTGGCGACGGGTGGCGCTGCGACGGGGGGCGCTGCGACAGGGGGCGTGGCGACGGGGGGCGCTGCGACGGGTGGCGTGGCGACGGGGGGCGCTGCGACGGGTGGCGCTGCGACGGGGGGCGTGGCGACGGGGGGCGCCATGGCCACACTGGAAGCAGGAGGCGGGCGTCTGGGCGGGGTCACCACTGGCGGAGGCGAT
>JBIKKG010000051.1:0-17519 GCA_044360485.1 Burkholderiaceae bacterium | reverse complement strand
GCCGCGATGGCCGCTTCATCGAGCGTCTGGGGTTCTACAACCCCATCGCCTCGCAAAGCGAGCAGGGTCTGCGTTTGTCGCTTGAGCGTGTGGAGTACTGGCGCAGCCATGGTGCGCAGGTCAGCCCTACGGTTGCGCGTTTGATCCGTCAGTTCGCCGCCCAGCAAAAGGCTGCTCCGGCTGCCTGAATCCGGGCGTGCTGAAGGTGTGGTGAACGCCCCTGATCCGCAGCGTCTCATTGCATTGGGGCGCATCATCGATGCCTGGGGCGTCAACGGATGGGTCAAGGTTGAGCCTTTCGCCGGTGCGACCGACACCGCACTCACCCGCGCGCCATCCTGGCACCTGACCCGAGCAGGCTCGCGTGCTCAGGCACCGCTTGACCAGACTCTGGTTCTTGAGCGGGCCCGTCGCCACAGTGCAGGCGTGGTGGCCAAGCCCGTCGGCTGCGCGGACCGCGACGCTGCCTTGGCGCTCAAGGGCGCCGAAGTGAGTGTTCGACGCTGTGATTTCCCGCTTTTGAAGGCTGGCGAGGTCTACTGGGTCGATTTGATCGGCTGCTCAGTGCATAACCGTGAGGGCGATGCACTTGGACGGGTCATCTCCGTAGATGATCACGGAGCCCACCCCATTCTTCAGACCGACGCAGGCCGCTTGATTCCGTTCGTAGAGGCCTATGTGCTCGAGGCAGAGCCCGAGGCGGGCCGCATCGTGGTCGACTGGCAGGCCGACTGGTAGCGCAGGCGCAGCGCGTGGATTTCGAAGTCGTCAGCCTTTTTCCCGAAATGATCGAACATGCCGCGGGCTTTGGCGTGGTCGGTCGTGCGCGCGAGCGCGGGATCTGGAGGCTGCGTTGCTGGAATCCGCGCGATCAGACCACCGACGGCTATCGGCGAGTCGATGATCGACCGTTCGGCGGTGGCCCCGGCATGGTCATGTTGGCGCAGCCACTGGCGTCGTGTATCCAGGCCTTGCATGCGGCGCGTGCAACCGACACTCAGCCGCGTGCACGGGTGATTCATCTGTCACCAAGAGGTGCGCTGCTGACGCAAGCGCGGGCGCAGTCGCTGGCGCGGCTGCCCGCCATGGTGTTGCTGTGCGGGCGCTACGAGGCGATCGATCAGCGGCTGCTCGATGCCGAAGTCGATGAGGAGATTTCGGTCGGGGATTTCGTGGTGTCGGGTGGGGAATTGCCTGCCCTGGCACTCATGGATGCTGTGGTGCGCCTGCTTCCGGGCGTCATGACCGATGCTGAGTCTGCGCAGCACGACTCCTTCAGCGATGGCCTGCTCGAAGGCCCTCAATACACGCGCCCCGAGGTGTTCCGGGGCGAGTCGGTGCCCGAAGTGCTGATGTCCGGACACCATGCCCGGATCGCTCGCTGGCGCCGCGAGGCGTCGCTGCAGGCCACGGCCGCCCGACGGCCTGATCTGATCGAGACCGCGCGACGTGAGGGCAGACTGTCGCCACAGGATGAAGCATTTCTTCGAAACTTGAGCTAGAATCGAGGGCTTGCCGTATGGGTTTGAGACGTCGTCGAACCCGTTCGTCAAAACGTCATCCTCTGCCCGGGCACGCGCTGGCCGTTTTGAAGCCAGCGCCTCATGCAGGGTCGGCCTCTGTTTGTTCAGGCCGCCCGCTGCAGTGCTCCTCCAACAATCCGGCGCACGATGGCATGTGAGTCAGCATGGACATCATTAAGCAACTCGAACAGGAAGAAATCGCTCGTCTCGGGCGTACCGTTCCTGCTTTTGCCCCCGGCGATACCGTGGTGGTCAACGTGAACGTGGTCGAAGGCACGCGCAAGCGGGTGCAGGCCTACGAAGGCGTGGTCATTGCCAAGCGCAATCGCGGCCTGAACTCTTCGTTCATTGTGCGCAAGATTTCTTCAGGTGAAGGCGTGGAGCGGACCTTCCAGCTTTACTCGCCCCTGATCGCCTCGATCGACGTCAAGCGCCGTGGCGATGTGCGCCGCGCCAAACTCTATTACCTGCGTGAGCGTTCCGGCAAATCGGCGCGTATCAAGGAAAAGCTGCCCGGTCGTGCACCGTCGTCGGCAGCTACGGCGCCGGCCTCCGGTCAGTGACCCGCGCGGTGTCCACGCCGCGCCGCCTCATTTCCGACCCGAAAGGGGTGCCGATCGATCGATCGGCGCCTCGCCTGCCGCCGGTTCCCGCCGAGCGGCTGTTTCCGCTGGCCTTGCGCGAGCGATTCCATCGCCCACCGGACTGGACGCCTGAGCTGATCGATGACCGCTGGCGTCTGGGCACTGATCCGCCTCGCGCGGCTGCAGTGCTCGTGCCCCTGGTGATGCGGTCTGCAGGCATATCGGTCCTGCTCACCGAGCGCACGGCCCACCTGAGTTCGCATGCAGGCCAAGTGGCCTTTCCGGGCGGGCGTACCGAGCCCTCTGATGCCTCGGCCGTGGCCACCGCGCTGCGCGAGACCGAGGAGGAGATCGGCCTGTCTCGGCGTCACGTTGAAATTCTGGGCCAGATGCCGCAGTACCTCACCGGCAGCGGGTTTTCAGTGACCCCGGTGGTGGGGCTGGTGGAACCCGATCACCAGCTCACGCTGGACGACAATGAAGTGGCTGAGTCCTTCGAGGTGCCGCTCGCGTTTTTGATGGACCCGTTGAATCACCAGAGGCGCGTTTATCGCTGGGACGACGGCGCTGAAAGAAGTTTTTTCGCAATGCCCTGGCGCAGAGAAGATGGCCGCGAACACTTCATCTGGGGCGTGACCGCAGCCATGTTGCGCAATCTCTACCGTTTCCTGGCGGTCTGATCCCTTCGGGGCAGCGCTTCGAGCGCATTCGCGCGGCATAATCCGACGATGGGTTTCGTCGCACTCGTCTTCGCACTGCTGCTTGAGCAGGTCCGTCCGCTGCCGGGCGGCAATGTGGTGCATCAGGCGGCCGCCAATTTCGCGGACTGGCTCGCGCATGTCACGGATGCGGGCCGCCTGCGGCATGGTGCCTTGGGCTGGGGCGTGGCCGTCGGCAGCGCCGTGCTGGCCGTGGTGCTGGCGCAGTGGGTCTTGACAGCGATCCATCCGGTACTGGTACTGGCGCTGCATGTGGCCGTGCTGTATTTCACGCTCGGCTTTCGGCAGTTCAGCCATGCCTTTACCGAGATCCAGCTGGCTTTGGCCGCCAACGACCCCGACGGCGCACGGCAAGCGCTGCAGCGCTGGATGCGCCAGCGCGATCCGGCCTTCGATGCCTCGGAACTCTCTGTGCCGGGCCTGTGCCGCGTGGCGATTGCCCATGCCCTGATCGGCGCGCATCGCTATGTCTTTGGCCCGCTCTTCTGGTACATGATCCTGCCCGGTGCGATCGGGCCGGTGCTCTATCGGGCGGCGCAGTTTCTTGCTGACCGCTGGGCTCAGGGCGCCACACCCGCCGCCAAGCCGGTGGCCTCCGAGGCGTCCGTGCTGGGGCGCACCGTGCAGGGCGATCTGGTGGCCGATGCAGCCACCGCGGCGGCAGCGGGTGTCGAGCCCTATGGCTGGTTTGCCGCGCGAGCCTATCGACTGCTGGATTGGCTGCCGGCGCGGCTGGCTGCAGCGGGCTTTGCGATCGTGGGCAACTTTGAAGACGCCATTTACTGTTGGCGATCTGCCGCAGCGCTCAAGGGCGGCGATGAACAGCGCCGTATCTTGCTCATGACGGGTGGCGGTGCGCTGGGCTTGCGTCTGGCCGATCCCGCGTTGGATGCGCAGTTGCGCGGAGAGGATAGGGCGGCGGCCGACAGCGACCCGAACGTGTCTGCGGCATCCGGCAGCGGGTTTGACTGGACTGGCGCCGAGCCTGACGCCAACGGTCTGCGCAGTGCGGTGGGCATGGTCTGGCGCTCGGTGGTCTTGTGGATCCTGCTGTTCGGGATGCTGACGATCGCCAACTGGCTGGGCCGCTGACTGCTGACTGCTAAGCATTGCTGCTGAGTACGGTCGCCCACCACTTCGGCTTGGCACGGCGACTGAGCACGGCGGCCTACTGCATCGCCTCGGCTTCGTCGCGCAACTGCACATAGAGGGCATGGCGACGTCTGTCGATCTGACCGTCCTGTACTGCCGTGCGGATGGCGCAGTGCGGTTCATGCCGGTGGCCGCAATTGTGATAACGACAGTGCCCAAGCAGCGGCACGAATTCGCGCAGCCCATGCTCGATTTCGCTGACCGACAGGTGTGCCAGGCCGAAGACCTGAAAGCCCGGTGAGTCAATGAGCCAGCCCCCTGCCGGCAACTCGAAGGCCCGCGTGAAGGTCGTGGTGTGACGCCCGGTTTGCAGGGCACTCGAGATCGCCTGTGTACGCAGTTCGGCCCCGGGTACCAGCAGATTGACCAGGGTCGACTTGCCCATGCCACTTTGCCCCAGCAGCAGGGTGTTGCGACCTGCCAGTCGGGACTGCAGGATCGACACCGTGCCCTGCGGGTCATCTTTGGCCGCCACGCGAATGACCGGGTAGCCCAGCGATTCGTACAGTTGCAGCCGCACCTCGATGCGCTCCATCGATTGCGGCAGGTCGGCCTTAGTGGCGATCAGCAGGCAGGCGATGCCTTCGCGCTCGGCCGCAATCAGCACGCGCAGCAGCAGCTCTTCCGAGAACGGGGGCTCACCGCTCACCACGATGGCGGCTTGATCGAGGTTGGCTGCCAGGGCCTTGGTGCGATGCAGGTCACTGCGCCGCAGCAGGTTGCGGCGCGGGCGCACCTGTTCGATCACCGCCTGCCCGCTGCCTAATGCTTGCCAGGCGACCTGGTCGCCGGTCACCACATCGGCATGACGTCCGCGCGTCACCGCAGACCACTCTTGACCGGCGGTGTCCCTGATCCAGAACTGCCGGCCATAGGCCGCGAGGACGTGCGCGTCTGCAGCGCTCATGAGGCAGGCGGGCCGGCAGCCAGAGCATCCGTGCGGGCTGCGCAGATGAAGTCGTTGAGGGTGATCCCGTGCGCGGAATGCGTATTCCAGCGGATTTCGCAGCGGTTGTATGCAACCAGCAGTTCGGGATGGTGGTCCTGAGTCTGGGCCATCCAAGCCACAGCATTGACGAAACCCAGCGTCTCGAACCAGCTGCCGAACGTGAACCGTGCGACCAGGAATCCATCGGTCACTGACCAGTGCGGGACGGTCTGCAGCAGAATGCGCAGCGGTTCGCCCGAGAGCGCCTGGGCGGGGCCGAGAGGGGCGCAGTGCAAAGCACGCAGGGCTTCATGCGTCAGCGCGGCTGGGGGATGGTTCATCATGACGGGCTGGCAGTAGTGAGGCGCGCCAGCCGCTCAAGGCGAATGGCGGCCGGCGGATGTGAATCGTAGAAGGCGGAGTGCAGCGGGTCGGGGGTGAGGGTGGAGGCGTTGTCTTCATAAAGCTTGACCAGCGCTCGGCTCAGATGCTCGGCACTGGACTGCTGCGCTGCAAAGGTGTCGGCTTCGAATTCCTGCTTGCGCGATAACCAGCTGCCCAGCGGGCCGAGCATGAACGTGAAGACTGGCAGTGCCAGAAAGAACAGCAGCAGCGCATGACCGCCGGCTACATCACCAGGCCCTGGTGTGGCGCCCAGACCCTGATAAAACCAGGGCTGGCGCGATAGCCATCCCAGCAGCCACAGGCCAGCCAGGCTGATCGCAAAGCTCGCCACCATGCGCTTGACGATATGTCGATGCCTGAAGTGCCCCAATTCGTGGGCCAGTACCGCCTCGACTTCATCGACAGATAGTCGGCTAAGCAGGGTGTCGAAGAACACAATGCGTTTGGCACGGCCAAGACCAGTGAAATAGGCATTGCCGTGCGCAGAGCGCCGGCTGCCATCCATCACGAACAGGCCGCGTGATTTGAAGCCGCACCGCGCGAGCAACTGTTCAACGCGATCGCGCATGGGGCCGGGGTCCATTGGGACAAAGCGATTGAACAGCGGCGCAATGACCGTCGGATAAAGCACCAGCACGGCCAGATTGAACACCACCCAGACCGCCCAGGTCCAGAGCCACCATTGCTGACCCGCGCGCTGCATAAGCCACAGCACCGCAATGAGGAGCGGGGCGCCGAGAGCCATCGACACCGCCAGGCCGCTCAGCAGGTCAGTGAAGAACAGGCGCTGGGTCATCCGGCTGAATCCAAAGCGCTTTTCCAGGACGAACTGGCGATACCAGCTGATCGGCAGCTCAATGATCGAGGCCACGGTCGCTACGCTGGCCACGAGCAACACCTGTCTCCAGAACGGGTGATCCGGCAGCCACGCGCGCCACAGGTCACTCAGCCACTCGATGCCGCCCAGCAGGGTGAACCCCAGCAGGACGGTGGCGCCCACCAGGACATCGATCATGCCCAGACGCATGCGTGCCAGGGTGTAGTCGGCCGCGCGCTGGTGCGCAGACAGGCCGATGCGCTCGGCGAATTGCTGGGGTACGGCACTGCGGTGCCGGGCCACATGGCGCATCTGCCGCGAGGCCAGCCACAGGCGCGTGAGCACCGAGGCCAGCAGGGCCAGGGCAAAGAGCAGGGAAAACGCTAACGGCGGGGTCAGGGTCACGTGGAGGGATGGACCAAGAAATGGGGCGAGTGATGAAGCGGGGAGGGCGTATGCGGCAGCGGGTCCGCGAGTCGGGCGTCTGGCGGGCTGCGTGAGACAATACAGCCGGAGAAAATTATGTCACAGCCCCCTTTGCAAGCCCCGGCGCCATCCGCCGCACAGGCGTCGTTACAGTCATCGCCCTCGTCACTGCCGCTGGCTGCGGCGACGTTTATCCAGCCGCCGGCCATTCCCAATGAGACCCATCTGATCTGGGTCGACATGGAGATGACTGGGCTGCGGCCCGAGATCGATCGCATCATCGAAGTGGCGCTGGTCGTGACCGACTCGGCGCTCAATATCCTGGCCACCGGACCGGTGCTGGCCATTCATCAGCCTGATGCGGTCATGGCCGCCATGGACAGCTGGAATACGGCCACCCACGGGCGCTCGGGGCTGACCGAGCGGGTGCGTACGTCCACCGTCACCGAGGCGCGCGCGCAGGCGCAGCTCATTGAATTTCTACGACCCTGGGTGCCTGCGGGGAAGTCGCCCATGTGCGGCAACTCCATTGGTCAGGATCGCCGTTTCATGGCGCGCACCATGCCCGAGCTCGAGGCGTACTTCCACTACCGCAACCTCGATGTGTCCACGGTGAAGGAGCTGTGCAAGCGCTGGCGACCTGAAGTAGCGCGTGCCTTTGCCAAGCGCAGTGCACATACGGCGCTTGCGGATATCGAGGAATCGATCGACGAATTGCGGCATTACCGCCAGCATTTCTTTCAGATGCCGCAGGCCTAAGTCCTGACGGGCGCGGTCACGATGCTCGGTATGCGGGTATGGCGCTGCAGCAGCAGGAGCAGACCCATGGCCGCCACGGCGACCGCCCCGATCGCAGCGATCCAGAAACCCGATACGCCAAAGCCTCTCCCGAAGGCGAGCCACCAGCCGCCGCCCACCCCCACGCCCCACAGCGCCACCGCGAAGACGAGCATCGGGGCGACCGTGACCCGCCAGGCGCGCAGCGCAAACGCCAGCACGCACTGCATGGCATCAAACAAGTGGTACAGCGCGACCAACCCGAGCAGGGGCATGGCCACTCCCCACACTGCCTGGTCGCTGCTGTAGGCGCGGGCGATCGGCTCGCGCAGCATCCACAGCAGCGCTGCCGTCAGCATGGCCAGACTTGCCACCAGCCACACGCCCGACCATGCCGTGCGCCGTGCACCGGCAGGGTCCTCGGCGCCCAGCCGTTGCGCGGCGAGCACGCAGGTGGCGTTGCCCAGAGACAGAGGCAGCATGAAGATCACTGCGGCCAGGTTCGACGCAATGGCGTGACCTGCGGTGACATCATTGCCCAGCCGCGCCACCAGCAACGTCATCAGGTTGAAGGCGCTCACATCGATCAGATAAGTGCCACCAATGGGCAAACCCAGTCTGATCAGTTCGCGTAAGGCTGCGGCCTTTGGGCGGCCCATGCCGCGCAGTGAGAAGCGCCGGTAGAACGGGTCGTGATGCAGCAGGGTCCAACCGATGCCTGCGCTGGCCCAGGCAATGACCGCGGTGGACAGACCACAGCCCGCCCCGCCCAGGGCTGGCACTGCGGGCAGGCCGATGGTCTCGGTGACCTTCGTGCCGTGCATGAAGAGCAGGTTGAGCGGTACTTTGAGGACCGGACCCAGCAGATTGATGACCATCACCACACCAGGGCGCGAGACCGCGGCATTGAAGGTCGTGAATGCCCTGAACCACAGCGCAGCAGGCAGACCGAGTGCAATCAGCTTGAGATAGACCGTGGCCTGATCCACCGTTTCCACCGGAGCGCCGGTCAGCGAGAGCAGCGGCTGCGGCATGGCGAGTGCAAGCGCTGCGGGCGCAAAGAGCAGGATCGCCATCCATTGGCCCTGGCGCCAGGTGTCACCGACTGCATGCAAACGCCCTGCGCCGAAATGCTGCGCGGCGACGGGCGAGATCGCCTGGAGTGCGCCCATCAGGCCGACGTACACCATGTAGTACACGCTTGAACCAATGGCGACTGCAGCCAGATCACGCGCTGACAAATGACCGGCCATGGCCGTGTCGATGATGCCGTGGGCCATCACGGCCAGCTGGCTCACGAACATCGGCCATCCGAGCGTGAGGATCCCGCGCAGGGTGGAACGGTGGGTGGCCTGCATCACTGGGCGATTCGCTTCATCAGCCGGAAACGCTCGCGGCGGTCGGCAGGCCGTTGACCGCGCCAAACAGGTGTCCAGTTGCCCGGTACGGAGGCGATCTGGGCTGCACCGGGCAGGCGGTCGACCACCAGTAGCCAGTCGCAGTCGCCGCGCTGGTCATCGAAACGCAGACCACCGAAGTAGGCGAAGGTGGCCCGTTGCGCGGTGTCCATGCCCAGCGTGCGAACACATCGATAGGACTGCGGCAAGGCTGCGCCAGCCTGCTGCGCGACGTCGCGATAGGTGTTGCGATAATTTCCGGCAGGCAACCACAGAGTCATCAGCAGGAACCAGGTGAGCACCATGCCACCGCTGGCCAGGGCCACGGTACGCCATAGTGCAAGCGGCTGTCGCGACACCCGCCACCACACCAGGGCAACCCAGGCGAGTGTGGCCAGCAGGCCCAGGACCAGCTCAATCAGGTCGAATCGCGGCAAAAACCCTTGTACGGCGCGCTGCGCACTGAGCGCCATACGTGGAGGCCAGCCAGTTTCAAAGGCGATCCAGTACGCCCACAGCCCCAACCCGATGAATGAGAAGGTCATCACCGAGAACCAGTCGATCAGACTGCTCAGGCTGCGTCGCAGTGTGGGAATACCAAGGGCCGCCAGCATGGCAAGTGGCGGCACGAGCGGCAGCATGGCGGCTTCGCTCGCCGTTGGAGCCAGCAGCGTCACGCACAGCAGCATGAGCAGCGTGACAGCGGGCAAGGCCACCGCGGGCTCGAGACGGCGGCTGCGCCACCGCCAGATCGCCCAGCCTGCGATGGGCCAGGCCGGCCAGAAAAACCAAGGCATGTTGCGTGCATAGGTGGTCAGTGAGGCAATGCTCGGCCCGCCGAGTTGCGAGCTGTTCCATTCGAGCCATCGGTGGCGATGCGCCAAGCCCGCGTCGCCCCATGCCGCCAGGGCCAGAGGCCAGGCCAGTGATACGAGTAGCGCGGTCGGCACCCATCCTGTGAACATCGGTCGAGTGATCAGACGATAGCCGCGTGACACTGCCGGCAAGGCGATCGCACTGAGGGTCAGCGCGCATGCCACAGGCAGACCGCGCATCATCACCGTGAGCCCGATTGCCATTCCGGCCAGTACACCCCCCTGGATAGGCCGCTCCAGCGCATGGGCGCATCCAAACAAAAAGAGGCCGATACAGGCCACCTGGGCTGCATCGACTGTGGTTTCGTGTGCGCGAGCGAGCAATCCGAACGTGGCCAGCATGACCAGCAGGCCGCAGTCGGCTACCGCCCGGCCGAAGTCCACGGAGGAGGCTGAGGCGCCAAACGGGTCGGCAGGTTGTACTTCAGGGCGTCGGCACAGCAGCCAGGCGGCGTACCAGACGGCAGCGCACAAACCGAACAGCCAGGCCATGCCGGTCAGGCGCATGGCGAGGTCGGCAGGCACCCAGGGCAGCAGGCGCATCATCAGAGCGCCCATCCAGAAGGGGGCCGGGCCGCCTGCTGGGACCGGCTGGCCGAGTACATTGGGCATCAGCCAGTCGGCCACCCCGTGCGGCGCCAGATGCATGGTCCACGCCACGCCAAACCCGGTGGCGTCGGCAAACCGCCAGGGGTCACGGCCCACAAACCCAGGCATCACGTACAGCACGGTGAGCGCGAGCAGCAGCCAACGCGGCATCTTGACGGTCTGCAGCGAAGTGACGACAAGGGGCTTCACAGGTCGGCTGCCTCACGGAGAAAGAGAGGGGCCGTTGGACGGAGCGCGGCGCAGGCCGCAGGTTCCATCATGGGGCGCTTGCTGCTGCAAGCCGCCCGTATCGGGCACCCCGTGCTAGCGGGCGCCCTCGGGCCGGAACGATTCCGGCCGCTGGGATCAGGCGCTGGCCTTGCTGCGTGCGAATTTCTGGCGGAATTTTTCGACGCGGCCGGCTTCGTTCACACGCTGCTGGGCACCGGTATAGAACGGATGCGACTCCGACGACACGTCCAGCTTGAACAGCGGGTATTCCTTGCCGTCGATGGTGGTGGTTTCGCGGGTATTGACCGTTGAGCGGGTGATGAACCGAAAGTCGCAGGACATATCCTGGAATACGACGTCGCGGTAATTCGGGTGAGTGCCTTCTTTCATGCTGATTGCTCCGTGTGCTTCGTGCTGGATCGCCGGCCGAACCATGCTGGGTGTCGCAGTGCTGAGCGCCGCAGTGCAAACTGCACCGGCAGGGCCACAGCCTGTATGACCGCCTCAACTGCGACCACGTTTCCGAATTTGCAAAACCAAAGAGTCTACCTCAGCCGCCTTTGCGCATCAAATCGAAGAATTCATGGTTGCTCTTGGTCTGTTTGACCTTGTCGAGCAGAAATTCCATGGCAGCGAGCTCATCCATGTCGTGCAGCAGCTTGCGCAGGATCCAAATCTTGGTGAGCTGTTCTTTCGGGATGAGGAGTTCCTCGCGCCGGGTGCCTGAGCGGTTGATGTCGATGGCTGGATAGACCCGCTTTTCCATCATCCGCCGGTTCAGGTGCAACTCGGAATTGCCGGTGCCCTTGAACTCCTCGAAGATCACCTCGTCCATCCGGCTGCCGGTATCGACCAACGCGGTGGCAATGATGGTGAGCGAGCCGCCTTCTTCGATGTTGCGCGCCGCGCCAAAGAACCGCTTGGGTCGCTGCAGCGCATTGGCGTCCACACCGCCGGTGAGCACCTTGCCCGACGCTGGCACCACGGTGTTGTAGGCACGGGCCAGTCGGGTGATGGAGTCCAGAAGGATCACCACGTCTTTCTTGTGCTCGACCAGGCGCTTGGCCTTCTCGATGACCATCTCGGCCACGGTGACGTGACGCGTGGCAGGCTCATCGAAGGTGGAGGCGACCACTTCGCCGCGCACGGAGCGCTGCATTTCAGTCACTTCCTCCGGGCGCTCGTCGATCAGCAACACGATCAACACCACATCGGGGTGATTGGCCGTGATGGCATGGGCGATGTGCTGCATCAGCACGGTCTTACCGGCCTTGGGGGGGGCCACGATCAGGCCGCGCTGGCCTTTGCCGATGGGCGCGATCATGTCGATGATGCGACCGGTGTAGTTCTCTTCCGAGCGAGTGTCCCGCTCAAGTGTCATCGGCTTGTCGGGATGCAGCGGCGTGAGATTCTCAAAGAGAATCTTGTTCTTGCTGACCTCGGGCGGCTCGCCGTTGATCTTATCGACCTTGACCAGCGCGAAATAGCGTTCGCCGTCCTTGGGGATGCGCACTTCGCCTTCGATGGAGTCGCCGGTGTGCAGATTGAAGCGGCGGATCTGCGAGGGCGAGATGTAAATGTCGTCCGGGCTGGCCAGGTAGGACGTTTCAGGCGTGCGCAGGAAACCGAAGCCGTCGGGCAGGACTTCAAGACAGCCGTCACCGAAGATGGACTCTCCAGTGCGGGCGCGCCGCTTGAGGATCGCGAACATCAGTTCCTGCTTGCGCAGGCGGTTGGCGTTCTCGATCTCCAGGCCGGCGGCCATTTCGATCAGGGCCGAGACATGTAGGGCTTTGAGTTCGGACAGGTGCATCGTGCTCGATGGACTGCAGAAAAGGAGTGTCCCGCTTCGCCTGCGACGCACGCGAGACGGGCTCGGGTGGGAGACAGGGGTCCCGAGAAGGGACGTAACGGGTGGCGGGCGGGACCGGGTCGGAACCCGGAACCATCACAACGGCAGCTTGTCTGGCAGATGATCCGGCTGGGCCGGTGCCTGTTGCGACGGGCGGAAACGATCAGGCGACTGATCGTCTTCCGACAGAGTACGACGAATCAGAGGTGGCTGTCCAGAAAGGCGGTGAGTTGAGATTTCGAGACCGCACCGACCTGAGTCGCCACCTCTGTCCCATTACGGAACAGTTTCAGTGTGGGAATGCCTCGAATGCCAAAGCGCTGGGCCGATTCCGGATTGTCGTCGACATTGACTTTCACAACCTGAACCTTGCCGTCGTAGGACTTGGCCACTTCGTCCAGCAGGGGAGCGATCATCTTGCAGGGTCCGCACCATTCGGCCCAGTAGTCCACCAGGACCAGCTGGTCGGCCTTGAGCACGTCGGCGTCGAATTGAGTATCGGAAGTGTGTTTGATGTCCATATGCGCTCCTGTGTTCGAGCGTTGAAACCGCAGGACGTTACCACAGCGAGACGGCGCCGGTGTCGGCCGCATCGCTGTGCAGTCGCGTGGGACCCGGCTGATACAATCGAGGTGGACGGGCCTCCTCGCATTCCGGCGTGGTCCACCTGGTCAGGTCCGGAAGGAAGCAGCCAACGCCGCTTTCCGGAAGTGCCGAGGGTCAGGCTCGTCCACCCCTGCTGTTTGTGCCGCCTCGGCCATCCCGGCAACCGCCGTCCCTCCAGGCTCCTGCCATGTCCCATCAGGTCCTTGCCCGAAAGTGGCGTCCGCGAGATTTCGAGTCGCTGGTCGGCCAGGAGCATGTCGTGCGGGCGTTGAGCCACGCGCTCGACACGGGCCGGCTGCATCACGCTTATTTGTTTACGGGCACGCGCGGCGTCGGCAAGACCACGGTGTCACGCATTCTGGCGCGTGCGTTGAACTGCGAGACCGGCGTCACGGCGCGGCCCTGCGGTCAATGCGGCGCCTGTGTGGCGATCGAGCAGGGCCGCTTTGCCGACTATGTTGAGATGGATGCGGCCTCCAACCGTGGTGTCGAGGAGATGGGCCAGCTCCTTGAGCAGGTGGTGTATGCACCGGTGTCTGGGCGCTACAAGGTCTACATGATCGACGAGGTGCATATGCTCAGTGGGCATGCGTTCAACGCGATGCTCAAGACCCTGGAAGAGCCCCCCTCGCACGTGGTGTTCATCCTGGCCACGACCGATCCGCGCAAGGTGCCGGTCACGGTGCTGTCACGTTGCCTGCAGTTCAACCTCAAGAATTTGCCGGGCCCGGTCATCGCGCGCCACCTCGAGACGGTGCTGCAGGCCGAGTCCGTGCCGTCGCAACCCGCAGCATTGGGTCTGATCGGGCGCGCTGCGGCTGGCAGCATGCGCGATGCGCTCTCGCTGCTCGATCAGGCCATCTCGCATGGGGCCGGACGGATCGAAGAAGCAGGCGTGCGCGAGATGCTCGGTGTGGTCGACCGGCGCGATATCGAGCGCATCCTCGAAAGCCTTCTGGCGGGCGATGGACGCGCGCTCGTAGCGGTGGCTGATGACATGCTCATCGGCAATGCGCCGTTTGACCGCACCTTGCTGGAGCTCGCCGCGCAGCTTCAGCGGGTGGCGCTGGCGCAGGTCAACGCACTGCCAGGTGAGGACGACGACGCGCAATCGGCGCTGGCCTTGGCCCCGCGCACCCGCCCTGAGGATCTGCAGGTCTGGTATCAGATCCTGATTCATGGTGCGCGCGACCTTCCCCTGGCCCCCGATCCGCATGCTGGTTTCACCATGGTGTTGCTGCGCATGCTGGCTTTTGTCACGACCACACAGGACAACGCGCAGCCGCAAGGTGCATCGGCTGTCATGGACCGCGGGCCGCTGACCGGGGCGCCTGCGGCACCCTCGGGTGCCGCGGCCGCGCGCGCAGCGCTGCAGGCGCAGCCGCGTAGCGTATCGGCTACGCTGGCCGCAAGGCCTTCGGCTGCCCCGGCTGCCTCGGCGAACCCCGCCCCCGTTCAGGCGGCGCCCCGTGTGCATGCGCCCGCCCCGTCCTCATCCGTCCCGTCTGCAACAGACGATGCGCGGGATGCCGAGGCCGCAAGAGCAGCTCCGATCACATTTGATGGCGACTGGCCTGCGCTGGCCGCTGCGGTCAATGCCCGCATGGGCCGCGCCGGGCTGGTCGGCCAGTTCATGACGCAAAGCGAATTGCTCAGGGCCGACCCAGACGGCTTTACCCTGCGCGTGCCGGTCAAGCCGTTGGCCGAACCGGCCTTGGTCGGAAAAGTACGCGAGGTCCTGGCTGGACACTTTGGCCGATCGGTCGCCCTGCGTGTGGAAGTCGGCGCAGTGCAGGGCACCACGGCGGCTGCGGTGCGCACCCGCGAGCAGGCGCAAGCCCATGCGCAGGCGCGCGCCACCATTGAAGGCGATGATTTCGTCAAGACCCTGTTGAGCGGATTCGACGGTACGATCCTGCCCGACTCGATCCGGCCGCTTGGCCAGCCAGGAGAACCATCATGATGAAGAACCAGCTTGCCGGCCTCATGAAGCAGGCCCAGCAGATGCAGGACAACCTCAAGAAGGCGCAGGAGCAACTCGCCAACGTTGAGGTCGAAGGCCAGTCGGGCGCAGGCCTGGTCAAGGTCGTCGTCACCTGTCGCAATGATGTGAAGCGGGTGACTATCGATCCGAGTCTCATGGGCGACGACAAGGAGATGCTCGAAGACCTGGTCACGGCGGCCATGAACGACGCGCTGCGTCGTGCCGAGCAGACCTCCTCTGAGCGCATGGCCTCGATCACCTCCGGGCTGCCGTTGCCGCCCGGCTTCAAGATGCCATTCTGATCGGGTCGTCCGGCAGACTGACGGCACGACTTCCATCGGGGGCCCGTTCGCATGCGAACTTCTGCGGCACTGGATGTGCTGGTCAGCGCGCTCAAGCGGCTGCCTGGGGTGGGCCCGCGCACGGCCCAGCGCTATGCCTACCACCTGCTGCAACATGATCGCGAGGCTGGCGAAGCCATTGCCGGAGCCCTGATCGACGCGGTCTCTCGCATTCGCCATTGCGCCCGCTGCAACACGTTCACCGAATTCGATGTGTGCGAGACCTGCAACTCGAGCCGGCGTGATCCGACCCTGCTGTGTGTCGTGGAGACTCCGGCCGACCAGGTCACGGTCGAGCAGACGCTGGCCTTCGAAGGCCTGTACTTCGTGCTCATGGGGCACCTGTCGCCGCTGGACGGGATCGGGCCTGCAGAAATTCATTTCGACCGGCTGCTGGCACGTGCCTGCGATGGCGTGGTCACTGAGGTGATCCTGGCCACCAATTTCACGCAGGAAGGCGAGGCCACGGCGCATTACATCGGCGCGATGCTGCGCGCGCGCGGACTGAAAGTGTCGCGACTGGCGCGCGGCGTGCCCGTTGGGGGAGAACTGGAATACGTGGACGCGGCCACCGTGGCCCAGGCCATGCGAGATCGACGGCGTATGGATTAGCCCGTTACACCGACCCACTGACCCACTGACCCACTGACCCTTCTCATGGACCTCTGCTCATCATGAAACCAACCTTCGCCTGGTGGATCCTGTTGGCCGCTTTCTTCCTGCCAGTGGTGTGCGCCGGTATCGCCAAAGCCGGTCGCCGCGACTACGACAATTCGAATCCGCGTGAGTGGGAAAAGGCCCTGGGTGGCTACCGCTCACGCGCGATTGCGGCCATGAACAACACTTTCGAGGCGCTGCCCTTTTTTGCGGCTGCGGTGATCGGTGCGCATGTGATGGGCGCTGCGCAGGGTCGGCTGGATCTGCTCGCTGCCATCTGGCTGGCGTTGCGACTGGTGTACATCGGGCTCTATGTGAGCGATCGCGCCAGCGCCCGATCGCTGGTCTGGATGGCCGGATTTGCCGTGACAGTCTGGATCTTCGTGCTGGGCATCTGAGGGCCGCAGGGCCCGCCAGGCTGAGATTTTTTTCGTATCGTTCTATCTATCTTCGACACCCTATGGATCTCGCCCAACTGCTCGGTCTGATTGCCTTTCTGTTCATTGGTTTCGGCGGTGGCTGGCTTTGGCATTCCCGCCGCCGACCCCCGGCCCCCAGAGAGATAGTCGTGCGCAGTTCCATCGACGAGTTGCGTGCCATCGGTGAACTCTCGGTCTTCAAGGCCGTGAGCAAGGACCTGATCACCCACAGCGATCACACCTTTGGTGAATTTGGGCGCAAGTACCTGTCGTGGGCGTTCACCAAGAAAAAGCTCGCCATGGTGTTCGAGTTCGAGATGGACTTTCGCTACGATCTGCGCAGCGGCCAGTTTCGCGTCGAGGCCGTGCAATCGCTGACCGATGTCGGGCCTGCGCCGGGCAGCCCCCAGGCGCCTGCGGTGGCGGTCATCGATATGCCGCCGTGTCGGGTCGACGTGTCGGTCAAGGACCTTGCGTTCTACGATGAGCAGCGCGCCAAGCTGCTGCCTTGGCTGCTGCCCGATCTGGTGCAGGGGTTCTTCGATGGCAGCTTCAATGAAGATGACAAGAACCGCCTGATTGCGGCCGCGCGCACCCATGCCATGACGCAGGCGCAGTCCCTGGCTGAACGCTATCGCGAACAAGTGGAGCGGTCTGCGCACACCACCTTGGCCATGCTGGTGCGACCACTGGGCTACCCCACGGTGCAGGTGCGCTTTGCAGCACGCCAGGAATTGTCCACGGACGTCAATACCTCTGCGCTCGAATCTGCCGTGCGATCGGATCCTCACCTGGGGGCCGAGGCGATCGTGCGGCCCGCGCCAGGTGCAGCGCTTGAGCGCGATGCCACCCGGCCTCCACAGGACACAGACGATCGGCCCGCACGGCTCTGACGGGGGACGCATCATGCTGACTGTTCACACCGAGGACCATCGGCTGCATCACGGCAAGGCTGAATTGATCGATGGCATCCTGCAGCCATGCTTCGAGATGCCCAGTCGCATCGACATGATTCTTGCGCGCGTCAAGGCCGTTGCGCTCGGACCGATTGCGCCGCCTGCCGAGTTCGGCATGGCGCCCCTGGCCCGCGTGCATGGCGCGCGTTATCTGCATTTCCTGGAGCACGCATGGTCGCAATGGGCTGCGCTGGGGCGCGCCCATGATGCGTTACCGCTGGTGTGGCCCGTGCGCGACCTGCGTGCCGACCGTGAGCCTGAGCATATTGACGGCAAGATGGG
>JBIKKG010000250.1:0-5288 GCA_044360485.1 Burkholderiaceae bacterium | reverse complement strand
TACCCGAACCCGACAAACTGTCCTGGCTGGTGCTGGGTATGTCGGCTGAAAGTTCGCGGGGCGGTCAGGCCGCAGCCCTGCAGGCGGCCGCGGTGCTGTTGGCTTCGGGCGATCCTCGAGCGGCGGCGGCACCCAGCCTGGCGTCCACGGTGGGGCTCGATGTGCTGTCGGTGCGCACCGGGGCTTCCGGTCTGACCAGCTCGGGCTCGGCCTCAGCATCGGTGCAGGACAGCGTGGTGACGTTGGGCAAGCGGGTGTCCGAGCGCCTGTTTCTGAGTTACGAGCAGAGCTTGCGCGGGTTGCAGAACCTGCTGCGGCTGCAGTACGAAATCAGCGAGCGCCTGTCGATTCGCGGGCGCGTGGGCACCGAGAACGCGATCGATCTGGTCTGGACGAAGCGCTACGACTAAGTCGCCGGGTTGAACGATCTGCAGGCTGATATGCCCAGCGATTCAATCAGATCGGACACCTGTTGCAAGACATCGGGAGCCAGACAGTCCACCACATGACGATCAGGCATGCTGCGCAACCAGGTCAGTTGGCGTTTGGCCAATTGGCGTGTGGCAGCCACGCCTTCGTCCACCAGGCGCTGCCAGCGTGGTCCGGACGCGACCCTGTGAGCCTGCACCGTATCAGGCGCCTGGTTGTCCATCCTTCGGCCTACCCTCGCGTCTAACGTGTCGACCTCAGTGGTGTCGGCCCGCTGACCCTCGATGTCGTCCAGGTAATGCCAGCTTTGTCGGTATCCCACGCAGCGCATCGACGGCAGGTTGGCATGCAGGTCGCCGCGAGCCCGCAGCGCGCGCACTTCGTCGAGCAGCCCCTGGCGCAGCATGGTGTCAAAGCGCGCAGCAATCCGCTGATGCAGCACCGCGCGATCAGAGGGTTCCAGTGCGATCAGCGCGATCTGCGGGCGCGCGTCAGCCGCGTCGCGGTCGGTCTGTCCAATCAGTGACGACAGGGGCTGCCCGGTGATCGCATGCACTTCCAGTGCGCGCTGAATGCGCTGTGCATCGCCGGGCTCCAGGCGTGCTGCCGTGACCGGGTCAATGCCTGCCAGCTCGGCATGCAGCGCCGGCCAGCCCAGCATTGCCGCGCGCGCATCGATTGCCGCCCGCACGCTGGCATCGGCGCGGGGCAGGGCATCGAGCCCGGAACGCAGCGCACGCAGGTAGAGCATCGTGCCACCCACCAGCAGCGGCAAACGCTTGCGTGCACGCACTTCGCTAATGAGGCGCGTGGCATCCTCGGCAAAGCGAGCAGCGGAATACGCATCGATGGGATCGATCAGATCGATCAGATGATGCGGCACGCGGCGCTGGTCGGCCGCATCAGGCTTAGCCGTGCCGATATCCATGCCCCGGTACACCAGCGCTGAATCGACGCTGATGATTTCCAGATCGAAGCGCTCGGCGAGCGCCATCGAGATCGCGCTCTTGCCCGAGGCGGTCGGCCCCAACAGCGCAATGGCATCTGGCGTGGGCACTCAGCGTCCGCGCAAAAACCATCGGTCCAGTTCAGCCATCGGCAGCTGCACCCAGGTGGGCCGCCCATGGTTGCACTGGTCGGCGCCCGGGGTGGACTCCATGTCGCGCAGCAGTGCATTCATCTGCACCAGATCCAGCCGCTGGTTGGCCCGCACGGCCGCATGGCAGGCCATGGTCGCGAGCAGGGCTTCACGGCGTTCGGCCATCAGCCGGCTCGCGCCGTGTTCGCGCAGTTCGGCCAGCACTGAGCGGGCGAGGCCGACCGGGTCGCCATCGAGCAGGGCCGCAGGCACCGCCCGCACCGCCAGACTCGTAGGCGACATCGGGTCCAGATCCAGCCCGAATGCGAGCAGTGCATCGCGCTCGTCTTCGGCAGTGCGCACATCGAGTTCATCGCCCCGCAGGATGGCCGGCACCAGCAGGGGCTGACTGGGCAGGCTGCGGTCTGCAAACCCGGCTTTCAGGCGCTCGTACACGATGCGCTCATGCGCGGCATGCATGTCCACCACCACCAGCCCCTGTGCATTTTGCGCAAGGATGTACACGCCATGCACCTGGCCGATGGCAAAACCAAGCGGCGGCACGAGTGCTGGAGTGTCGCCAGAACCGGGCGCCTGCGCAGGGCCTGAAACCGGTGGCACGGCATCGGGGGCCAACCAGCGCATCGTCGCTGGCAATGACCCGCTCGCAACCGGCTCGGGCCCTCGCGCGCCTGCAGAAAATGACCTGCCGACCGACCCGCCAGCGCCTGCTGTGTCGAAGGACGGCCGCGGTGAGCCGCCGGTCTCCAGCGGCAGCCCCGGCTGCCATAGCGGGCGCACCGGTTCGTTCACAACAGGCGACGATGCTGGCAAGGCGCCCTCGACCGGCGTCCAACCGCCGGGTGTGGCGCCGCGCACTACCGCGGCCACGCCATCAGCGCCCGCACCTACCCGCAGGGCCTCGCGCACCGCATGAAACACGAAGGAGTGAATCGCGCGGGCATCCCGAAAGCGCACTTCAATTTTGGCCGGATGCACGTTGGCATCGACTTCGGCCGGATCGATCCACAGAAAGAGGCACCATGCCGGATGGCGGTCGCCATGCAGCACATCGGCATAAGCCTGCTTGACCGCATGCGAGAGCAGCCGGTCACGCACGAAGCGCCCGTTCACATAAAAAAATTGCCGGTCAGCCCGTGCGCGGCTGGCGGTGGGCACACCTGCCAGGCCATGCAAACGCAGGCCGCCCGCGGCGCGTTCGAGTTCGCGCGTGGGGGTGTCCTCGCCCAGCGCACCGCTCACGCGCGTCGTCCAGGGGCCGGCAGGCCAGTGCTCTACGCTGCGTCCATCGACATGGCAGCTGAAGGTGATGTCCGGGTGCGCAATGGCCACGCGCCGAAAGGCATCCAGGGCATGGGCCGTCTCGGTGCCCTGGGCCTTGAGGAATTTGCGCCGGGCGGGCGTGGCCGAATACAGATCGAGCACGTCCACCGTGGTGCCCTGCGGGCCGGCAGCGGGTTGCACGGTGGTTGCGCCGCCTGTGGCCGGGTCGCTGTCGATCATCCACGCCGACTCGGCGCCCGCGGTACGACTGGTGAGCTTGACGCGGGCCACCGACGCGATGGCTGCCAGCGCTTCGCCACGGAACCCCAGCGTGCCCACACGCTCGAGTTCATCAAGGCTCGCGATCTTGCTCGTGGCATGGCGCGTGAGTGCCAGCGTGAGCTGCTCCGGCGCAATGCCACAGCCATCGTCGATCACCACAATGCGCCGCACACCGCCTTCCTCGATGCGCAGCGCAATGCGCGTGGCGCCCGAGTCAATCGCGTTTTCCAGCAGTTCCTTGACCACCGAGGCGGGGCGTTCCACCACTTCGCCTGCGGCGATCTGGCTCACCAGCGCATCGGGGAGGGCGGCAATCGGGCGTCGGCTTGCAGCGGCTGGCGCGACGCGGGTCTGCGCGTCCTCGGCATGGCTCTGCGTTGCGCTCGATGGGGTGGGGGTCTCGCTCACCGTCGAATTATAGGAGCGCGGGCAGCGCACATGCGTGGCCGGCGCGCATGCATGCGGCCGGGAGGGGCTGCTCGGCAGGTGCCGTGTATGATCCGACCGCCATGGACATTTCCCAGTTCATCGATATTTTTCTGCACCTCGACAAGCACCTCGAGGCGATGGTGTCGCAGTACGGCCCCTGGGTCTACGCGATGCTGTTTGCCATCATCTTCGTCGAGACCGGTGTGGTGATCATGCCCTTTTTGCCGGGCGATTCCCTGCTCTTTGTGGCGGGCGCCATTGCCGCTGTAGGCGGCTTGTCCTTGCCGCTCATGATCGCCTTGCTGATTGTCGCAGCCGTCTTGGGCGATGCCGTGAATTTCGCCGTCGGGGCGCGGGTCGGCAATCGAGTCTGGACCTGGGAGCAATCGCGTTTTTTCAATCGCGCTGCCTTCGAGCGCACCAACGCGTTCTATGAAAAGCACGGCGCCATCACGATCATCGTGGCGCGCTTCCTGCCCTTCGTCCGCACCTTCGCGCCGTTTGTGGCGGGTGTGGCCCGCATGCGTTATGGCAAATTTGCGCTCTACAACGTGGTGGGCGCAGTGTTGTGGGTGGGCGGGCTCACCGTGCTGGGTTACTTCATTGGCAACTTGCCCTGGGTGCGTGCCCATTTTTCCTGGGTCGCGCTGGCGCTGATCATTGTCCC
Source organism: Burkholderiaceae bacterium (assembly GCA_044360485.1). GTDB lineage: Bacteria > Pseudomonadota > Gammaproteobacteria > Burkholderiales > Burkholderiaceae_E > UBA4615. The sequence goes on along the minus strand of JBIKKG010000250.1, from coordinate 1,119 downwards.
GGGCCTGCCGGCGGTGATCGAGGTGCTGCGGCACACGGTGTTCAAGCGGCGCGCTCCGCGTCCTTAGTGCCACCCCACTGACTGGCGTTCACTCCTTAGTGCCACCCCGCCAGCCGCAGGATGAGTCCCAGTCCAGCGCACACGCCGATCACCTTCACCACGCCCACCTTGTATCGCACCAGCGCCACGGTGCAAGCGATGGCAATCAGCGCAGTCACGGGATCGAAGGCCCCCGATGGTTTGGGGAACAGCACTTCCTGGGCGAAATACAGGGCCATCGAAGCCATCACGCCGACCACGGCGCAGGAGATTCCTGCCAAGGGTGCGCCCACGCGCAAATCGTTGCGTGTGCGTTCAACGAGTGGGCCACCCGCCAGAATGAAGAGGAACGACGGCAGGAAGGTGAACACGGTGGCCACCAACGCTCCGGCCATGCCTGCCGCCAACGGGCTCAGTCCCAGGGTCTGTGACGACCAGCCGCCCAGAAAACCGACGAAGGCCACAATCATGATGAGCGGGCCTGGTGTGGTTTCGCCAAGCGCCAGTCCGTCGATCATCTGTGAGGCACTGAGCCAGCCGTACTGCTGCACCGCCCCCTGCACCACATAAGGCAGCACCGCATACGCGCCGCCGAAGGTCAACAGCGCAGCGCCGGTAAAGAACTGGGCCATGTCGGTGAGGGTGCTGCCGACCCCGCGCCACTGCGCCCAGGCATGCAAGCCCCACCACAGGGCCGCCCCCAGTCCCACCGTCGTGAGACTCAGTCTGGCCACGCGTGCGACCGAGGCGCGTGCGTGCGCAGGGGCGGGCGTGTTGTCGTCGATGAGTGCAGCGCGTTCAGGTGAGCGCTCCGGGTGCGCGCTGATTGGCGCTGCCGCCGGACCCTGGCCACCTGCGCCACTCAGGGCGCCTGGCCACCATCGGGCGGCCGCAACGCCTGCCAAGGCCGCCGCGCACACCACGGCTGGAAACGGTACCCCCCACAGCATGGCCGCGAATGCCGTGATGGAAATCGCCCATGCCACAGGGTGACGCAGCGTGCGCGAGGCCAAACGCCAACCGGTGGCCAGCACGATGGCGATCACCGCGGGCTTCACACCCGCCAAAACGCCGGCCACC
>JBIKKG010000249.1:0-5289 GCA_044360485.1 Burkholderiaceae bacterium | reverse complement strand
GACGCCCTCACAGTCAATGCCAGTGGCCTGAATGCCGATCTGCACGCCAGCGCCGAATACCGAGCGCATCTGGTGGGCGTGATGACCCGACAGGCTGTGGCCCAACTGGCCGGCACTGCTCGCTAACCGCTGCTTCGCTGAATCGCCCGACACGCACGGCGCTGCACGGCGCCTGAAGGACCTCAAATGCTGATTTCTCTGACCGTCAACGGCACCGCACACACCGCCGAATGCGAAGACCGCACCCTGCTGGTCGAACTGCTGCGCGAGCAACTTGGCATGACCGGCACCCATGTGGGCTGCGACACCAGCCAATGCGGTTGCTGCACCGTTCACCTCGATGGCGAGGCGGTCAAATCGTGCACCATGCTGGCCGCTCAGGCCCAAGGCGCACGCATCACCACCATCGAGGGGCTCGCGCAAGGCGATACCCTGCATCCTGTACAAGCCGCTTTTTCAGCCTGTCACGGGCTGCAATGCGGCTTTTGCACGCCCGGCATGATCATGGCCAGCGCCGATCTGCTGCGCCGCCATCCAGACCCCACCGACGATCAGATCCGCGAAGGCCTGGCCGGCAACCTGTGCCGCTGCACCGGCTACGTGAATATCGTGGCGGCGGTTAAGAGCGCCGCCCAGATCATGAAGCGTGCCCCCGGCACCCCGGCCTGAACCCTGCTTGCGTGACCACCATGAACGCTCCTGACAAAGCCACCCTCCCCGCACTCTCGCGCAACGAAGACCTTCGCCTGGTCACCGGGCGAGGCCGTTACACCTCCGACTGGAACCTGCCCGGCCAACTCTATGCGCATGTACTGCGCTCGGACCGTGCGCATGCTGCCATCCGCAGCGTCGATACCGCCTCGGCCCTGCAGGCACCGGGCGTTGTAAAGATCCTCACCGCCAACGATGTGCGCGCAGCCGGCTATGGCGATGTGCCGGCCGGCGCCCCCACCAAGGGCGCTGATGGCCAAGACCATGTGAAACACGCCCTGCCGCTGCTGGCCACCAACCGTGTGCGCTTCGTCGGTCAGCCGGTGGCCATGGTGATCGCGGATTCAGCGCGTGCTGCCCAAGACGCCGCTGAACAGATCATGGTCGACTATGACGAACTGCCCGCCGTCGCTGGGATGCAGGCTGCACGGGCCCCAGGCGCCCCGCTGGTGCATGACAGCGTGTCAGGCAACCTGTCGCTGCTCTTTGAGGCTGGCGATGCCGCCGCGGTCAATGCCGCGTTCGCCCGGGCCGCTCACGTCACCACGCTCGACATGCACAGCCAGCGTCTGGTGGGTGCCCCCATGGAGCCCCGCGGCTGCCTGGCCGCCTGGGACGCCGCCACAGACCGCTACACCGTCTACACCCCCACCCAGGGCATGCTCGGCATGAGAGCCTCGCTCTCGCAGGTCAGCCATATCCCCCAGGATCGTATCGTCGTCATTGCAGAAGATGTCGGCGGCTCCTTCGGATTGCGCGGTGGCCCGGCTGCAGAGCAGTTGCTGCTCATGATCGCAGCGCGCACGCTGGGCCGCCCCGTGAAATGGACAGCCTCCCGCTCCGAGCTCTTCGTGGGCGAGTGGCACGGACGTGCCCTGCGTCTGAAGGGCCGCATGGCATTGGATGCTGAGGGCCGCATCCTCGCCATCGACTGGGAAGACCAGGCGGATCTGGGCGCCTACACCTGCTACTTCCAGTCCTTCATCGGTACGCGCAACCTGTCGGTGACCATGGGCGGCGTTTACGACATCCCAGCACTGCACTCGCGCCAGGAGCTCGTCTTCACCAACACGGTCCCGGTGTCGGCCTACCGGGGCGCCGGTCGCCCGGACATCGCTTACGCCATCGAGCGGCTGATCGACCAGGCCGCTGCCGAGCACGGATTCGATCGCGTTGAACTGCGCAAGCGCAACATGATCCGCAAGAACGCTTTCCCTTACACCACAGCCGTGGGGACGGTATACGACTGCGGTGACTTCGAAGGCACCATGGATCAGGCATTGGCCATGGCTGATTTCGCAGGCTTTGCCGCACGCAAGGCCGACTCCGAGCGCCGCGGCAAGCTGCGCGGTTTTGGTTGGGGGTGCTACATCGAAGCATCAGGCGCGGGCGGTGCACCCAAGGATGCGGTCGCGGCCAAATTCGGCGGGTCCGGGCACATTCAGCTCTATGGCGTCACCGGACCGTCAGGCCAAGGTCACGAAACCTCGTTCTCCAAAATTGTGGGCGACGGACTGGGCGTGTCGCCTGACCTCATCCGCTATCGGGCAGGCGACCCCAGCAAGGAGCTGGTGGGCAATGGCACCGGCGGCTCACGCTCGCTATATGGAGCGGGCAGTGCCTGCAAGGTGCTGGTCGGACGCATCATCGAGCAGGCCCGCCCGCATGCAGCCAAGTCACTCGGCGTTGAGCCGGGCACGCTGGTTTACCGCGAAGGCGGCTTCCATTCGGGCTCAGGCCGGATCGGCCTCATGGATCTGGCTCGCAGCCTGCCGGTTAAGGCAGACGGCAGCCATCCGATGGACTGCGAGGGCGACTCGGTCTCGGGCATGACCTTCCCGAATGGCTGCCATACCGCTGAAGTCGAAATCGACCCAGTCACTGGCGTCACCCAGGTCCTGGCTTACAACGCCGTAGACGACCTGGGCCATGTCATTTCGCCCCAACTGGTGCAGGGCCAGGTGCATGGTGGCGTGCTGCAGGGCGCAGGCCAAATCTTCGGCGAGCATGCCATCTATGATGAGCAAACCGCCCAATTGCTCACCGGCAGCTTCATGGACTACCCCATGCCGCGCGCGGGCTGGGTGCAGAACATTCGCACGGACTATCACCCGGTGCCCACGGCGCTCAACGAGCTGGGCGCCAAAGGCGTGGGCGAGTCGGGTTGCTCGGGCTCATTGCCGGCCATCGTCAATGCACTGACTGATGCATTGCGTGGCGCCGGTGTGCCGCCGATGGACATGCCGTTCACGTCGGCGCGCGTCTGGACGGCCCTGCAGGCCGCCAGGACAGGCTGAGAGATAGGGGCCTGCACTGGGCCCATGCCGTTCGATCAGGCACGTGCCGTCGGACCATACATAGGTCGTAGGCCGACGCAGATGCCATCGACCCAGGGTCGATGGCATCGTGGCGGCTGACGAGGGAGCGTGCTTCACGCACGCGACCCTTCGACTCGCTCAACGCACCAACTGATTGATCTCGATAATCGGCAGCAGCACGGCCAGCACGATCATCAGCACCACGCCCCCCATCACCAGAATCAGCAAGGGCTCGAGCAGGCTGGTCAGCGCAAGGGTTCGTCGCTCCACTTCACCCGACAGGGTTTGTGCGGTGCGCTCGAGCATCTGGGGCAATTCACCGGTCGCTTCACCACTGGCGATCATGTAGATCATCACCGGCGGGAAATGTCCACCCGCAGCCAGCGAGCGAGACAGACCGGCGCCTTCTCGCACACGTGAAATGGCATCGTCCACATTGGCACGCAAGGCATCGTTGGTGAGCGTGCGGGCGCCGGCGTCCAAAGCGCGAATGAGGGGCACGCCGCTAGCCGTCAGAATCGCCAGGGTGGACGCAAATCGCGCCGTATTCACACCGCGAATCAGCCGACCGAAGAGCGGTACATCGAGCAATCGCGTGTGCCAGGCCAACCGCAGCGTGGGGCTGTTTCGCAACATGGACCGTGCCACCACCACCGCTCCTGCCAGCAACAGCGCCAGCAACCAACCCCATTGCCGCACAAAGTCCGACACGGCAATCAGCATGACCGTCAGCAAGGGCAGCTTCTGTTTGGTCTGCGTGAACACGCCCACCACCTGCGGCACCACATAGGTGAGCAGTGCCACGATCACCGCCACCGCCACCAGCGTGACGATCACGGGGTAAGTGAAGGCGAGTTTCACCCGCTGCGCCAGCGCGGTACGTGATTCCACGTAATCGGCCAGCCGGGACATGACCAACCCCAGATCACCCGACTGCTCGCCAGCCGCCACAAGCGCCCGGTAGACCTCAGGAAAATCACGGGGAAACTTCGCCAGCGAATCGGCGAGGGTCTGGCCACCGACGACTTCGCTGCGCACTGCCGCAAAACGCTCGCGCACGACGGGTCGTTCGGCCTGCTCAACCACGGCAGCCAAAGCACGCTCCAGCGGCAAGCGCGCAGACAGCAGACTCGCAAGTTGTCGCGTCGCCAAGGCCAGGTCGGCATCGCGCAGCCGACCGCCGATCACGCGCGACCCGCCACCCTGGGCCGACGTGGTATCGACCGGCGCCACCGACACCGGCGTGAGACCCCGCTCTCGCAACAGGCTGCGCGCTCCGCGAGCACTGTCGGCATCGAGCACACCGCGTTCAATCCGACCCGCCGCCGTGGCGGCCTCGAAGCGGAATGCGGGCATCAGTCTCGGGTGACCCGAATCACCTCGTCTGCCGAGGTGGATCCATCCAGTACCCAACGCTGGCCATCATCGCGCATGGTCTGCATGCCGTTTTGCAGCGCGGCCATGCGGATCTCGCCCTCACCCGCATTGCGATGGACCAGCGCACGGATGGCATCGTCAACAACCAGCAACTCATAGATGCCGGTTCGCCCGGCATAGCCGGTGCGGTTGCAGGTCAGACATCCCACCGCGCGCCAACCTCCGCTGACCGGGTCGGGTTCGCGGCACTGCATGCACAGCCGACGCACCAGGCGCTGCGCACCAATACCCAGCAGGCTCGATGACAGCAGGAAGGGCTCCACACCCATGTCGATCAGACGTGTGACCGCCGAGACCGCATCGTTGGTGTGCAGCGTGGCCAGCACCAGGTGACCAGTGAGCGACGCCTGCACCGCGATCTGTGCGGTTTCCAGGTCGCGAATCTCGCCGATCATGATGACGTCCGGGTCCTGACGCAAAATCGAGCGCAGAGCCTTGGCAAAGGTCATGTCGATCCGCGCATTGACCTGCGTCTGACCAATCCCTTCCAGGTCATATTCGATCGGGTCTTCCACGGTCATCACGTTGACCGTGGTGGCATCAATCCGTGCGAGCGCGGAATAGAGCGTGGTGGTCTTGCCCGAGCCCGTGGGCCCGGTCACCAGGACAATGCCATGCGGCTGGTGCACCAGCTTGTCGAAGGTGGCCAGTGTGGTGTCTGACATGCCCAGACGGCCCAGGTCCAGTCGGCCGGCCTCCTTGAACAGCAACCGCAGCACCGCCCGCTCGCCGTGGCCGGTGGGCAGCGTCGAGACCCGCACGTCCACGGCACGCCCACCGATACGCAAGGTAATACGGCCATCCTGCGGCAGTCGCTTTTCCG
>JBIKKG010000247.1:0-5312 GCA_044360485.1 Burkholderiaceae bacterium | reverse complement strand
GATCAAACACCTGGACGGCATATGCCATGTGTACATCGACGATGCCGCCGATCCGGACAAAGCCGTGCGCATTGCCGACAATGCCAAAACGCAGCGCTACTCGCCGTGCAATGCCATGGAGACCCTGCTGGTGGCGCGCAGCATGGCGACAACCGTGCTGCCGCGGATCGCGCGCATCTATGCCGACAAACAAGTGGAAATGCGTGGCGATGCCGAAGCCTGTGCGCTGATCAAGGCAGCCGGGCTGCCCGCAGTGGCCGCCACCGAGACCGACTGGGCCACCGAGTACCTGGCGCCGATCGTGTCGATTCGCATCGTCTCGGGGCTGGATGAAGCCATCGAGCACATCGCGCGCTGGGGCTCGCAACATACCGATGCCATCGTCACCGAACACCATTCGCACGCAATGCGCTTTTTGCGCGAAGTGGATTCATCCAGCGTCATGGTCAATGCGTCCACCCGGTTTGCTGATGGCTTTGAGTACGGACTGGGTGCCGAGATCGGCATCTCCACCGACAAGCTGCATGCCCGCGGGCCGGTCGGCCTGGAGGGTCTGACGTCGCAAAAGTGGGTGGTCTTCGGGTCGGGGCAGATCAGAACTTGAGTGTCCTCACTGAGCGACATCACTGAGCGATATCACTGAGCGACCGCGTTGATTCCTGCATGTGATCCCGTCACTTCCAGTCACCACCGGAGCACCCCATGAGCCGCCTGTTCGGAGCCTGCCGTCAAATCGGCATTGTTGTACGCGACATTGAATCGGCCATGAAGCACTGGATCGAGGTCTGCGGGGTGGGGCCCTGGTTCTATACCGAGAAACTCACCATCACCGAGTTCAGCTATCGGGGAGAGCGGCACGATGACCTGCACATCTCCATCGCGCTGGCCAATTCAGGCGATGTGCAGTTGGAGCTGATCCAGCAGCGCTGCAGCACGCCCAGCATGTACCAGGACTTTCTGAAGGCCGGGCACGAAGGCATGCAGCACTGGTCGAGTTGGCCAGCCGACTATGACGCGCGGCTCAAACAAGCGCTGGCCAGTGGCTACACCATCGGCCAGCAGGGCGACAGCCCTCGGGGTCGCTTCGTGTACCTCTGGAATGAAGGCCACCCGGGAACGGTCATCGAGATGGCCGACCTGACGCCTGGGCGTGACCGGATTTTTGCTGGCGTGCGCGATGCGGCCGCAAATTGGGATGGCAAAGACCCGATCCGAGAGGTCTGGCCGTCCTGAGGCAACACCCGTTCAGCGTCCTGCCAGGGGCGGACGCGGCGCGGGCAAGGTGGGATTGCGCTGCTCGATGATGTCCTGCATGCGCGTGCGGATCAGCCCCTGCAGATACTCCTGGGCCGGCACCACGTAGAAGCGATCGGCGCGAATGGCAGCGGCCACCTCTGCAGCCACCTGGGACGGGTCATACCCGGCTTCCAGCGTCTCATCGAAGGCACCCACCATGCGCTGCACGGTCTCGGGCATCTGCGACAGATCGGTAGCCGGGCCGAATTCAGCCGGGCGATTGCGCTCGCCTTTCATGATGTCGGTGCGAATCCAGCCAGGGCACAGCACTGAGGCCGACACTTTGGCGCCCGCCCGCTTGAGGTCGCGATACAGACCCTCGGTGATGCAGGTGACGCCCTGCTTGGAGACGTGATACGGATTGGCACCCGTGAGCAGACCGGCCACCGACGCGGTATTCACGATGTGACCCTCGTCGCCCGCAGCGAGCATGCGCGGCACGAAGGCGCGCACACCATAGAGCACGCCCATCAGATTCACGTTGAGCATCCACTGCCAGTCGGAGATCGGCGCCTGCCAGGCATTGGTCATCAGCGAAGGCGCCGCCACCCCGGCGTTGTTGCACACCACGTGCACCGCGCCAAAGTGTGCAAAGGCTGCATCAGCCAGCGCATTGACCTGGTCTTCAGAGCCCACGTCCACGCGCTGCGTGATGGCCTCTGCGCCCAGCGCGCGCACCTGCTCGAGCGCCTGCGCCAGACGCGTGTCTTCGATGTCGGCCAGCACCAGTTTCATGCCGTCGGTGGCGAACTGGCGCGCCATCGCCAGACCGATGCCACTGGCGGCGCCCGTCACGACCGCCACGCGGCCTTTCAGATCTTGCATGTCAGCTCCTCATGTTGTTGTGGTGATCGCGAAAGCGTCTGCATCGCCAACCGCCCGAGGCTTGGCCCAGGGTTGGCCAAGACCCAAAACTCAACCCAGCTGCGGTACTGTGCCCAGATAGTCCCGCTTGCCGATCTCCACCCCATTGTGGCGCAGCAGATCGTAGGTCGTGACCAGGTGGAAATAGAAGTTGGGGAAGGCCCATCGCATCAGAAAGGTCTGGCCATCGAACGCATAGGTCTGGGTGCGCACCGGCACTTCCACACGACGCGACTCGGCGCCGTCCAGTGCGGTGCGCGGCACACTGCGAATGAACGTGCGGGTTTTCTCGATGCGCCCGCGCAGCTCTTCGAAGGTGCGCTCGGAATCGTCGAACTTCGGCGCCTCCACACCTGCCAATCGGGCTATACCGAATTTAGCCGCGTCGCAGGCAATCTGCACCTGGCGCGTCAGCGCAAACATGTCGGGCGACAGACGCGCATCGAGCAGTGCCTGCGGATCGAAGTGGCGAGCCGCCGCGTGGGCTGCCCCCCGCTCAAGCAGCGTGGACAGATTGCCGAGCATGGCGTCGAAAACCGGAACCGAAATGTCGTACAGAGCGGGCATGCGTAAACTCCGGAAATGAAGGCTGACAGTGTAGTCGCAGCCGCCTTCCCCTCACCTTCCCGTCCCTCCCCCGCGCTATTGCCGGAATCGAGCCATGCTCTGGATCAAAGCCCTGCACATCGTCTTCGTCACGTCATGGTTCGCCGGACTGTTCTACCTGCCGCGCATTCTGGTGAACCTGGCCATGGTGGATGCATCGTCGAGCGCCGAGCGTGATCGCCTGCTGCTGATGGCGCGCAAGCTCTATCGCTTCATGGGGCCGCTGATGATTCTGGCGCTGGGCCTGGGGCTGTGGCTCTGGCTGGGCTATGGCATTGGTGGTGGCTGGATGCATGCCAAGCTCGCGCTGGTCATCGCACTGATCGGCTATCACCATGTTTGCGGTGCGATGATCAAGCGCTTTGAGCGTGGTGAGAATGCACGCTCCCACGTGTGGTATCGCTGGTTCAATGAAGTCCCTGTGCTGCTCCTCGTGGCGGTTGTGCTGCTGGTGGTGCTCAAACCCTTCTGAGTGTCTTCAGCACCCCCGGCGGCGCACCCCGGACATGCCGAATCTCAATCTGAATCTGAACCCTGCCCTGTGCTGCATGGCCAGGCACCTGTACTGAAGGTCGCGATGAAAACCCTTACCTATTACATGAGCCCGGTCTCGCCATGGACTTATCTGGGACACGAACGCTTGCTGGAGATGGCACGCCGGCATGGCGCACGCATCGTGCTGCGTCCAGTGGACCTGGGCCGTGTGTTTCCACAATCGGGCGGCGTGCCGCTGGCCAAACGGGCTCCGCAGCGTCAGGCCTATCGGCTGCACGAACTGGCCCGTTGGCGCGACTTCACTGGCGTGCCGCTCAACAGCCATCCCAAGCATTTTCCGGTGCCGGCCGATGACGCCGCGCGCTGGATCATTGCAGCAGATCTGGCCCTGGGCACCGAGGCCGGGTTGACACTTGCGGGCGCATTGCTGCGCGCGGTGTGGGCGCAGGACCGCGACATCTCGGATGCCGCCACCCGCGCAGCGATCGCCTCCGAATGCGGCCTGGACGCCCAAGCCCTTGCAGCGCGCAGCGACGATGCTGCACGCGCCTACGATGCCTACACGGAAGAGGCGATGCGCGAGCAAGTGTTCGGCGCACCGTGGTACGTGATCGATGGTGTGCCGTTCTGGGGCCAGGACCGGTTGGAGTTCGTCGAGCGGGCGCTCGCAGCTTGACCCCGATCCGCTTTTTTGCGCCCTGCCCTCGCGGGCTTGAGGCTGCACTGGCAGACGAGTTGCGCGCCATCGGTGCAAGCATCCTGGCCGAACCCTCGGGCGGTGTGCAGTTCGAAGGCGATCTGCATACCGGCCTGGCTGCCAACCTGCATTCGCGCATTGCCAGCCGCATCCTGCAGCAAGTGGCGACCGGCCCCTACCGCAGCGAGGACGACCTGTACCGGCTCGCGCTCGACACCGAATGGGAACGCTGGCATGCGCCCACGACGTCGCTGCGCGTGGACACCACCGCCAGCGGTTCGCCGCTGCGCAACCTGCAGTTCGCCACTTTGCGGGTGAAGGACGGCATCGTGGATCGGCTGCGTGATCGCTTCGGCGAACGTCCGTCGATCGAGCGACAGCGCCCCGACCGGCGCGTCTTTGTGTTCCTGGATGCGCAGCAGTGCACGCTGTATCTGGACTGGTCAGGCGAGTCGCTCTTCAAACGGGGTTGGCGGCGTGAGGGTGTCGAGGCGCCCATGAAGGAGAACCTCGCAGCTGGCCTGCTGGCGTTGGCGGGGTGGCCATCGGAGCAACCCCTGCTTGATCCCTTTTGCGGCTCCGGCACGATTGCCATCGAAGCTGCGATGCAAGCGGCTGGTCTGCCACCCGGGGGGCGCAGACGGTTCGGTTTTGAGCGCATGCTGGGGTTTGACCGCGCAGCCTGGGACCGTATGCGTGCCATCACGCCAAGGCCAGTCCCCGCTGCGCCCACGATCTTCGCGGCCGATGTCTCCGAGGCTGCAGTGGCTGCCGCCCGCGCCAATTACGCACGCAGCGGCCTGCCCGAGGGTTGGGTGCAGTGGCGACAGCTGGATGTGCTGCAAACGAGTGCTGCGCCCGCCGACAGAGGCCTGCTGCTGGCGAATCCACCGTATGGGGAACGGCTGGACATCAAGGGTCGACAGGCCTTTGCGCAAGCCGGTGATTTCTGGCCAGCCTTTGCCACGATCCTGAAGCAGCGCTTTGCCGGCTGGTCGGTGTGTCTGTTCACCAGCGACCTGGAGATCCCCAAGCTCATGCGCCTGAAGCCATCGCGGCGCACACCCTTGTTCAACGGCGCACTGGAATGCCGGCTGTTTCGCTTCGAGATGGTGGCAGGGTCGGCGCGACCAGACCGCTCATCAGTCTCGGGGGCAGATCAGCGCACCTGAATGCAGGCTGTGCGGCTGCGAGCGCCGCTGCACAGCCCCTCACACGATGCCGAGTTTTTCCGTGCCCTGATACAGGTCGCGCTGCTCGCGCTTGCTGTTAAGTTTGACGTTCAGGCGCAAGTCATTGACCGAATCGGCATTGCGCAGCGCATCGGCCAGACTGATGCGTCCGGCCTCGAACA
>JBIKKG010000246.1:0-5319 GCA_044360485.1 Burkholderiaceae bacterium | reverse complement strand
TCGGGGTTGGAAATGAGTGCACCCACGGCAGCGCGGTCAGTCGTGTCGATCAGCTGCACGGCGTCTTCAGGCAGCCCGGCCGACTGCAAACCCTCGCGCACCAGCGCAGCCAGCGCGCGGTTGCTGTGGAACGCCTCTGAACCGCCCCGCAAGATGGTGGCGTTACCCGACTTGATGCACAGCCCGGCCGCGTCGATGGTCACGTTGGGACGCGACTCGTACACGATCCCGATCACGCCCAGCGGCACGCGCATACGCCCCACCTGAATGCCCGATGGCCTGAAGCGCAACTCCGACATCTCGCCCACTGGATCAGGCAGGGCCGCGATCTGCTCCAGGCCCAGCGCCATGGACTCGATGACCGCATCGGTCAGGGCCAGCCGATCCACGAAAGCTGCATCATGCCCGGCGGTGCGGGCGGCTTGCAGGTCGATGGCATTGGCGGCACGCAGGGCCTGGGCCTCGCGTCGGATGGCTGCGGCAGCCAGTCGCAGCGCGCCATCTTTGGCGGCCGAGGGGGCACGGGCGGTATCGCGTGAGGCCAGGCGGGCACGGCGCCCCACTTCAGCCACATAGACCGGCAGATCAATCGGATTCATTGGAAAGCGTCCTGTTCAGCATGCAGTGCCAGGCTCGGCGCACCCGCAAGGCCCAGCGTGATGGCTTCGATCATCTGCCAGTCATCGCCTGCACCCACGCCTTTGGTGATTCTATCTGCCTGCATGCAGGCTCGCAGCAACTGGCGCAGACGCGCAGGCGGCAGGCGGCGCAGGGCCTGCGGATACAGCCGCTCGCGTTCGCCCCAGATGCGCAAGGCGCGCATGGCGCCAGGCAGGGGTGTGCCTGCTGCAGTGGCCTGCGACAGACGGAGAAGGTTGCGCACCGCATCGGCCAGCGCCCAAAGCACCACCGGCACGGCGGTGCCTTCAGCACGCAGACCTGCCGCACAGCGCAGCGTGCGCGGTGTGTCGCCCGCCAGCGCGGCATCCACCAGATCGAAGGCATCCCACCGCGCCACATCGAGCACGGCCGCACGCACCGCATCGGCTGACAGCCGACCCGCAGGCAGCACCAGGGCGAGTTTGCGCACTTCCTGGTCAGCCGCGAGCAGGTTGCCCTCCACGCGCTCCGCAATCAGGGTGAGCGTGGCGGCATCGGCCTGCTGACCATGGCGGGCCAGTCGCTCGCCGATCCACCCCGGGAGTTGAGCACGCCCCACTTCCGCAATGGCGACACCCAGCCCAGCCGCCTCGATGCGCGCAAACCAGGCCGACTCGCTGGTGGCCCGATCCAACCGCGGGCTGGTGACCAGCACACGCATGTCATCGTCCAGGCTCTGAGCGGCTGCGCTCAGTCCTTCGCCCAATTCCTTGCCAGGCTTTCCCGGGATGCGCACTTCCAGCAGCTTGCGGCTTGCAAAGAGCGACAGCGCCTGCGTCTGGGCCAGTACCGCGTCGAGCTTGAAGCCGCGTTCGACCTGAAAGACCGAGCGTTCCTCAAAGCCCAGTTCGCGCGCACAGGCGCGCACGGCATCCGCCGCTTCCTGGCGCAGCAAGACCTCGTCGCTGGCGATCCAGACGATTGGCGGCAGCCCCTTGGTGCGCGCGCTTTTCAGGGCGCCTGCCAGAGCCTCGCCACGGATCATGCCGGCACCTTGACCGCCGACAGGCGGCGCAAGATTTGTCTGACCGCGTCCTGGCGCATGTCTGCGTAGAGCAGCGCTTCTTCCTCGGGGTTCACCACGCCTTGCACGTCGAGCACTGTGATCTGGCGGCGCAGGACCAGTTCGTTGGCCGGGATCAGGTCCTGGTCCTGGGCGTTCTTGACCTGCCAGCGCAAGCGCAGGCGCAGCTGATATTCCCGCGGTCGACCGCTGGTGGACAGCGCCGTGATTTCGCGCTCATTGAGCTCTCCGAGCAGATCGAACCGGGCCTGTGCATCGGTGCGCCGATCGGTCAGCGTGACGCCATTGGCGCGCATCACGCGTCGCAACTCAGCGCCGAACGCAGATGCCGGGGGCACGCTGGAATAGAAGGTCTTGAAGGGCAGCTCGGCTGCGCCACGCGGCTTGAATCCGCAGCCGGCGATCACCGCCAGACCTGCCACGACCAGACCGATGCGCGCGCGTTGCATGGGTCAGACCACCACGTTCACCAGCCGGCCGGGCACGATGATGATCTTCTTCGGTGTGCGGCCTTCGGCATGACGGGCCAGTCCCTCTGAAGCCAGGGCGGCCGCCTCGATGGCCGCCTTGTCTGCGTTGGCGGGCAGCTTGAGTGCGCCGCGCACCTTACCGTTGACCTGCAGCACCAGCTCGATTTCGTCCAGGGTGAGCGCGGACTCATCAACCTGCGGCCAGGGCGCATCAAGCAGTTCCCCCACCGCGCTGGCGTAGCCGAGCTCCGACCACAGCATGCAGGCAATATGCGGGCAGGCGGGATAGATCGCCCGCAGCAGCACCGAGACACCTTCACACAGCACGGCTGCATCGCCGTTGCCGCCGTCGGGCTTGAAGCCCTCCAGCGCATTGAGCAGCTTCATACAGCCCGAGACCACCGTGTTGTACTGCATGCGTTCATAGTCGAAGCTCACCTGGCGCAGCACCAGATGCACCTCGCGGCGCAGCGCCTTGGCCTCAGCCCCGGGCTGCGCAGTACTCAGGTCCGTGGCGCAGGCGCGCTTCAGCGTCGCGGCATGTTGGGCAGCAAACGCCCAGAGTCGCCTGAGAAAGCGATGTGCGCCTTCCACGCCGGCATCGTTCCACTCGAGGGTCTGCTCCGGTGGCGAGGCAAACATCACGAACAGTCGGGCGGTATCGGCGCCGTACCGGTCGATGAGTTCCTGCGGGTCGACGCCGTTGTTCTTGGACTTGGACATGGTGCCCACGCCCTCGTACGTGATGGCGCTTCCGGCTGGCAGCTCGCCTTTGGCTTCTTTCAGGCGTGCACCCACGACCTTGCCGGTCGCATCGGACAGGTTTTCGACCTCGTGTGGCCAGAAATAATCGACCCCACCTTTGTCGCCGCGGCGCGAATAGATATGGTTGAGCACCATGCCCTGGGTGAGCAGGCGCGTGAACGGCTCATCGACGCTCACCAGCTTCAGATCGCGCATGACTTTGGTCCAGAAGCGCGCGTACAGCAGATGCAGGATGGCATGCTCGATGCCGCCGATGTACTGGTCCATCGGCATCCAGTAGGCCGTCCCGGAGCCGACCATGGCGTCATCCAGCGTGGCGTCGCAATAGCGCATGAAGTACCAGGACGAGTCCACGAAGGTGTCCATGGTGTCGGTTTCGCGCCGGGCGGCCTGACCGCAGAGGGGGCAGGTCACGCCCGCATGGAATCCTTCATGTTTGTTGAGCGGGTTGCCGCTGCCATCGGGGATGCAATCGTCGGGCAGCACCACCGGCAGGTCTTTCTCGGGCACCGGGACGGCGCCGTGCTCGGGGCAGTGAATGATCGGGATGGGCGTGCCCCAGTAGCGCTGGCGGCTGACGCCCCAGTCGCGCAGCCGCCAGGTGGTCTTCTTTTCGCCCAGCCCCTGCTTGCCCAGATCGCGTGCGACAGCATCGACCGCATCCTTGACGCTCAGACCGTCATAGACACCCGAGGCCATGACCGTGCCGCGAGATTTGTCGGCATACCACTCCTGCCAGCGGGTCATGTCGTAGGCGCCTTCTGCCTCCACCGCGATGACCTGCACGATGGGGATGCCGTACTTGAGTGCAAAGGCGAAGTCACGCTCGTCATGGCCGGGCACACCCATGACCGCGCCGTCTCCGTAGCTCATCAGCACATAGTTGCCGACCCAGACATCCACCGGCGCGCCGGTCAGCGGGTGGGTCACCTGCAGGCCGGTGCGCACCCCTTCCTTTTCCTGTGTGGCGAGCTCGGCCTCGGTGGTGCCCCCGGCCTTGCAGGCCTCGATGAATGCAGCGACTTCAGGGCGTGTGCGTGCGGCATGCAGGGCCAGCGGATGTTCAGGGGCCACGGCACAGAAGGTCACGCCCATGATGGTGTCGGCGCGGGTGGTGAAGACATGCATACGCCCGCCCTGCAGCGGCGTACCGTCGTCTCCACGGATGTCATGCGTGAAGGCGAATCGCACACCTTCACTGCGTCCGATCCAGTTCTCCTGCATGAGCTTCACGCGCTCGGGCCACCCGGGCAACTGCTGCTGCACATGGTCCAGCAGCTCCTGCGCGTACTGGGTGATCTTCAGGTAGTAGCCCGGGATCTCGCGCTTTTCCACGACTGCGCCCGAGCGCCAGCCGCGCCCATCGATGACCTGCTCGTTGGCCAGTACGGTCTGGTCGACCGGGTCCCAGTTGACGACCTGTGTGCGGCGCTCGGCAATGCCGGCTTCCAGCATTTTCAGGAACAGCCACTGGTTCCAGCGGTAGTACGACGGATCGCAGGTCGAGACTTCACGGCTCCAGTCGATGGCCAGACCCATCGCCTGCATCTGCGCCTTCATATGGGCGATGTTGGAGTAGGTCCATTGCGCCGGCGGCACCCGGTTCTTCATGGCCGCGTTCTCGGCCGGCAGGCCGAAGGCATCCCAGCCCATGGGCATCAGCACGTTATAGCCCTGCATCCGCAGATGTCTGGCCAGCATGTCGTTGATCGTGTAGTTGCGCACATGCCCCATGTGCAGCTTGCCCGAGGGGTAGGGCAGCATGGAACAGGCGTAGTACTTGCCCTTGGGGAATCGGGGATCGTGCTCGATGGCACGGTAGGCGTTGATGGACGACCAGTGCGCCTGAGCCTGCGATTCGACGTCGGCGGGGAGATAACGTTCTTGCATGGGGATGGGTTGCGCGCGAAAGACTGCGGCGCAGGAAGCGCCGCTCAACCCGTCATTATCGCCCGAAACCCATGGGCTGCCAGCGGCCGCACGCTCTGTCAGGCCGCCTGCGATACATGGGCAGAAGGCGCTGTGCAGCCCCCACTGACCCCTTCAGCCGATCAGACGAAGGCCTTGTACTTGTCCAGGTAGCGCACGGGCTTGGACAGGGCGTCGCGCCGGAACGGATCACCCAGTTCAGCGGTCACCATCATTTCCAGGACGGTGGTCCTGCCCTGTTGCTGCGCCTTGGCGGCGGCAGCCAGTGCGGCGCCCACATCCGAGACCTTGTCCACCACGATGCCTTCTGCGCCCATTGAACGCGCCACCGCCGCCCAGCTGGGTTGTTTGTCGAGGTTCACACCCAGGAAGCGGTTGTTGTAGAAGTCGACGTGATTCTTTTTCTCTGCGCCCCATTGGCCGTTGTTGAACACCACGGCGGTGACCGGAATGTTTTCGCGCACACAGGTC
>JBIKKG010000050.1:0-17807 GCA_044360485.1 Burkholderiaceae bacterium | reverse complement strand
GCACAGCTCGGAAAGAGCAACTTCCGGAATCGGCAGTCGAGAGCCCATCAGTGCCCTTTCGGCGTGAAGCGAAATGTCTGGTGGGCCCCCCGAGAGTCGAACTCGGCACCAACGGATTATGAGTCCGCTGCTCTAACCAAGCATGAGCTAGAGGCCCGCAGGGTGATCATACCGCCCGTTCGCAGACCTTAAGGCCTACACAGCCCCGTCTGGAAGCTGTGGGCTAGAATCGCCCGCTCAACAGGAACTCCAGCGGAGACATTCTCATGCGTTGGCAAGAAGGCCCTCAAAGTCGCAATGTGGAAGATCGGCGCGGCATGCGCGTGCCAGGCGGAAAAGCCGGCGGACTCGGCATTATCGGCATCGTCTTGGCCTTGCTGGGCAGTTGGTTCTTTGGAGTGAATCCGCTGGTCGCCATCGGGGTCGTGCAGGGGGTAAGCAAGATTGGCGGCTCAATGACCAGCAGCCCGCAGGTACAGGGCAAGCAAGGCCCTGTATCGGATGATGGCGGCAAGTTCACCTCGATCGTGCTGGCTAGTACTGAAGAAGTTTGGACTCAGGTGTTTAGGCAGGCCAATGCACAGTACAAACCACCACGCTTGGTGCTGTTTTCCGACGTGACGCCTACAGCCTGCGGCACCGGCCAATCCGCAGCGGGTCCGTTCTATTGCCCCAACGACCAGACCGTGTACATCGACCTCAGCTTTTACCGAATGCTTCAGCAAAAGTTTCAGGCGCCCGGCGATTTCGCTCAGGCCTATGTGGTGGCCCACGAAGTCGGTCATCACATTCAAAACATCATGGGCACCATGAAACAGGTGCAAGCGCTGCAGCAACGCTCTCCCGAGCGGCAGGCCAATGCGCTTTCAGTCCGACTGGAACTGCAAGCCGACTGCTATGCCGGCGTCTGGGCGCATCACTCGCAGAAGGCTCGGGGCTGGCTTGAGCGTGGCGATGTGGAGGCGGGCCTGAATGCTGCCTCCCAGATTGGCGACGACAAAATGATGAAGCGGTCTCAGGGCGTGGTCGTGCCCGATGCCTTCACGCACGGTTCCGGCCAGCAGCGCACCTACTGGTTTGGTGTGGGCATGAAGACCGGTCAAATCTCTGCTTGCGACACCTTTACCCAAACCTCACCCTGACCCATGAACCTGATCCGCGCGCTCGTCGTACTGCCATTGCTGGCTATCGCGGGTTGCGCAACCACACCTGCCCCATCACGCATTGAAGGGCAATGGATCGACCAGGCGTTTACGCAGCGCAGTCTCAGGGACCGGAAGGTCCTGGTGTTCTGCAGGGCTCCTGATGCGGGCCTTGCTCGCGTCTGCCAAGACCATCTCGCCCGAGGTCTGATCGATGTCGGGGTGATCCCGATCATGCCGCCTGCCGCGCTCGACTCAGGTGCAGGGGTCGAGGCTGTCACCCAGGCAGCCCGCGATGCAGGCGCTGATGCCGCCATCGTGAGCGCCCTCAGCGTCAGCGCTCAAGACCTCTACGCGCCGCGCCCGATGATGGGGATGGGCGTTGGAATTGGCCGCGGAGTGGGCGTGGGTGTGGGCATTGGCGGCAGCATTTCGATTCCGATCGGCGCTGGCCGACCCATGACCGCCTTTGGCATTCAGACCAGCCTGGTCGATTCAGCCAGCGGGCGCGAGATGTGGTCGATGCGCGCCAGCCGGCCTGGCGGGGAAGAGCCGGCCGTACAAGCCGCAAGCCTGTCTGCCAGCTCGATTGACGCGATGCGCCGCAGCGGGCTGTTCGAGCGCCGCTAATCAGGCCGGGCGCGAGCCCAGTGGGCGCACATCGCGCTGCGCCAGCGCCACCAGGGCCCCGAGTGCCAGGATGGCGGCCGATACGGTCAGCCCGGGGCGCAGCGAGCCGAACCGGTCAGCCACCCAACCTGTGGCCACCGGGCCTGCAATTTGGCTGATCGCAAAGGCAATGGTGAAGGTCGCCATGGCCACGCCCCAGGCCGGCATCGGCACTGCATGCTTGATCAGACTGCTCACAGCAGAGGGCGCGCTGAACATCGCCACACCAAACAAGGCCGCAGACAGGACCATGACCCAGGGCTGCACCGAGTACATCGGCAGGAAGGCACCCACCGCTAGCACCCCCATGACCGCTGCGAGCGGGCGGCCACCACGCCAACGCTCGCACGGCCCGGCCCAGACCGCCGGCGCCACCAGGGTGGCCAGCCCCAGCACCGTCCACACCAGCATCACCAGACCGGTCCCACCGCCGTTTTCACGCACCCACGCAATCACAAAAGTCATATAGCCGATGTAGCCCAGTCCGAAGCAGACATAGGCCATCAACTGAGGCATCAATGCGCGCAATGACCAGGCGGCAGGCCCGCTCTGCACCCGACCGGGCTCCTGGATGCGCGCAGCAGCCCAGGCCGCCGCCAGCGCCATCGCCAGGCTGACCGCGCCCATGGCCTGCCACGCTCTGGGCCAAGCTGCATCGCCTAAGGCCCCCAGCATCCATGGCAAGGCGATGGCGCAACCAATCAGGCCGAACCCGCCGCCCGCAAAAAAGATAGCGATGGTGGTCGTTGCACGTTCGGGCTGTCCAGAAAAAATATTTCCTGACAACGCGCCACCGCAGATGAATACCCATGCGCCGCCGACGCCCGACACCACACGCGCCAGCGCCAGTGCGTTCAGATCGCGCGTGAGCCCCGTGGCGAGCAATGCCAGACCGGTGATGACCATGCCGGCATTGAAGAGCGGGCGATTGCCAGTACGGCCCACCCATAACCGGGCAAGCAACGCGCCCGCGAGGTATCCGAACGCATTGGCTGTGTTGAGCGCGCCCGCCTGAGACCAGTCGAGTGCCAGGTCATTGCGCATCGCCGGCAACACCAGGGCATAGGCGAAGCGCGCAAACGAATTCGAGACCGTGGGTCCGAACGACAGCAAAAAGGCAATCAGGTATCCGCGAGCCATACCGAGGATCGTAACCGCGAAGCGGGCACACGCGGTTGCGGCGGTACCATCAGGCACCTACATCAAGGAGACACCATGAGCGCCACCACGATTGACCTGACCCGCATTCGCCTGACGCTGGACAACGGCATTGCCG
Organism: Burkholderiaceae bacterium; assembly: GCA_044360485.1. Lineage (GTDB taxonomy): Bacteria > Pseudomonadota > Gammaproteobacteria > Burkholderiales > Burkholderiaceae_E > UBA4615. Next base: position 14,720 of record JBIKKG010000050.1, on the reverse strand, counting down.
TCATGACCTTGAACCATCCCGAGGTCCTGAACTCCATTTCCAGCGAGATGCTGGTCGGCATGGGCGATGCCCTGGATCACATCGAAGACCCGGCGCACGGCGTGCGCTGCGTGCTGATCACCGGTGAAGGCCGTGCGTTTTGCACCGGAGCCAACCTGCAAGGCCGATCCGCCAAGGCGGGCAGCAAACCGGCGCGCGCAGGCTCTACGCTTGAAACCGAATACCACCCGGTACTGCGCCGACTGCGCGATCTGCATTGCCCGATCGTGGCTGCAGTCAATGGCCCTGCAGCCGGTGCCGGCATGAGTTTTGCGATGATGGGCGATCTGATCATCGCGGGCCGTTCATCCTATTTCCTGCAGGCCTTCCGCCGCATTGGTTTGGTGCCTGACTGCGGCGCCACCTGGCTGTTGCCCCGACTGGTGGGACGCGCCCGCGCGATGGAACTCTCGCTGATGGGCGAAAAGCTGCCGGCGCAGACCGCGATGGAATGGGGCATCGTGAACCGGGTGGTTGACGACGTGCAGGTCGTGCCAGAAGCCATGACCATGGCGCGCAGTCTGGCGGATGGACCGACGGTTGCGCTGGCCCTGACCCGTCGCCTGTACTGGGACAGCCCCCTCAACGGTTTCGAAGACCAGCTGGACATGGAAGCACGCATGCAGCGACAGGCCGGCGCCTCAAAGGACTTCAAGGAAGGGGTGGCGGCCTTTCTGGAGAAGCGGCCGGCCAAGTTCACCGGACACTGAGTCCAGGGTCAGCGGGACACGGCACGCCGGTCCGAGGCCATCCGGGCAGCAAGCGACACCGCTCATCGGGCGCTGCTGTACCGGGGACCTGACCTGACCAAGGATGGAGGCCATTCGCGCTGGCTGCAGCGCCCTCCTTCCGTGCCACGATGACACCCACCAAACATCGATTCGTCACCCGCGCAGATTTCGACGGCCTGGCATGCGCCGTCATGCTGAGCGAACTTGATCTCATCGACGAAGTCGTTTTCGTACACGCGCAGGACGTGCTTGATGGCACGTTTGAGATCATCTCGCGGGATATCACGGCAAATCTGCCCTACTCAGCTGCCGCGCACCGCGTCTTCGAGCACGGCGCCCATGCACTGGCTCGCAATACGGCGCACCTGCGCAATCATGTGATCGATCCGCACGCGCCCTCTGCAGCACGCCAGATGTGGTTGCATTACGGCGGAGCATTCAGCATGCCTAACGTCAGCGACGCCATGCTGCGCGCCGTGGATCAGTCATGCACCGCCGATTACCGCGTGGAGGATGTGCTGCATCCCAAGGGCTGGACGCTGCTCAATGTCATCCTGGATTCGCGTACCGGCCTGGGGCGCTTTCGAACATTCAGTATTTCAAACCTGCAGCTGATGCAATCGATGGTGGCATCGATTCGCACCCTGTCGGTCGATCGCATCCTCGCGCTGCCCGATGTGAAAGAGCGAGTGGATTTGTATACGCAGCATGAAGGGCCGGCCGTGGATCAATTGCTGGCATCGTCCACCGTGAAAGGCAACGTGGTGGTGCTGGACCTGTGCGAACAGGATCCGATCTGGTCAACCAATCGATTCATGATTTATGCGCTGTATCCCCAGTGCAACCTGGTGATCCGCAAAATGTGGGGGCGTGACCGCCGCAACATCGTATACGCCCTGGGGAAATCGATTTTCGAGCGCACCTGCGTCACGGACATCGGCGAACTCTGCCAGCGCTTTGGCGGCAGTGGCCATGCCGCGGCTGGCAGTTGTCAGGTCGACATTTCCATGGCCGACCGGGTGCTGACCGATTTGCTTGCGTTCGCACACCGAGACGAAGCGACGCGCCTGGCGTCACTGCGCGGGCCGAACGCAAGACGCTGAGCCGAACACTGCCCTCTATGGGCGCGCCAGTGTCCCGACCTGAGCTTCATAAGACTTAGGCTGAAGGAGAGCGTGCTCAGAGATAGGTGCCAGCGAGCGTGATCACCTCGCCACCTGTTGCGATCTTGAAGCGAGCCAGGCCGGCTCCGCGAGCAGTGTCCACGCCACCCAGATCGAGCCGCCGCACCCCGCGTTCACGCAGGACCAGCATGGCCTGCCACAGCAGCAGGTTATGCGCCCCCAGTTCACGCCCGCCCTCGCCCACCCAGCCGATCTGATAGGTGGCGGCTTCGCCGTGCACTAAAAACAGCATGCCGGCCACAGGATCGCGGCCCAGGTCGGCACGCAAGGTCAAGAGGGGCTCATGCCCTGACCGAGCCGGGTGCGCCTGCTGCCAGGCTTCGACAAAGCCGTCCGGCAGCGCGATGTAACGTCGCGCGGCGCGCTGTGCCAGTTCCCGCTCCAACAGCCAGCGGTATTGCGCAGGCTTGTAGCCGACACGATGCACCGTGAGCGCCGAGCGCTCTGCGCCCGCAAGACGGTTACGCCATTTGCCTTGCAGCGCGGCCCTCAACGCCTGCGGCTCGGACTCCAGGCTGATGCGCACCGTGGACTGACCCGTGACCACGCGGACCATCCTCTGAGTGCCCGTGGCCGCGCTGTCTGCAAGATCCGGCGTGATGAACAGCAAACGGACTGGCCGTAAAGGCAGGCTGCGCTTGAGCAGTCGGCACGCGGCACTGCGCTGCGCCACCGTGGCCTCCTGCGCCCACACTGGCCCATGGCTGCACAGGGCGATCTGAACGATGCCCGCCACCCGGCGCACCAGGCACTGCGCCACGCCAATGAGCTGCTCGCCCTCATGAATATGCGCACGCAGGACGCGGGTGCCCAGGGCCTGCATGGCGTCACCATAAGCCCAGTCCTGCTGCAGAGCCCCTGCCGCGTTACGATGCAAGGCATCCCAGCTCTCGCGCTCGGGCAAATTCCAGTGAACGTCCATCGCCCGAGTGTAAGCGCCACTTGAAACGCATCACATGAAGCAACGCCCCGAAACCATCCTCGGACATACCCTGCCCGAACCGCGATTGACCGTGGCGGGCCTGGCCCTGCTGCTGCTCGCCGCGACCGCACCGATTGCCATCATCGGGTCATTGCTCGATCTGCTCGTGCAGGCGGTGTTCGGAGTCTGTGTCGGGCTGTGGTGCTTCGCGCCCCGGTAAAGACGCTACGCTTCGGCGCCCGGATCATGCCTGCAGATCAGGCCTGATCTCGGCGACGCTGCGGCCGCCGCACAACTGCATCGTGCGTCGGACCTCGTCACACAGGATTTCGAGCGGACAGGACCCCAGAGGGACGCCCGGCCGCACACGCCAGCAGATGCTCGAATGCGTCGCCAAACAATACTTCGTAGCCGTCGCGGCTCACGTAGCCCAGGTGCGGTGTGCAGATGACGTTGTCCATCGCAAGCAGCGGATCATCGGCCGGCAAGGGCTCGGTGTCGAACACATCCAGCGCTGCAAAACCCGGTCGCCCGACACGCAGTGCGGCCAGAAGCGCACCAGACTCGATGATGCCCGCGCGCGCCGTGTTGACCAGCAGCGCATCGGGCTTCATGCGGGCCAGGTCGGACGCCCGCACAGCGCCACGCGTGCCGGCGTTGAACGACAGGTGCAGGCTCAGCACATCGCTGCGCGCGAAGAGATCGGCCTGATCGGTGGCGATGTCATGGCCGTCGGTGCGGGCGCGTTCGATGGAGCCCTCGCGGCCCCACACTAGCACCGGCATACCGAAGGCGCGCCCATAGGCGGCCACCTTCGAGCCGATGCGTCCGTACCCCAGAATGCCCAGCGTGCGCCCGGCCAGGACGCGGCCGATCGTCGTCTGCCAGCGACCTGCGCGCATGCGCCGATCTTCCAGCGGGACATGCCGGGTGCCGGCCATGACCAGTGCCCAGGTGAGCTCAGGTGTGGACTGTCCCGACCCGCGGCCCGCACACACCGTGATGCCGCGGGCGTGAGCGGCCTGCAGGTCCACCTGCCCGCTCAAAGGACCGGTGAGGCTGATCAGCTTGAGGCTGTCAGGCAGCAGCGCAATCAGTGCAGCATTGAAGCGCGTGCGTTCACGGATCAGCACTACCGCATCGCAACCCTTCAAACGCTCGGCGACGACCTGAGGATCCCCTGGCGTGTCATGAAACACCACCACGTCATGACCAGCGAGGCGGGCGAAACACTCCAGGCTGCGGACAGCATCCTGGTAGTCGTCAAGGATGGCAATGCGCATGGTGCTATGTCCTCGTGGTAAGGGTCGTTGCCGAGTGGGGGCAACAGCCGGTTCAATCGAATCATGGTGGGCCTCAACGCGAACGGAAATCGAGTTCGGGTACAGCGATCCGCTCGGCAATCCGCCACACGCCCTCCCTGCGCTCGATGAACGCATTGCTCACCGCGTGGCGGCACGCTGAGAGCGAGGGCGCTCGTTCAATGCGGCCAGAATTTGCTTGAGCCCGGTCTGCACCAGCGCCTCGTGGGTCGAGGCAAACGGCGCGTGCGCAACGAACGACCCGATGGTCGACTTGGACATGCTGAATGCCTCCTGGTGCCCCTGGCGACGGCCGCCCGGCGGGGCTTATTCTGTTGCGCCCAGCCACGGCAAATTGTAGACGCAGCGGCGGTCCTGTCGAACCGGCCGGCTCACGCCGTGTGTGCGATTCCAGGCATGGGCCGGTACGCGTGCTATCTTCGCCGCGCGTATTTTCAGCACTGCCTTAGGAGACATTCGATGTACGCCGGTCCTTATACGAGCCAACACCCCGACCGCCCGGTCTTCATCATGGCCGCAAGCGGTGAGTCGGTCAGCTACAAAGAATTCGAGACCCGCACCAATCGGCTGGCCCATCTGCTGCGTGCCCGAGGGCTCAAGCGGCTGGACCACTTCGCCATCTTCATGGAGAACAATGCACGCTACCTGGAGTCCTGCGGGGCCGGCGAACGTGCGGGGCTCTACTACACCTGCACGAACTCCTTTCTCACGCCAGACGAACTCGCCTACATCCTCACCAACAGCGAATCGCAGGTATTGATCACCTCGCGCGGCAAGGTCGATATCGCTCTGAAGGCGTTGACCCAGTGCCCGCAGGTCAGGGTGTGCCTGGTGGTCGATGGTGCGGCAGTGCCCAGTCTGCCGTCACGTGTACAAGACTGCGAGGTGCTGGACTTTGCCCAGGCAGTGGCGGCGTATCCGGCCACCCCGATTGCAGACGAATGGCTGGGCACACCGATGCTGTATTCATCGGGCACCACCGGCCGACCCAAGGGCATCGTGCGGCCTTTGCCAGAAGATCCGCCCTCCAAGCCGCTGCCACTTTTTCATTTCCTGAACAAGCTGTGGCGCTATCGCGAGGACATGGTCTACCTGTCGCCCGCGCCGCTCTATCACTCGGCGCCGCAGGCGGCCGTGGCGCTCACGGTGCGCAATGGTGGCACCGTGATCATCATGGAACACTTCGATCCCGAGCAATATCTGGCGCTGATTCCCAAGTATCGCGTGACCCATTCGCAGCTTGTGCCCACCATGTTCAGCCGCATGCTGAAGCTGCCTGAATCGGTGCGCACTCAGTACGACCTGTCTTCGCTCGAGATCGCCGTGCATGCTGCGGCGCCCTGCCCCGCGCAGGTGAAGGAGCAGATGATCGCGTGGTGGGGACCGATCATTCACGAGTACTACGGCGCCACTGAAGGCCTGGGCTTCACAGCCTGCGACTCCGCCGAATGGCTGGCCCATCGCGGTTCGGTGGGTCGGGTGCTGCTGGGCGATCTGCATATCCTCGATGAGAACATGCAGCCTGCGCCAAAGGGCACGCCGGGCGAGATCTGGTTCAAGACCGCCACGCCCTTCGAGTATTTCAACGATGCGGCTCGCACCGCGGAATCTCGCTCAGCCGATGGCAGCATGAGCACCGTGGGTGACGTGGGCTATGTGGACGACGATGGGTTCCTGTACCTCACCGACCGCTCCACCTTCATGATCATCTCGGGTGGCGTGAACATCTATCCGCAGGAATGCGAGAACCTGCTCATCACCCATCCCAAAGTGGCTGATGCCGCGGTGTTTGGGGTGCCCAACGAAGATCTGGGCGAAGAAGTGAAAGCGGTGATTCAGCCGATGCCAGGTGTGACAGCGAGCCCCGAGCTAGCGCAGGAACTGATTGCCTTTTGTCAGCAGCATTTGGCTAAGTTGAAATGCCCGAAGTCAGTCGACTTTATGGACGCGCTGCCCAGGCTGCCGACCGGCAAGCTCTACAAGAAGCCGCTGCGTGAGCAGTACTGGGCAGGGCACAAGAGCCGCATTGTCTGAGCAGGCCCGTGCGGTCAGTGTGTGGTGAGGCAGGGGGCGGCTCAGCGCCCCTGCCCCAGCCAGGTCACAAACCCACCGATCACGACCGCATTCAAAATGTCGATCAGAAAGGCGCCGACCACAGGCACCACAATGAAGGCCTGCCTGGCGTAACCGAAACGCTCGGTGACCGCCTGCATGTTGGCAATCGCGGTGGGCGTGGCCCCAAGCCCGAAGCCGCACTGTCCCGCCACCAGCACAGCGGCTTCATAGTTGCTGCCGCACAGCCGGTAGGTGAGCACGGTAGCCACGACCGCCACAGCCACCACCTGCAGCAGCAGGATCAGCAGCACGGGGCCCGCCAGCGAGGCCACCTCCCATAGCCGCAGGCTCATCAGCGCAATGGCCAGAAAGAGCGACAGCGCGATACTGCCCGCAAAGTCCAGCGCTTCTGCATCGACTTCATGCCAGTTCAAGAGCGCCAGCAGATTGCGCAAGACCGCACCAACAAAGAGCGTCCAGACGAAGGCGGGCAACGTGAAACTGGGGTTCTCAGCCCATCGCACCAGGTGCGACCCCAGCACCATGCAGACCGTGATCAGCAAGATGATGATCGTGAGCCGATCGGCGCTCAGAGGGCCCTTCGCCTGAGCGCCATCGCCTGGCCCTGAACGCGCATCGGACTCGCCCAGTGGCATGCCACGGGCGGACAGACGCTCGACCAACCTGCGCGCCACAGGCCCGCCCAGCAGTCCACCGGCCACCAGGCCAAAGGTGGCTGCAGCGATGCCCAATGCGGGCGCTGCAGTCAGCCCGTAGGTTTCGGAAAATTTTTGCCCCCAGGCCGCGGCCGTGCCGTGTCCACCCGCCATCGAGATGGACCCTGCCAGCAAACCGAGCAAGGGATCGACCCCCAGCAGCTTGGCGGCACCCACCCCCACCAGGTTTTGCGCGATGAGCATGATCGCGATGGCGATGGCAAAGGTGAACAGCAACTTGCCCCCTCGGGCAAGCATCCGGACATCTGCGCCCAACCCGACGGTGGCAAAAAACGCCAGCATGAGTCCGGGCTGAAGCGACTTGTCGAAGGCGAGCGTGATCCCGCGCGCATGCAGCACCGTGGCGACGGCTGCGGCGAGCAAACCGCCGACCACAGCCGCCGGGATGGAATACCGCTTGAGAACAGGGATCACTTCCACCAGCCTGCGCCCGACGACCAGAACGAGCGCAGCCGCAGCAAGCGTGGAGGGCACATCAAAGGGGATGGTCTGGCTCATTTGGCGAGGTTAGCAGAGCAGGTCCACCGTACAGCCATGCAAGTACTGAAGCAGTCGATGCGCACGCCCGTTTCAGTCACTCCTGTACGGCACGAAACCGGCTTTTCCGGTTTGACAGGTCGCATGGGCCACGCCATTCTGCGCCCCGCAGCCGTGACAGTTGGTGCATGACCGGCGCGCTGCATTGGAAGCGCTTTTTCTTTCTGGTGTTCACACTGACATGCGTCATACCCTTCGCGCAGCTTCGCTCGCCGCCCTGCTCACCACCACACTGTCGCTGCCCGTGCACGCGCAAGCACCTGAGTCGCTGTTGCCGCCGGCGCCTGGCCAGTTCGAGGGGGAGCCGCCAGCGGCCATCCCGGGTGGATTCATGATGCCCGATGCCCCGCAGTCCACCTACAAGGACACCGAGGTCAAGTCGTCGTGGTTCACCATCAAACCAGGCCTGGTCTTGCTGGGCGACTACACCTGGTTCAGTCAGGACGCCAACTCGCTGGCGCAGGTGGGCCGTCAGGACAACGAGGGTCAGTTCCGGGCAGCGCGTCTGCTGTTTCGCGGCACGATCGGCACCGACTACGTGGTGCGCTACCTGATTGCCGGCGAATACAAGGGGTTTGACAGCACGCGTGACACCAACTGGGACATGACCGATGTCTCGCTGACCTTCCCGATCCTTGGGCCGACCACCACCGTCACCGTGGGCAAGACCAAGGAGACGCACAGCTACGAGATGGTCGGTGACGCGGCTAATCTGGCCTTTCAGGAGCGCGTTCTCAATCCGTTCTTCGTCTCGCGAGCCACGGGCATCCGGTTCAACCATGTGGCAGCGAACAGGATGTCGACCTTCGCCTTCGGGTTCTTCAACGACAGTTGGTCGGGGAAAAATGCCAGCGTCCCCAACGACGGTACCGATTTCACCGCTCGCGCCACACACCTGCTCTGGCTGGAAAGCGAAGGCAGCAAGTTCATGCACCTGGGCGCTTCCGTGCGCCGCGCGGGCGCTGATGGGGGCAAATTGCGCTACCGTGGGCGGCCGGAATCGAACGTGACCGACTACTACGTGGATACTGGGTCGTTCACAGCAAACCATGCCTGGCATCTCGGTCTGGAAGGCGTCTGGCAGGATGGACCGCTCTCGGTGATGGGCGAATACATTCACGCCAAGACCGATGCGCCACTCTCGGGCAGCCCGAGTTTTCAGGGCGGCTACATCGGCGCAAGCTGGGTTGTCACAGGCGACAGCCGACCCTACGACCCGACAGTAGGCTATGCACGTCGCGTGAAACCGGGAGGCACGCATGGCGCCGTCGAACTGGTCGCCAGACTGTCCTACGTCGACCTGGATGACGGTACCATCCAAGGCGGTCGATTCAAGAAAACCTATGTCGGCGCCAACTGGTGGGCCACCCATCGCTGGAAGCTGGGGATTGGCTGGGGCCGCACCTGGCTGGACGATCAGGGCGTCACCGGCATCACCGACGCCATCCTGGCCCGGGTCCAGTGGGTGTACTGAAGACCAATCCCTGAGACATCAACGCGTACACAAGAAAAAGCCCGCTTGATGCGGGCATTTTCTTGACCAGCGCGAGCAGGCTGCAAACCGTTTACTGGCCCTCGAGGAAGCTCTTGAGCTTGTCGGCACGCGACGGATGACGCAGCTTGCGCAAGGCCTTGGCTTCGATCTGACGAATGCGCTCGCGAGTCACATCGAACTGCTTGCCCACTTCTTCAAGCGTGTGGTCAGTGCTCATTTCAACACCGAAGCGCATGCGCAGCACTTTCGCCTCACGGGGCGTGAGTGAGTCGAGCACTTCCTTGACCACATCGCGCATCGAGCCATGCAGCGCGGCGTCGGCAGGTGCGAGCGTGGCAGTGTCTTCGATGAAGTCGCCCAGATGGGAGTCGTCATCGTCGCCGATGGGCGTTTCCATGGAGATCGGCTCTTTGGCGATTTTCAGGATCTTACGGATCTTGTCCTCGGGCATCTCCATTTTGCCGGACAGGGTCTGAGGATCGGGCTCGGTGCCGGTTTCCTGCAAAATCTGACGGCTAATCCGGTTCATCTTGTTGATCGTCTCGATCATGTGCACCGGAATACGGATGGTGCGGGCCTGATCGGCAATGGAACGGGTGATGGCCTGGCGAATCCACCAGGTGGCGTACGTGGAGAACTTGTAACCACGGCGGTATTCGAATTTATCCACGGCCTTCATCAGACCGATGTTGCCTTCCTGAATGAGGTCGAGGAACTGCAGGCCGCGGTTGGTGTATTTCTTCGCGATGGAGATCACCAGACGCAGGTTCGCCTCGGTCATCTCGCGTTTGGCGCGGCGAGCACGGGCCTCGCCCATCGACATCTGCTTGTTGATCTCTTTCAGATCAGACAGCGGCAACACGACCCGCGCCTGCAGGTCGATCAACTTTTGCTGCAGGTCCTGAACGGCGGGAATGTTCCGACGCAGCGTGACCGTGTAGGCCGCGCTGGACTCAGCTTCCTTTTCCACCCAGCGCAGATTGGATTCATTGCCAGGGAACGAGCGGATGAAATGTTCACGCGGCATGCCGACCTTGTGCACGCAGATCTCGGCGATGGCTCGCTCATAGGAGCGCACCTCTTCGACCTGTCCGCGCAGGGTGTCACACAGCTTTTCGACCATCTTCGCCGTGAAGCGGATGGTCATGAGCATTTCCTGCAGTTCAGCCTGAGCCTTCAGGTACGGCTTGGACTTGTAGCCTTCCTTTTCGTAGGCCACGCGCATCTTGTCGAACCATCGGCCGATGTGCTCGAACTTTTCGAGCGAGGCCCGACGCAGCTCCTGGAGCTTGGCCGTGTTCGCACTGTTGGCATCGGCCTCACTTTCTTCGTCGTCTTCGAAGTCGCCGGCTGCAGCGGCAGCGGCGGCGGCCGGCTGGGGCGGAGAAAAGTCTTCTTCTGCGTTGGGATCGATGAGACCGTCGACGACCTCGTCGATGCGCTTTTTCTCGATCCGAATGTCTTCGGCCGCCTTGAGGACTTCGTCGATTGTGGTGGGGCAGGCCGAGATGGCCATGACCATGTGCTTGAGGCCGTCTTCGATGCGCTTGGCGATTTCGATTTCGCCCTCACGCGTCAACAGCTCCACTGAACCCATCTCGCGCATGTACATGCGCACCGGGTCGGTCGTCCGACCGAACTCGGAGTCGACGGTCGACAGGGCTGCCTCGGCCTCTTCCTCGGCGTCTTCGTCTGACGACACGACGGGCGTGTTGTCGTTGATCAGCAGGGTCTCTGCATCGGGCGCACGTTCGTAGACCGTGATGCCCATATCACCGAAGGTGGTGATGATCGACTCGACCGCTTCAGCGTCGACCAGATCTTCAGGCAGATGATCGTTGATCTCGGCGTACGTGAGAAAACCACGCTCCTTGCCCAGCTTGATCAGCGACTTGAGCTTGTTGCGCTTGATCTCGAGCTCTTCTTCGGAACTGCCGAGATTGCGCGCAAGGGCGTCTCGGATGAGCGCTTTTTCCTTGGCGCGCTTGTCGCGCGCCCGTACCTTGGCTGGCACCGGGACCGGCGGCACCTCGATGACTTCGACGTCGGCGCCATCGGACTCATCGAGCGTGTCGGTGGGATCGCCCACCAGGTCGAGATCGGATTCGTCGGAAGGCACGACGCCTTTCGCTTTGGAACCTTTTTGAGCGGCCGGCTTGGAGGCAGGGGTTTTGCCTGCGGCGCCAGCAGCTTTGGCGGGGACCGGCTTGGCGACCGCCTTGGTCGCGGCGGACTCTGCGGCAGGCGCTTTCGCTTTGACACCCGTTGCCACCTTGGCGGTACCAGCCGCCTTGGCAATCACCTTTTCCAGGACAGCCTGGGCTGTGACCTGCTCGGTCGCTTTGACGCTCGAGCGCGCGGCGGGCGCCTTCTCTTTGCTCACCCCGGTTGCCGCGCTGCGAGCAGCCGCCTTGGCGGGTGCGGCCTTGGCAGCAGCTGCAGCCGCGCGCACCGCGGGCTTGGCAGGCGCTTTGCTGACTGCAGAGGCGGGCTTGGCAGGCGCTTTGCTGACTGCAGAGGCGGGCTTGGCAGGCGCTTTGGCAGCGAGGGCCTTGACCGGCGCCGGCTTGGCGGCCGCACGAGCGGCCGACTTCGCCACCGCCTTGGTGGCTGCGCGAGAGCTGCCCTGCGTGGCAGAAGAACGGGCAGGCGTCTTGGAGGCAGCCTTGCTGGCGGTAGCGGCTTTGCTGCTGCTCTTCGCAGAAGAGGGCTTGGCGGGAGCAGTCGCCGACTTGGCAGAGGCTTTCGTGGGTGTTTTCAATGCAGTCTTCACCGTAGACCGGGCCGTTGATTTGGCCGGTGTCTTCAAAGCGGGTTGGGATGTTGGAGCCGCGCCTGCGCGCCGAACCACCGTGCTGTCTTGCATATCAGTGCGCCGCCTACTGGAGACGGAAGCGCTGGCCGGCGTGGCCGTACGGCCCAAGGCCGCGTTCCGTGCAGAGGCTGTGCGCTGAGGAACCTTTTTGGATGTGCTCACGACCAAACCTCGTTAGTGAGTGCTAACCACACGAACCTAGCGGGGAAACCTTTAATTGTACCTTAAAGCCTCATGAGTTCGTCAGCGCACGCCGCATCTCCTGCAATCGGGCATACCGCTCCCGAGACGCCTCGTCCTGCAAGCCAGACCGCGCCAGTTCATCGACGGCTTCACGCAGGCCTTGCGAACGTAATTGCACCAGCGCGCCCTCAAATTCGGAACGTGCGTCGTCCAGCGACAGATCCGCAAGCAGCCCCCGATCCCGGGTGACCTGCTCCTGCAGTGCCATAGCGATCTCAGGGTCGGTTTGGCGCAAGGATTCGAGCAGACCTGCGAAACTGGCGCCTTGCGGCAGGGCAGCCAGTCGCTCCATCCACTCGGTGACCGCGGGCGGCAGGAACTCGGTTGGCCAACCCTCAGCCGCCAGCGCAGGATGCAAAGAGAGCAGCAATCGCGCCTGGCGCTGCAGATCAGGCAGGGTGGCGCCGACCGGCGCGCTGGGGGGGCGCGATGCCGGGTTCGAGCGAAAGCGGCGCTCGCCGTAGCTTTCCCGAGCCGCGGCAGGCTGCGACGCCGTCCTCCCAGGCCAGGCGCCCGACCCCGTGGCGGGGACATCAGCGTCAGCCAGAAACTGCTGAAGGTCTTCCGGACGCACTCGGGCGCGCGACGCCACCGACTGGATCAACTGCAGGCGCAGGGCGACGGGCGGGATCGCCCGCAGCAAAGGGCGTGCATCGGCCTGCAGTCGGGCCCGCCCTTCGGGGGTCTCCAGATCCACACGTGCGGCAAGCTCGCCGAGCATGAACTCGGACAAGGGCAACGCGGTCTCCAGGGCACGGGAGAAGCCCGCTGCGCCCTGCTCGCGCACAAAACTGTCAGGGTCATGCTCAGGCGGCAGGAACAGGAAATCGATGCGTCGGACATCGGACACATGCGGCAGGCAGGCTTCCAGCGCCCGCCATGCCGCACGTCGACCCGCGGCGTCGCCATCGAAGGCAAACACCAGGCGGTCCGCGGTACGAAGCAGCTTTTGCACGTGTTGCGCGGTGGTGGCGGTGCCCAGAGTCGCCACAGCAAAACCCACCCCATGCTGGGCGAGCATCACCACGTCCATGTACCCCTCGACCACGATCACACAATCGTTCGCCCGAATGGCCTCCCGACCCTCGAAGAGCCCGTAGAGTTCGCGCCCCTTGGAAAACACCGGGGTCTCTGGCGAATTGAGATATTTCGGTTCGCCTTTGCCCAGCACGCGCCCGCCAAATCCGATCACCTGACCACGCGGATTGCGGATCGGGAACATGATGCGATCGCGAAACCGGTCGTAGCGGCGCCGGCCAGGGCCATCGGTGCGCGGCCCCGCTTGGGCCTCGGCATCAGACTCAGGCTCGATCACCAGCCCCGCTTCGAGCAAGCTCGGCGCGAAGTAATCCGGCACTGCGGCCTGCAGCCCACGCCACCCCTCCGGGGCATAGCCGATGGCAAAGCGCGCCGCGGTTTCGCCGCTCACACCGCGGCCCTTCAGGTATTCGATGGCCCGATCGGAATCCTTGAGACGCTGCTTGTAGAAGCGCGCCGCCGAGGCCAGTGACTCGAGCACATCGGGGTCGCGCCGCGGCTGCGACGCGGAGCCGCTTTCTTGCGGCACATCGAGCCCCTGCGCGCGGGCCAGTTCATGGATGGCGTCGACATACCCCAGCCCGCCCTGCTCCATCAGAAAACTGATGGCTGACCCATGGGCGCCACAACCAAAGCAGTGATAGAACTGCTTGACTGCAGAAACTGTAAAGGACGGAGACTTTTCGCCGTGAAACGGGCACAGCCCCAAAAAGTTAGTGCCGGCTTTCCTGAGTTTGACGACGCGTCCGACGACCTCGACGATGTCGACGCGTGCCAGCAAGTCCTGGATGAATGCCTGCGGGATCAACGCCGCAGTCCAGCGTCAGACAGCGCGCCCTTTGAGCAGCGCACCGACTGTGGCAGACACGGCCGAGAGATCGGCCCGACCGGCCAGCTTCGGTTTGAGCAGACCCATGACCTTGCCCATGTCCTGAGGACCGCGTGCCTGAACCTGCACCAGAGCGGACTCGATCAGCGCACTGACCTCTGCTGCATCGGCCTGTGCCGGCAAATAGACGCTCAGCACCGCGACCTCAGCCTGCTCGCGCTCGACCAGGTCCGTGCGGCCGGCCTGCTCAAACTGCGCAATGGAATCTCGGCGCTGCTTGATGAGCTTGTCGACGATGGCCGCCACCTGGGCGTCATCTGCGCTGATGCGCTCGTCGACTTCCTTTTGCTTGATGGCGGCCAACAGCATGCGGATGGCCCCCAGTCGATCGGCCTCGCGCGCGCGCATGGCCGATTTCATGTCCTCGGTGATGCGGTCTTTCAGTGCAGACGCGGTCATCGGGAACAACCCCAACGCACAACCGGGATCAGTAGAGCTTCTTGGGCAGCATCTGGCTGCGCAGACGCTTGTAGTGACGCTTGACCGCGGCCGCTTTCTTGCGCTTGCGCTCGGCTGTGGGCTTTTCGTAAAACTCGCGAGCACGAAGCTCGGTCAACAGACCGGTTTTCTCGATGGTGCGCTTGAAGCGGCGCAGCGCAACGTCAAACGGCTCGTTTTCCTTCAGACGGATGGTGGGCATCAAAAATTACCTTGTTCCGATTACCTTGATTCGGTCAGCCCGCCACTATAGCAGCCCGGACACGGCAGCGCCA
>JBIKKG010000245.1:0-5332 GCA_044360485.1 Burkholderiaceae bacterium | reverse complement strand
CACGGCATCGCAGCGTGACGCTGTTGAAGTACGCGCGTATTCAGAGCCGCCTGTTTCCCGACTGGCAGATGGGCTTTTTGTCTTCCAGCGCAACACACCGCGCGCTGTATGCGTCGATGATGTCCGGGACCACTTTCGATCCGTATGTCATCGATGGTGAGCAGGCCGAGGCCCTTCTGCTTGGGCTGGCTGAACAGGCGGTCAACGCGGACACTGCGACCGCCTGAGTGATCACTCGCGCCCGCTGCAGCCCTCTCAAGCGGCGCCTTGAGAGCCCCTTAGCGGCCTGATGGGCCAGGCAGCTCGCGCAAGAATCGTGCGGCATCGCGCACGGTCGTGGCCGGATCTTCTTCCATGGGGACATGGCCCAGGTCAGGGTAGATCACCAGACGGCTGCCTGCGATATCGCGTTTGAAGCGCTCCCCCATCGAGGGCGGCAGCCAGGTATCGCGCCCGCCCCACAGCACCAGGGTCGGCATGCGGATGTTTTGAACCTGCTCCCATCCGGTGGCCTCGTGTTGCCCGCGTGCACGATCACCCATGGCGATGCGGTTGCCCGGTCGACGCATCAGACTGGCATAGCGATCGACGAGTTCCGGTGAAACGCGAGTGGGATCGGCATAGGCACCGCGCAAACCGCTGCCCACCAGGCCTTCGACCGGCGCCCAGCGCATGAGTTCGCTCACCACCGGCATGCGGGCCAGTCGCAAACCCAGGGTGCCCGGTCCGGAGAGATCGGACGGATAGCCGGCGGCATCGACCAGGATGAGCGCACGCACGCGATCGGGCCTGCGCAGCGCAAACCGCCAGGCATAGAGCCCACCTAGACTATTGCCTGCGACCACGAATTGTTGCAGACCGGCGGCGTCGGCGAAGCGCTCCAGGAAATCGACCATGGCCGCGGGCGAGTAGTCGCCGGACGGATGCGGACCGGTCAGACCGAAGCCCGGCAGATCGAGGCGCACGACCCGGAACTCGCGGGACAGTTCGCGCGCCCAGCCATCCCAGGTGTGCAGTGATGCGCCCGTGCCATGCAGCAGCAGCACCGGCAGTGACGCGGCAGGAAGATTGGCCGGGCCTTCGTCTCGCCAGTGCACCTCCATGCCGTCCATCGGCAGATACCGTGACGGCAAGCCGCCATGTCGCGCTTTCAGATCATTGAGCGGCAGGTCGGTCTGGCAACCCGAGACGCCCACCAGCACGCCCAGCGCAAGCACCACCGTCCACACGCTGCGCAGCGCTGTGCGGGCCCTGCCTGATACAGGGGTGGGGTGCATATCGCAGGGGTGGGCGTGCGACATCGGCTCAGCTCCGGCCTTCTTCAACGGCATGGCACGCCACTTTCGCGCCATCGGTCAGTGTCTGCAAGAGGGGACGCTCAGCCCGGCATCGGTCATTAGCCAGGGGGCATCGCGGATGAAACGTACAGCCCGACGGCGGATTGAGCGGGTTGGGCACTTCACCGGCCACCGGGGTACGTGCCTTGCCGCTCATGCGGGTATCCGGGATGGCGTCCAGCAGCATGCGGGTATAGGGATGACGAGGTCGCTCGAAGAGGATGCTCTTGGGCGCCAGCTCAACGATGCGGCCCAGGTACATCACACCGACTTCATCGCTCACATGATGCACCACGGCGAGGTTGTGCGAGATGAAGAGGTAGGTCAGGCCATCGGCCTGCTGGATCTCGCGCATGAGATTCAGGACCTGTGCCTGCACTGAGACATCCAGTGCCGAGGTGGGCTCATCGCACACCAGAAAGCGCGGCTGCGAGGCCAGCGCCCGCGCAATGGACAGCCGCTGGCGCTGCCCCCCGGAAAACTGGTGCGGATATTTTTCGGCGTCGGCCGCAGCCAGGCCCACATGACGCAGCAGTGCCTCCACGCGCGCCCGCACGCCGTCGGGCGAGTTGATGAGCCGATGCACGCGGATCGGCTCGGCAATGATGTCGGCGACCTTCCAGCGTGGATTGAGGCTGGCGTACGGGTCCTGGAAGATCATCTGCATCTGTGCGCGCAGCGGGCGCGCTGCAGCCGGGCTCAGGCTGGAGAGGTCGGTGCCGTCGAACTGCACCCGACCGCGCGAGGGCGTGTACAGACCGACCAGCAAGCGTGCCACGGTGGATTTGCCACAGCCGGATTCACCCACCAGGGCCAGCGTGCGGCCGCGCGGAATCTCGAAGCTCACCCCGTCGACGGCACGCAGCAAGGTCCGAGGCTTGCGCTCGATCACGCGGTTGAGCCAGGGCTCGGACACGTCGAAGGACTTGGCAATGTCTTCCACCACGACCAGCGGGTCGGGGCGTTGCGCGGCCGTATCGGCTGCTGCCCCGCGGCCGCGCTCAAGATGTTCGCCGAAGCGGTCAATCAGGCTCATGGAGCAAGGTCCTGCTGCAGGGAGTCTTCGAGCAACCAGCAGGCAGCGCGCGTGGCTCCGCTTGCGATGAGATCAGGCCGATGGGTGCGGCAGTGGTCGAAGGCCCTCGTGCAGCGGGGATTGAACGCGCAACCCTGCGGAATGGCCCCCAGTCTTGGCATGGCGCCGTCGATTTGCTCAAGCCGTGTGCGGTGCTCGCCCACTTTGGGGATCGAGCCCATCAGCCCCACGGTGTACGGGTGCCGGGGACGATGAATGACATCGGCCACCGGACCGATTTCGGCAATGCGCCCGGCATACATGACCGCGACCCGGTCAGCGGTTTCGGCGATCACGCCCATGTCGTGCGTGACCAGCATGACCGCTGTGCCGCGCTCACGGCATAGCGTTTTCAACAGCGCGATGATCTGCGCCTGGATGGACACATCCAGTGCGGTCGTGGGCTCGTCTGCCACGATCAGCCGGGGTTCGGCGGCCAAGGCCAGTGCGATCACCACACGCTGACGCATGCCGCCCGAAAACTGGTGCGGGTAGTGGTCGATGCGCGCGGCGGCTGCCGGGATGCCGGTGGACGCCAGCAATTCAATGGCCCGTTCGCGAGCCTGCACAGCATTCAGATCGAGATGCGTGCGAATGGTTTCAGTCAGTTGCCGGCCCACCGTGTAGAGCGGGTTGAGCGAGGTGAGCGGGTCCTGGAAGATGGCACCGATTTCCTTGCCCCGAATGCGGCGCATGCGTGCCGGATCAAGATCATCGATGCGTTGGCCGTTGAGCAGGATCTCGCCTGCTGCAATGCGTCCGGGTGGCTCGAGCAATCCGATGATGGCGGCACCGGTCAGCGACTTGCCGGCGCCTGATTCGCCCACCACGCCCAACACCTCGCCTGGCGCGATGCTGAAGGACACATCGTCGATTGCCCGCAGCGTGCCGCGACGCGTCGGAAATTCCACGCGCAGATGGCGGACTTCGAGCAGGGGCGCCTCAGGGGTCGCGCTCATGTCGGGAGAGCTCATTGCAGTTTCGGGTTGAGCGCGTCGCGCAGCCAGTCGCCCAGCAGGTTCACTGACATGCACAAGGCAATGAGGGCAGCCCCGGGGAACACCACCAGCCACCATTCGCCCGAGTACAGAAAGTTGTTGCCGTTGTTGATCATGGTGCCCAGCGAAGGTGAGGTGGGCGGCACGCCCACGCCCAGAAACGATAGTGTGGCTTCGGTGATGATGGCTGTGGCCACGTTGATGGTGGCGATCACCAGGACCGGCCCCAGCACATTGGGCAACACATGACGCAGCATGATCGACAGGGGTTTGACGCCGATGACGCGCGCTGCCTGCACATATTCGCGGTTTTTCTCGACCAGTGTGGAGCCGCGCACCGTGCGGGCATATTGCACCCAGTTGGCCAATCCGATCGAGCCGATCAGCACGGCAATGGAGAGCGTATCCATGTTGGCATTAGCGGGCAGTGCCGCGCGCGCCACACCATTGATGAGCAGGGCGATCAGGATGGCTGGAAAGGACAGCTGCACATCGGCCACGCGCATGATGAAGGCGTCCAGCCTGCCGCCCAGATAGCCCGACAACAGCCCCAGGCTCACGCCCATCACCATGGCCAAAGCCACCGAGAGCAGGCCTACCATCAAGGAGATCCGCGAGCCGTAAAGAATGGTGGAGAGCACATCACGGCCCTGGTCGTCGGTGCCCAGGGGAAAGGCCCGCTGACCGGCTTCGGTCCATGCAGGCGGAAAAAGCGAATTGTTGAGATCGAGCGTTTTCAGGTCGAAGGGATCGTGCGGTGAGACCAGCGGCGCAAAGAGCGCACCCAGCACCATGATGGCGGCCACCATAGCGGCACCAATGGCCACCGGGTTGTTGCGAAAGCTGTGAAAGACGTCGCCGTCGAGAAAGCGCTGCCAGGCCGAGGGGGGCCGGGCCGGCGCATCGTGTGAAGCGGCGGTTGGAACAGCAGGTGGTGCGGAGTCAGATGACACAGGCGGACTCTTGACGGAAGGGCAGGCTCAGGTGCGCAGGCCACGGGCAGCCCACACGGTTCAGACGGTCAGTGAGACGTGGTGGGACGCTCGACGCGCAGGCGGGGGTCGACCACGAAGTACAGCAGGTCGACCAGCAGATTGATGACCACGAAGATGAGGGCGATCAGGCACAGATAGGCCGCCATGATCGGGATGTCTGCAGCCTGCACCGACTGGATGAAGAGCAGCCCCATCCCGGGCCACTGGAACACCGTCTCGGTGATGATGGCAAAAGCGATGATGGCGCCGATCTGCAGTCCGGTGATGGTGATGACAGGCACCAGCGTGTTCTTGAGCGCATGGCCGAAGTAGACCGCGCGATCGCTCAGGCCGCGGGCGCGTGCGAACTTGATGTAGTCGGTGCGCAAGACTTCGAGCATTTCGGAGCGGACCAGCCGCATGATCAGCGTCATCTGAAAGAGCGCCAGCGTGATGGCCGGCAGCACCAGATGGGACCAGCCGTCGCGCGTGAGCAGGCCCGTGGACCACCAGCCCAGCTGGACGGTGTCGCCGCGTCCGAATGAGGGCAGCCAGCCCAGGACCACCGCAAAGACCAGGATCAGCAGGATGCCGATCAGGAAGGTCGGCAGCGACACGCCCACCAGTGAGATGGCCAGAAAGAAATTCGCCAGCCAGCTCTTGCGCTTGAGCGCGGTGTAAACGCCCATGGGGATGCCCACGAGCAAGGCCAGGCCGGCGGCGGCCATGGAAAGCTCCAGCGTGGCCGGCAGTCGTTCCTTGATCAGCTCGGATACCTTGCGCCCCTGCCTGTAGGACAGGCCGAAGTCGCCCTGCACCGCGTGCTTCACGAAGGTGGCGAACTGGACCGGAATGGGGTCTTCCAGACCTAGGTCGCGGCGCAGTTCGGCACGCTGCTCGTCGGTGGCGTCCTGACCGAGCATGGCCACCACCGGATCGCCCACGAAC
>JBIKKG010000244.1:0-5339 GCA_044360485.1 Burkholderiaceae bacterium | reverse complement strand
GACCGGTTCATGGTCAACATGCCGCTCTTTCATATCGGCGGCATGGGCGTGCTGTGGGTCATGTTTGTGCGTGGCGGCTCGGTGTCGTTCATCGAGCGCTTCGATACCGCCAGTTTTCTGGATACCGTGCGCGCCACCAACACCACGGCCGTGTTTCTGCTGGGCGTGATGGCGAGTTTTCTCGACAAGCTGCCGGCCCGCCCCGATGACGCCGACTCGCCGCTGCGCCTGGCGTTCATGGTGCCGCTGGCTGGCGACATCCCGGCGTTTTCGCGGCGCTTCGGCTGCGACATCTACACCATCTTCAACATGACCGAGATTTCCACCCCGATCATCTCGGAGCCGAACCCGACCGTGCGCGGCACCTGTGGTCGGCAGCGTGCGGGCGTGGACGTGCGCCTGGTCGATGACCATGATTGCGAAGTGCCGGTGGGCGCAGTGGGCGAGATGATCCTGCGCACCGATCGGCCCTGGGGCATGAACAGCGGGTATTACGGCAACCCGCAGGCGACTGCCGCCGCCTGGCGCAACGGCTGGTTTCACACCGGCGATTCGTTTCGCAAAGATGCTGACGGCTACTACTACTTCGTCGATCGCAAGAAAGACGCCATTCGCCGCCGCGGCGAAAACATCTCGTCCTTCGAAGTGGAAGCCGACGTGCAGGCGTATCCGGATGTGCGCGAAGTGGCCGCCATCGGCGTGCCTAACGCGTTGAGCGAGGAAGATGTGATGGTCGTGGTGGCCCCGATGGAAGGGCGCAGCATCGACCCCGCAGCCCTGCTCGATTTTCTGCGCGCACGCATGGCGCATTTCATGGTGCCGCGTTACGTCCGTGTGCTGCCGGAGCTGCCCAAGACGCCCAGCAGCAAAGTCATGAAACACGAACTGCGTCAGCAGGGCGTGACCGCCGACACCTGGGACCGCGAACAGGCGGGCATCCAGGTCAAGGCCGACCGATTTTCCAGGACCTCCTCATGAATGCCTCCGAACGTGACGCCGCCCTGCAGCAGGCGTCGGTCCCCACTTTGCTGATGTGCCTGGCGCAGATCACAGGCGACGACACCTGGCTCAAAGAGCCTTTCCTGCCCAAGCGCGATATCTCGATCTTTGCCGAGCCCACGGGCGGCTTATCGCCGCAGGCGCAGCAGGCTGTGCGCGAAGCGATCGCGCGTGTGCTGGATGAACTGCACAGCGGGCAGCGCACCCTGCCGCCCCTGCCTGACGAAGCGCAGCTGGTCGAGATGATGAGCGTGTGCTTAGGCGAGCGCGTGCCGACTGAGTACGCGCCCCTGGCCATGGAGGAAATGGGCTATCGCGACCGTCGCGTTGAATGGCACACGCCGCCTGCGCCTGATCGCCTCAAGGACTTCAAGGCGCTGGTGATCGGCGCAGGCTTCACCGGCTTGTGTGCCGCCTATCGCCTGAAGGAAATGGGTTTTGCCTTCGAGGTGGTTGAAAAGAATGCCGAGGTGGGCGGCACCTGGTGGGAAAACACCTATCCCGAATCAGGCGTGGATACGCCCAACCATTTCTATTCGTACTCCTACGCACCCAACACCACCTGGACCAGCAACTACTCCAAGCGCGACGAGATGCTGGCCTACCAGCGCAAGGTCACCCAGGACCAGGGGCTGCGTGAGCACATCGAGTTTGAGACCGAAGTGGTGCAGATGCGCTGGCTCGACGACGCGCAGCAGTGGGAGGTGCAGACCCGCCGGTCTGACGGCAGCACCCGCACGCGCCGCGCCGCCGTGATCATCTCGTGCGTGGGGGCGCTCAACCGACCCAAGCTCACGGCCATCAAGGGGATCGACTCATTCACCGGCTCGTGGTGGCACTCGGCGCGCTGGCGCCACGATGTCTCGCTGAAGGGCAAGCGCGTGGCCGTGATCGGCACGGGCGCGAGCGCCATGCAGTTCATGCGCACGGTGGCCGGTCAGGCCGAGCACGTCACCATTTTTCAGCGCTCACCGCAGTGGGCCCGACCGCCGCAGGACTACCACGGCACAGTCAGCCCCGAGTCGCGCTGGTTGCTGGAGAACGTGCCTTACTACTACGCGTGGTATCGCTTCGGTCTGATGTGGCGCTTCGGTGATGGTTTGCTGCCCACCGTACGGTTCGATCCCAACTGGCCGCACCCTGAGCGGGCGATGAACTACCGCAATGACAGCCAGCGGCGTCAGCTCACCGATTACCTCATGAGTCAGATCGGCGACCGCCCCGACCTGGTCGCCAAGTGCCTGCCCGACTACCCGCCTTACGGCAAACGCATCCTGATCGACAACGGCTGGTATCAGGCACTCAAGCGTCCCAATGTGTCGCTGGTCACCGAGGCGGTGGATCGCGTGGAAGGCAGCGAGATCGTCGACGCCAGCGGCGCGCGGCATGCGGTCGACGTCATTCTGATGGCTACAGGTTTCGAGCCGGGCAAGCTGCTTGAGTCGATGCACGTGACGGGCCGCGACGGCCGTCAGTTGAGCCAGCAATGGGCCAACGACGATCCGCGGGCGCATCTGGGCATCACCGTGCCGGGCTTTCCCAACCTCTTCGTCATGACCGGCCCTAATACGGGGCTTGCGCATGGCGGCAGCCTCATGCTCATTGCTGAGGTGCAGGTGCGCTATGTGACCACGCTGATGCGTGACATGGTCGAGCAGGGCATCGCTGAAGTGGAAGTCAAGCAACCCGTGCACGACGCGTATAACGCGCGGGTCGATGCCGAGCACGCGCAACTGGTGTGGAGCCACGGCGGCATGCGTAACTGGTATCGCAATGCACAGGGCCGAGTGTTTGCCGTGATGCCCTGGCGCATGGTCGATTACTGGACCATGACCCGCACGCCCGATCTGTCCGAATTCGAGACGCGCGGGGCCGCCCAGCCTGCTTGAGCAGGCACCCCCGCAGCTCAGGGCTCGATCAGTATTTTTCGGCGGCGCAGGTCGTCAATCTCCTCGGCTGAAAAGCCGAGCACCTCCAGAGATTGCGCGCCCGCTGCACCCAGCGTGGGCCAGTCGGCGCGCGGATCACCCACCGCGGGCTCGGCGGCCCCCGGAATACGCGGCAGCGGAAAGTCGCCCACCGGCGCCCAGTGGGTCACAGGCGCGGCACGCACTGCCTGCACATGCGGGTCATGTGACCACTGCGACAGGTTGAGCACCGGATTGGCCAGCCCCCCGGCTGCATTGATGCGCTTCACCCAGGTCGCCGTGTCGCGCGTGAGAAAGGTCTGTGACACGGCGTCGATCAGCGGCGCAAGGTGGCGTGCGCGCTCCACGAAATTCGCATAACGCGGGTCGGCGCGCAGGTCGGGGCGTTCCAGTGCTGTGCACAGTGCGGTGAACTGATCTTCATTGCTCAAGGCAATGGCGACCCAGGCATCGCTTGAGCGGTACACCCCGGCGGGGGCGTTGAAGACCTGCGGCTCGCCGCCCTCCAGCCCCATCTCCACCACACGCTGGCTCATCAGCGCGGCGGCGGCCTGCATCAGCGAAATATCGAGCCGCTGGCCGGGCCCACCGCGCAGGCGCGCATAGAGCGCGGCCGATACCGCCTGAAACGCGTACAGCCCGGTGGTCGTGTCGACCACCAGAAAGCCCACCCGGCTAGGCCGACCTTCCACATCACGGTTGAGCGCCATCATCCCCGAGAAGGCCTGCATGACCGTGTCGGTGGCCGGCCGCTCCGAGTACGGACCGTCCTGGCCGTAGCCGCTGATTGAGGCATAGATCAGACCGGGTCGCTGAGCGGCGAGTGCGGTGTAGTCCAGACCCAGTCGTGCGGCCACGCCAGGCCTGAAGCCTTCGAGCACGACATCGCACTGGCTGGCTGCGCGTTGCACGGCTTGCGTGGCGCCCGGTTGCTTGAGGTCGATCACCAGGCTCTGCTTGCCGCGATTGCAGCTGATCGACAGCGGCGATTGATCGCCAAAACGCGAACCGATGCCACGGCTCCAGTCGCCCTGGGGCGGTTCGAGCTTGATGACCGTGGCGCCATGCTGGGCGAGCAGCATCGCGCAATAGGGGCCGGCGAGCCCTTGGCTGGCATCGAAGACACGCAGGCCGCTGAAGGCCAGGATGGGCACGGGCGAGGTGGTGGGGTCAGTGATGACAGTCTCCTTGGAATGCTTTCAGGGTTCAGTCCGAACGAGCGCTGCGCTGAACGTGCTGAAATACGGCTGCCCCTGATCGTGCCCGAGGCCATGCGTTTCAGGCAAGGCGGATGGGGGCACAAACAGAAGGCCGCTTCAAGGCAGGCGGCATGCCAGCACTGCGCCGCGTTCGCATCGCGGACCCACCGGAGACCTTGTCATGAGCCAGCGCGACGCGCCCACCACCGCCATTTGCACCTCGGACGAAACCACCATCCATGTGCGAGGCGCCAACCTCGTCGATGACCTGATCGGTCAGGTGAGTTTCACCGAAATGATCCTGTTTCAGCTCACCGGCCAGCGTCCGTCGCGCATGCAGGTGGCGCTGCTCGATGCAGTGCTGGTCACGCTGATGGAACATGGTCTCACGCCCAGCGCCATCGTCACGCGGCTGATTTACGACTCGGCACCTGAGGCCTTGCAATCAGCCGTGGCGGCGGGTTTGCTGGGCGTGGGCAGCACCTTTGTAGGGACCATGGAAGGCTGCAGCGCGCTCATCGAAGAGATGCTCGCCGCACCCGAAGGCGTGCCGGCGCGTGCTGCGCAGATCGCCGAGCAGCATCGCGCGCAGCGCAAGCCGCTGCCGGGCTTCGGTCATCCCATCCATCGCCCCGACGACCCGCGCACGCCGCGCCTGTTTGAGGTGGCTGCACGCGAGGGCGTGGCAGGCCGGCATATCGCGGCGCTCAAGGCGCTGTCTGTTGAGGTGGATCGGGTCTGGGGCCGGCACATGACCATCAACGCCACGGGTGCCATTGCGGCGGTCCTGGGCGAGATCGGCATGCCGCAACCGGTGATGCGCGGCATTGCGGTCATCAGCCGTGCCGGCGGTCTGGTGGGTCACATCCTGGAGGAGCGTGAGCAGCCTTCGGCGCGCTGGATCTGGCAGACCGTGGAGCACGGCATGCCGTATACCGGCGGTACGGGTGGAAAGGGCGGTACAGGTGGCAAAGGCGGTTGAGGGGCGAATCAATGGATGTGCATGCGCCGGAGTCGGCCGCTGCTCGTGAAGGCGGCGGCCCAGGCGGGGCTCAGCGAGGTTGGTCGCCTTCGAGCGTGATTCGGTGCATCACGCGCCGATAGCCGTGATAGTCGTTGATCGGGTTGTGCATCGCGCAGCGGTTGTCCCACAGCGCAATGGAATGCACCTGCCACACGAAGCGGCAGGTGAATTCAGGTTTGACCTGATGCT
>JBIKKG010000243.1:0-5358 GCA_044360485.1 Burkholderiaceae bacterium | reverse complement strand
GACCGTGATGAGCAAAATGAAAACGCCCATCCCACGTCGAATGAATGTTGGATCTGCAGCCACCAGAAATGAGACCCCAAGCGGCATGGTGATGGCAGCTGCGATGGAAGGAGGGGCAAACTCTTTCCAGTCGGCGTTGCGCAAGGCCTCAGGAAACAGCGGCGCCTGGCTGAACAGCATGAGAATCACCAGGATGCTGAACCCGGTTGCCGGACCGAACAACAGAGCGAAGAACGGGGCTGCAAACAAGGCGCCGCCAAACCCTGCATATCCCTGAAGAATGCCGCTTGGCAGCGCAAGACACGCGGCCAGCAGCACATTCATCGTCCATAGATTCGCCAGGGGTTGGAGCGCTGTATCCATGCAGGACGTGAGCGCGTCAGGCTGCCGCCTTCAGGTGCGCCGGTCTGCGTAGCGCTGGCGCCAGGCCCTCGCCCATCAGGTCGATGAAGTTGTCCGCGTAGAAGGCATTGATCGACTTGGGTGAGCAACCTTGCAGGGTTTCGTCAAAGCGCTTGAGCGGGTGCCGTCCTCCTTCAATGTGCGGGAAGTCGGATGAAAACAGGCACATCTCTTCGCCGCTGTTGCGAATGATCCAGCCGGTGTCCTCATGCGGGTACGGCGTGACGCGCAGTTGGCGCCGGGCAATTTCACTGGGCAGGGCAGAGAGCTTCTGTAGACGCGTTTCGTTCTTTCGGAACGCGAAGGCGGCCGAATCCATGGATCGCATCCATCCCGGCACCCAGGCGGCCCCCAGTTCGATGGCACCCCACTTCAGGCGCGGGAAGCGGTCGAACACGCCGTCGAAGATCAGCGTCGATAAGGTTTGCATCGCCGAGTTGGGGATCGGCATGTAGCTGATCGACGTGAAGTTGTCGTCCCCGCCATGAAAGTCCGGTACGGGCGGGCCGCCGTTGACCTTGTAGGTCTTGGACATTTTCTCTTCGCCGCCCACGTGAAAGAGGATCGGAATGCCGGCTTCCTGCGCCAGCGCCCACACCGGGTCGAGTTCGGCGTGGCTGGGCGCGTGCTGCATCGGGCAACGCGAGGGTACCAGCAGCGAGCGTGCCCCCAGACGCACGGCAAGCTCAGCAGTCTGTCGCGCCCTGGCGAAGTCTTCCAGTGGCACATAGCAACTGGACAGCAGCCGGCGGTCGACGGCGCAGAAGTCAGTCATCATGCGGTTGTGCGCGTCTGCGGCCGCGTAGCACAGCGCCATGTCGTCGGTCTGATCCAGCCCGAAATTGCCCAGGCAGTAGGTGGTAAACACCAGCTGGCTGGCGAAGCCGAACAGGTCCATCGCGTGCGAACGATCCTCACGAATGAACGAGCCATGGGCTTCATGGTTCTTGCGCAGCAGGAGGTTCTCATCGACTGCGGCACGGAAGACTGGATCAGCATGCGCGGCGCGTGAACGTCCTGGCCGTTTCACGTAGCGCGCGGCCCGGGCGCGGTAATGCGTCGACGCATGAAAGCGCGCGAGCATGCTGCTGTCGAAGTACGGATCCAGGCAATCATCGAGCTCCATCAGATGGCTATCGGCGTCGTGAATCAGGCGGCCTGCGGCGTAGGTCATGGGCGGTTCCTGTCAGAGGTGATGTGTGGTCGTAAGAGTTGGTGCGTCATTCAGGCGTGCCTTGGGGGTCGTTCGGCTGGGACTGGATTCGACCAGGGGTTTGCTCCAGACCGGATTCGAGGGACCGTTCGCGCGCAAGCTCCTGCTGATAGCGCTCCAACGCAACCTCCACCATCGGCAGGCGCTTGCCCTCGGTCGGCCAGGGCTTCACATGCCCTGGATCGCTCGATCCGATACGACGGACCATAAACGTGCTGAACGCGTTATGGATATGCGCTGTGAAACCTTGGGCATCCTGTGCCTGGTTGATCGCCATCTTGGTGGTGCGCAGATCGAACGGGTCGTTGCGCGCAACATCGGCTGCATAGGCCAGGGTCTCGGCCTCCAACTGGTCGCGTCGCACCACACGATTGACGAAGCCCAGCTCGCGCGCCTGACGGGCATTGATGAAGCGGCCCTGGAAGAGCAGCTCCTTGGCCATGCGCGGATGGATATCGTACGGAATCGAGAAGTACTGGAAGGCTGAACCCAGAAACAGCGCATCGTCGGCCGCGAAGATGACATCGGCGGTCGAGGCCACCATCCAGCCACCGAAGATGCAGTAGCCCTGCACCGCGCAGATCAACGGCTTGGGCACGTTGCGCCAGCGCAAATGCATGTCCATGTGCAGGCGCCAGTTGCGCTCAAAAAGGCCACGAGCGCCATCCTCAATGGGAAAGCGCTCGCGGTGCGCCCGTTCTTCCGACGAGCCCAGGTCGTGGCCGGCAGAGAAGTGGCGACCCGCCCCGAACAGGCAGATCACCCGCACGTCATGGTCTGCACCTGCCGTGTCAATGGCATGGTCCAATTCCTCCAGCATCGCGGTGCTTTGCACGTTCACCTGATCCGGTCTGTTCAGGGTCACGCGTGCGATGCGATCCACCACCTCATAGCGGATGAACTCATAGGCTTGTCCGGCGTAGCGGATGTGCTGATAGCTGCTCATGGGCGGGTCGCTCCGTCGCTGGGGCTAGAGGGTATCGAGGGGATCAGATGGTCAATTCTTCGATCCGAGCTTCAGTCGCCATTTTCCCGCGCACTGCCAGCCCGATGGCGGTCCATCGGTCGCCACGGTCATCGACCATCACATCGCATGCATCGTCCCAGAACACTGGGCGCCGAAACCGGATCTCGAGCGAGAGCGAGCGTGGGGCGTAACGTCGCCAGATTTCGGCAGTCAGGTAGCGCACGCACAGGGCGCCCCCGGCAATCGGCGCCCGGTAGCCTCGCTGACGCGCAAGCTCGGGATCAAAGTGGATCGGGTTGTCTGGATTGGAAAAGGCTCGCACTACCGAGGGGGTCAACTGAATCGTTGACAGACGCGCAAGCAGGCTTGGGTCGGCGATGGCAGGCGAGGGCGCCGCTGTCGCGCCTGAGCCGGGTGCGCCAGTCATGTCCGGACCAGGTCGCAGCGAGTGCCGAAAGATCGACACCACCGCTTGTCCGTCATCCCCACGGAACAGCGTGTTGCCGATCACCAGCGTGCCGCGAGGGACCGCCTGCACGTCCAGTATTTCGCCACTCACGGTCAGGCGCTCGCCCAGTACTCCCGGCCGGTGCTGGACCAGACGTTCGGACAGGTGCACCCCGCCATGGATGGACATTCCGTTGCGTACCCCTTCGTCAATCGCCAGCCTGACGAAGGCCGCAGGGTCGATCTGTTCGCCGTACAACGACGGATCAATGCCACATAGGCGCAGCACGTCAGCTTGCACTGGCGCTTCGACCACGAGCGTGCGTTCGGTCAGCCGTCGTCCGACATGCACATCGAGGCCGTGGTGATCCATGGATGTGGTCATTGTGATTGCGCGCCTGGGTGCCTATGGAAGGGCTAGACGACCGGCACAGCAGACAAGACACCGAGCCGCTCGAGCTCGTCCACCTCTGCGGCCGACAGCCCGGCGATCTGCCGCAGCACCTGGTGCGAGTCTGCGCCCAGGCAGGGCGCAGCCACCCGGTGCGCAGCGGGTGTGGCAGACAGTCGAAACGGCAGGTTCAGGTACCGATGCGTACCGGCTTCTGGATGGGTCATCTCGACAAACCCCTGCCGCGCGGCCAGGTAGGGGCTGTCCAACAGGTCCGGTGGCGTGTTGACCGGAGCAGCCCGGATCCCGACGACTTGAAGCAGCTCGGCAACCTGCGTCTTTTGCATCGTCTGTGTCCACGCGGTGATCGGTTCACGCAGCAGGTCTTGGTTAAGCCACCGCGCATCGAACTCGGCAAAACTGGGGTCGTCGGCCAGGCCCGGCTGGTTCATGAGGCAACACAGGCGCCGCCACTCGTCGTTGGTTTCGACGGCAATCGCTACCCAGGCATCGTCGCCCTGGGTCCGGTAGGCATCGTGTGGCGCTGCCCAACGCACTCGGTTGCCATGCGGTTGCGGGTCAACCCCAGTGGCCAGTGCGTGCAGCAACTCCTCACCGATGAAGGCCATGGACGCTTCGACCTGGGGCAGCTCGACGTGCTGGCCTTGGCCGCTGGCCTGGCGGTGCAGCAATGCCACCAGCGCAGCCGCTGCGCCGTGAAAGCCACCGATCGGGTCCGGGTAGTACTGGCCGGTGGTCTGCGGCGCGCCGCCCGGGTAACCAATCATGCCGCCCATGCCGGCGGCCATCTCCATCGTCGTGCCGTTGGCCGCTGCCTTGGCCATGGGGCCGGTGTTGCCGAAGCCCGGCATCTCGACCACGATGATGTCGGGCCGAGCCTGGCAGAGCACTTCGTAGCCCAGGCCCATGCGGGCCAGCGTGCCACCACTGAAGTTGCACAGGACGATATCGGTCACGGCTGCTACACGTTTGATGGCTGCCAGCCCTTGCGGATGCTTGAGATCCACGCAGAGGCTGAGCTTGTCGAGATTCTGGGAGTTGTACAGGGCGCATCGGTTATAGCGGCGCTCCCCCGAGATGCCGTCGGGGTAACGCCGAGGCAGGATGGGCGAGGCAGCATGACGCCACAGGTCAGGACTGGTGGCCGATTCGACCTTGATGACCTGAGCCCCCAGAAACGCGAGGATGCGCCCGGATAGCGGGCCCGCCCATGCAGTCGTGAAATCAAGGACGCGCACACCGGCTAGCGGGCCCGATGGCGGGTCGCCCGTTGCAGGTGTCGCGCTTTGGGGCCTCTGTGCCACTTGCCCCGGTGTCCAGCGCGAATCGTGCAAATTTGCGCGGTCTGACGGGCGCTCGCCGAGGTCTGGCGCGCGCACCTGTGCACGGCTGGGCGTACGACTCAAGCGGAACTGCGGGCCGAGGACCACCCGGGGCCCGCCAGCCGTGTTGACGGTTTGCCAGTAGTGGCGTGCTGCCAGATGCGGCATGTCCGACCACAACTGGCTTGCCCGGTAGGCCTTCGCAGCCACAATGCGGCCGTTCAACAGCCGCTGCAGCAGGTCGTCGGCTCCCCATGCTCGCACCTCTTGCTGCACCCGCGCCTCAAGTTCGGGCCAATGATCCATTCGCGACTTGAACAACGCGAACCGTGGGTCGTGTTCCAGCGCAGCCAGTCCCAGCGTGCTGCAAAAGGCGCCCCAGGCAGGTTGCTGCAGCCACAGTGCCACCCAGCCATCGCGGCATTGAATGCACATGAACGGGCGGCGCACGTCCCCCCTTATCTCCTGCAATCCGCTGTAGCTGTACTCCGTGATACCCGGTGGCGCCATGGCTACGGTGTTCAACGCGACTTCCATGTCCACCCGCTGCCCGCGTCCGGTACAGCCGCGCACATGCAGGGCCGCCAGGGCACTG
>JBIKKG010000242.1:0-5360 GCA_044360485.1 Burkholderiaceae bacterium | reverse complement strand
ATCAAGCGTGTTGATCGATTCAATCGGCCGGCCCAGCCAGGGGGCGCCTTGCAATCGCGCAGCCAGGGCGGGGTCGGCAATACGCGCACGAAAGTCGATGTTCTCGCTGCCCAGTCCACGCATCAGGCGCGCCATGAGATGCAACTCTTCGCTCGTACCCTGCGGCGTGGCGAGCGCACCCAGCGCTGCCGCGCCATGGCGGCTTTTCACCGAAGCCAGCGCGTGGGCGGCGTACTGCAAAGCCACCTGCCAGTCGACTTCCTGCCAGACGCCATCCTGGCGCAGCATGGGGCGCAGCAGGCGTTGCGGCGAGCCCAGGCCTTCATAGGCAAAACGGTCGCGATCGGACAGCCAGCATTCGTTGATGGCTTCATTTTCAAGCGGCAGCACGCGCATGACGTCGTTCTGCTTGACTTGCACGACCAGATTGGAACCCAGCGAGTCGTGTGCAGAGACCGATTTGCGGCGCGACAGTTCCCAGGTCCGGGCGCTGTAACGGAACGGCTTACTGGTGAGCGCGCCGACAGGGCAGACATCAATCATGTTGCCGGAGAGCTCAGACTGCACCCCACGCCCCACGAAGGACATGATCTCGGAGTGCTCACCGCGCCCAGCCATGCCCAGTTCCATGACCCCAGCCACTTCCTGGCCAAAGCGCACGCAGCGCGTGCAATGAATGCAGCGCGACATCTCCTCGGCCGCCACCAGCGGGCCGACCGACTTGTGAAACACCACACGTTTTTCTTCGGTGTAGCGCGAAGCCGAACCGCCATATCCCATCGCCAGATCCTGGAGCTGGCATTCGCCGCCCTGGTCGCAGATCGGACAATCCAGGGGGTGGTTGATGAGCAGGAACTCCATCACCCCTTTTTGCGCAGCCACCGCCTTGGCAGACTTGGTGGAGACCTTCATGCCCGCCGTCACCGGGGTGGCACACGCCGGCAGAGGCTTGGGCGCTTTTTCGACTTCCACCAGGCACATGCGGCAATTGGCCGCGATGGACAGCTTCTTGTGATAGCAGAAGTGCGGTACGTAGATGCCCAGGCGGTTGGCAGCCACCATGACAGTGCTGCCCTCGGCCACCTCGACCTTGTTGCCGTCGATTTCGATCTCAACCATTCGACTTGCTCACACGTAGGCCGGCACGATGCAGCGCTTGTGTTCGACGTGGTGCTCGAACTCCGCGCGATAGTGCTTCAGGAACGCTTTGACCGGCATGGCTGCCGCGTCGCCCAGCGCACAGATGGTGCGCCCTTGGATGTTGTCAGCCACCTCGCCCAGGCGATCGAGGTCGGCATACGTCCCCTCTCCCCGTTCGATGCGATCAACCATCCGCCACAACCACCCCGTGCCCTCACGACACGGCGTGCACTGGCCGCACGACTCTTCGTAATAGAAATACGACAGCCGTTGCAGACATTTCACTGCGCAACGGGTTTCATCCATGACGATCACCGCGCCTGAGCCCAGCATAGAGCCCGCCTTGGCGATGGAGTCGTAGTCCATGTCGGTGGCCATCATGATGTCGGCAGGCAGCACGGGCATGGACGAGCCGCCGGGAATCACCATCTTGAGTTGGCGTCCACCACGCATGCCACCTGCGAGTTCAAGCAACTTTGAAAACGGTGTTCCCAGGGGAATCTCGTAGTTGCCAGGGCGCTCGACATCGCCCGATACCGAAAAGATCTTGGTGCCGCCATTGTTGGGTTTGCCGACTTCCAGGAAAGCCGGCCCGCCGTTTCGAATGATCCACGGGACCGCCGCGAAGGTCTCGGTGTTGTTGATAGTCGTGGGCTTACCGTACAGGCCGAAGCTCGCCGGGAATGGCGGCTTGAAGCGCGGCTGGCCTTTCTTGCCCTCGAGCGATTCGAGCAGTGCGGTCTCTTCTCCGCAAATGTAGGCCCCGTAGCCATGAAAGGCGTGCAACTGAAAGTTGTGGGCCGAGCCCATGATGCCGTCGCCCAGATAGCCGGCTGCGCGAGCCTCTTCCAGCGCCTGCTCAAAGCGCTCGTAGACTTCAAAGATCTCGCCATGGATGTAGTTGTAGCCGACGCTGATCCCCATGGCATAAGCAGCAATCGTCATTCCCTCGATCACGATGTGCGGGTTGTAACGCAGGATGTCGCGATCTTTAAAGGTCCCCGGCTCACCCTCATCGGAGTTGCAAACGAGGTATTTCTGTCCCGGAAACTGCCTCGGCATGAAGCTCCATTTCAGTCCCGTGGGGAACCCGGCGCCACCCCGCCCCCGCAGACCCGAGGCCTTGACCTCGGCGATCACCTGCTCGGGCGTCAACCCCTCCGTCAAAATTCGGCGCAAGGCCTTGTAGCCATCACGCGCCTCGTAGTCCTTGAGGTGCCAACCATCGGCCGAATTCAAACCCGCGTAGATTTGCGGGCTGATATGGCGACCATGAAAGCAGGTCTCCTGGGCTTTGACAGCCTCGAGTGCCTGTCGAATGTCGGTTGCTCCCATGGCAATCCTCCCGGTCTCAGGCTTTCTTGAGTTCGTCGACGAGCGCATCGAGCTTTTCGGCGCTCATAAAGCTGCACATACGCTTGTTGTTCACGAGCAGCACTGGCGCATCGCCGCACGCTCCCAAACACTCGGACTCAACCAGCGTAAACCTTCCATCGGCCGTGGTCTCGCCAAACCCGATGCCAAGCTTGTCCTTCAGGTAGTGCGCGGCCTTCTCACCATCACGCAAGGCACAGGGCAGGCAGGTACAGATGGCGACCTTGAAGGCACCGGGCTGCTTGGTGGCGTACATGTTGTAGAAAGTGGCGACCTCCCAGACTGCGATAGGCGTCATGGAGAGATAAGACGCCACAGCATCGATCACAGGCTGAGACACCCAACCGACTTCTTCTTGGGCGATGGTCAGTGCAGCCATCACTGCCGATTGTTTCTGGTCAGCCGGATACTTGGCCACCTCACGATCGATGCGCAGATAGGCGCCATCGGAGAGCAAAGGCTTCATCGGTCGATCTCTCCGAAGACGATGTCCTGCGAACCGATCAGCGTCACGACGTCCGCAATCATGTGGCCACGGGCCATTTCGTCCAGTGCCTGCAAATGCGCAAATCCCGGGGCGCGGATTTTCAGACGATACGGCTTATTGGCACCATCTGAGACAAGATAAATGCCGAACTCTCCCTTGGGATGCTCGACCGCCGCATAGGCCTCACCTTGCGGCACATGCATGCCCTCGGTGAAGAGCTTGAAATGGTGAATCAGCTCTTCCATGTTCGATTTCATGTCGACGCGCGAAGGCGGCGCCACTTTGTGGTCGTCAATCATGACCGGCCCTGGATTGGCCCGCAGCCAGTCCACACATTGACGCACGATACGATTGCTTTGGCGCATCTCTTCCACACGCACCAGATAACGGTCGTAGCTGTCGCCATTGGTGCCGACGGGGATATCGAAGTCCAGTTGATCGTAGACTTCATACGGCTGCTTTCTGCGCAGATCCCACTCCACACCCGACCCACGCAGCATCGGGCCGGTGAAACCCAGCGCTTTCGCTCGCTCGGGCGAGACCACACCGATGCCCACGAGGCGCTGCTTCCAGATCCGGTTATCGGTCAGCAGGGTTTCATAATCGTCGACGTAACCCGGGAAGCGGTCGGTGAAAGCCTGAATGAAATCAAGCAGCGAGCCCTGGCGGTCGCGATTCAGTTCACGCACGCCTGCTTCGTTGCGCACCTTGCTCGCCGCATACTGAGCCATGCGATCCGGCAGATCCCGGTAGACGCCACCGGGGCGATAGTAAGCCGCATGCATCCGCGCGCCGGACACCGCCTCATAGCAGTCCATCAGGTCTTCACGTTCGCGAAACGCGTACAGAAACACCGTCATCGCACCGACGTCGAGTGCGTGAGCACCGATCCACATCAGGTGATTCAGGATGCGGGTGATTTCATCGAACATCACCCGGATGTACTGCGCACGCACCGGCACCTGAATGCCGGTGAGCTTCTCGATGGCCAGCACATACGCATGCTCGTTGCTCATCATCGAGACGTAGTCGAGCCGATCCATGTAGGGCACGTTTTGCAGAAACGTGCGCGTCTCGGCCAGTTTCTCAGTCGCACGGTGTAACAACCCGATATGCGGGTCGGCACGCTGCACCACTTCACCGTCGAGTTCCAGCACCAGGCGCAGCACACCGTGCGCTGCAGGATGCTGAGGCCCGAAATTGAGCGTGTAGTTCTTGATTTCAGCCATGATGTAAAGCGTTCGAGCCGCGCTCAGCGGCCCACGCCATATCCTTCTTCACGAATGACACGTGGCACGATTTCTCTCGGTTCAATCGTGACCGGCTGATACACCACCCGTTTTTGCTCGGGGTCGTAGCGCATTTCCACATGACCCGAAACCGGAAAGTCCTTGCGAAACGGATGCCCGACAAATCCGTAATCGGTCAGGATGCGCCGCAGATCTGGGTGACCCTCGAAGACCACACCGTACAGATCGAACGCTTCGCGTTCAAACCATCCCACCGCAGGCCAGATATCGATCAAGGACGGCAACACCGGGAAATCGTCGTCGGTGCAAAACACCCGCAGCCGCAGCCGATGGTTATGGACCACGGATAACAGATGCACCACCACCGCGAATCTCGGACCATCGTGGGCGCCATGGCCGTAATCAAGATAGTCGAGCCCGCACAGGTCGATCAGTGTGTCGAACCGCAATGCAGCGTGATCGCGCAACATTGAGGCGGTTTGAAGCCAGCTCGACGCGGGGATCACCAGCGTGTACTCGCCCAGTTTGTGCGTCAGACTCGCAGCCTGCTCGCCCAGCGCCTCGCTGAGCGCAGATTGAAGAGAGGGCATCACAGACATTCCGGCCCCTCAGCGCGCAATCGTGTTGGTACGGCGAATCTTGTTCTGCAGCTGCAGAATGCCGTAGAGGAGCGCCTCAGCAGTGGGAGGACAACCAGGTACGTAGACATCGACCGGCACGATGCGATCGCAGCCTCGCACCACCGAATACGAGTAATGGTAGTACCCCCCGCCGTTGGCACACGAGCCCATCGAGATCACCCAACGCGGCTCCGCCATCTGGTCATAGACTTTGCGCAGTGCAGGGGCCATCTTGTTGCACAAAGTGCCCGCCACGATCATGACATCGGACTGTCTGGGGCTCGGTCGGAACATGATGCCGAACCGATCGAGGTCGTAGCGGGCCGCACCGGCATGCATCATCTCCACCGCGCAACATGCGAGCCCAAATGTCATGGGCCACATGGACCCCGTGCGGGTCCAGTTGATCAGCTTGTCGAGGTTCGTCGTGACGAAGCCTTCGTTCAGGAGGCCTTCAACGCTCATTGCTTGCCTTTCCTAGCCACTGAC
>JBIKKG010000241.1:0-5364 GCA_044360485.1 Burkholderiaceae bacterium | reverse complement strand
GCGTCGTGTTGTGGAGACATCCACTTGTGAGAACGCCTTGAACAGACGCTCCTGGCGATCTTCGGGGATCCCAATCCCGGTATCGCTCACGGAACACGACAACTGGTACAGACCTGATGGCAGCAGCTGCCCGTTTGCTTCGACGCGAATGCTGCCGCGCACGGTGAATTTGATCGCGTTGGAGATCAGGTTCGAGAGGATCTGTCTGACCCGAGTGGGGTCGCCCTGTAGCAGTGCCGGCGTGTGAGGCGCGATCTCCAGTTCCAGGCGAAGGCCCCTATTCTCAATCGATGGCCGATACAGAGCGACGGTTTCGGAGATTTCGACACGTGGGTCGAAGGGGCGTGACTCCAGCTCCAGCTTGCCCGCTTCGATCTTCGAAAAATCGAGAATCTCGTCGATCACCACCAACAGGGCATCTCCGCTGCTGCGGATCGTGGTGAGATCGCGCTCCTGCTCATCCGTGAGCACCGAGTGCTCGAGCAACTGTACGGTCCCCAGAATGCCGTTCATGGGTGTGCGAATTTCATGGCTCATCATGGCCAGAAACTCGCTCTTGGCCTGGTTGGCCCGGTCGGCGGAGTCCTTGGCGGTCTGCAGGCTGCGCAGAATCTGTTCGCGGTCGGCGATGAGCTGCTCAATGAGCTTGGAGATCGCCTGAAGATCATAGAGGTCTGCGAATCCCGGGAGCATGCCGGGCGAATCGGCCGTGGCCAGTGGCAACAGATGGGGCGTGTCCGTGTCGGGGATCAGGTGCGCGTCCTGCATCTTGGCGGCGGTCTGGCGCAGCACTGCGAAGGCTTCAGAGCGCGCCTGATTGGACTGCTGCAGTCGCTCGGAAAGCTGATTGAAGCTGTCCACCAGAACCCGCACTTCTCCGGTGGTGGCGGTCGACACCCGCGTTGACAAATCCCCCTGGGCCAGCCGCGAGGCAGCCAGTGTGAGATCAACGATGGGGCGCGAAAACTTCCGGGCCACGACGTATGCCACAGCGCCCACCGCGAGCAGCGATACCAGCATCACCACCAGAAAAAGATAGAGAGTCGGTTGAAAATCCTTAAAGAGCAGCGCATCGGGCACAACGTACGCCAGTCGGGCCACCGTCTCACCCGGTACGACCGACAGGTCGCGATAGGCCACGAGCATGTTCTCAACGCTCGTGAACACGGCGTCTGATGCAAAGCCCGCGTCGCCGAGCGCTGCAGA
The DNA here is from genome assembly GCA_044360485.1 of Burkholderiaceae bacterium. Lineage (GTDB taxonomy): Bacteria > Pseudomonadota > Gammaproteobacteria > Burkholderiales > Burkholderiaceae_E > UBA4615. The sequence goes on along the minus strand of JBIKKG010000241.1, from coordinate 4,158 downwards.
CGGAAGTAAGGTGCTGGTGGCCAGCATCGGCTTGCCATCCGGCTTGAACAGCTGAACCGGATTCGCATCGAACAACTTGACGTTACGGACGCGATCGACGAATCCGTCCAGGTTCACCCGAATGATGACTGCGCCGCTGAATGCGCCATTGTCGAAATCAAGCGCCGGCAAACCAACCAGCACAGACACACGGCCCAGCTCATCGGTGAAAGGGCCCTCAGCGGTCACCTCGCGGGGCGGCATGAACCATTCCATATTGCCAGACGACAATAAGGTGGGCGTGGTTTTGATGCGGGCGAAAAGAGCCTTGAAACGTGCCCCTGTAGCGGTCTCGCTCGCCTGATCGTCCGTGATCAGCCCGGTGCCGGTCGCGCTCATGCGCTTGCGATCCTCAACCCGCGCGATCATGCGGCCGTCCGCGTCGACGTAATAGACTCCGGAATAATTTTCGAAGTCCGATTGCAGTCGAAGGAAGTAGGTTTCCAACCCGCGCGCATTGACGATGCGCTCGGCAATTGAGGCAGAGAGATATTGCCCCAGTGCTTCGGAGGAAGTTGTCTGTCTGAGCGAGCGTCTGAGCCCAACGCCAAATTCCTGCTCAAAAGCTTGCGTGATGATCGCCAGCTGCTGACTGATGTTCTGCTCTGTCCGCAGGCGAGAGGAGTTCTTGTTGAAGACGAACGAGACCAACATCAACGGGATGCTGATCATCAGGCCCACGGCAAGAAAGGCGAGCAGCAGCCGTTGAAAAATGGGCATCCGACCGCCTGCGCGGTTCACGGGAGTGGTCGTCTGCCGGACACTCATTTGCGAAGGGCAAGCGAGGTCTCAATCACCTCGTCGATGAGATACATCGCGTTATCGAGCTTGATGCCCAAGGCTTTGGCCCGGTTACGATTGACCAGGTACGGACCGCGCTCTGGCGTGCGAACGGCCATTCTGGCTGGATGAAGTCCGCGCTCAAGAATATTGAAGGCCATCTCGAAGGCCAGGTGCCCCTGATTGAAGCCAGAGTCATTGGCGGTGAGCAGCATGCCCTCGAGCACGAACTGATCTTCATGAGAGGCCTCGGGGATCTTGATGTTGGTCAGGTACCAGCGCCCCACTTCCAGCATGTCGACATGGTTGCCCTTGGCGTCACGCAGGGTGTCGTGATTGAGGACGACGAAAGCGTCGACCCGCTTGGACAGTTCCAGCGCCCGAGCCTTGAACTCATCCAGTGAATTGGTCAGCACGCGATCGACCAATTGCATGGGCAGTTCGCCGCGCTGGGCGAGCTGCTCAATCATTTTGACGTTCGGGCGAGAGGATTCGGAGTCGCATGCCAGGATCGCGAAGGTCTTGGCTTTGGGCACCAGCCGCTTGAGCAGATCCAGACTCTCCTTGTGGTAACCGGATTGCCATACGCCCGTGATATTGCGTCCTGGCGCATCCATGCTTTCGACCAGGCCGTATTTCAGGGGTAATCCGTTGATGCCCCAAAAGACGACTGGCGTAGGCGTGTCGAGCAGTTGGGCTCCGATGTAGCGTGCCGCGTTGTCGTCGCCCAGCAGGACCAGGTCGGGTTTGAATGCAGTGAGTGCGCCCATGATGCGGGTGGTGGCGTTGGCCAGATCGGTGCGGCTGTCCTTGCGCTTGGAGTTCATCCATTCCTTGCGGATCAAGGCTCGCGAACTTTCCACCATGTCATGACGCACCAGCTGCGCCGCCTGCTGATCGTTATCCAGGTAGCCGTGCTTGCGCATCGCGGCGTTGACGCCTTTTTGCGTGGATTGCGACCAGATATACCCACGGTCATAGCTGTCGACAATGAAGATGCGCTTGCGAGCGGGCGTGTTGCTCCAACCAGGACCGGTCGCCCCAGCGAGGAGCCCGGCGGCGGCCAATTGCGCGACGACGGACCGCCGGCGGCGCTTCACAGTGAGCGGTGAGGGGACTTGATGGATGCCTGTCATACCTTGCGCCTCGTACGCCACTTGTCGAAGATTTGCTTCGATTGCTTGGCGTACATGTCCAGCGCCTCTTCCGGCTTCAGCCTGCCAGAGGCGGCATCGGCAAACATGCGTGGCAATAGCCATTCTTTCCAGATTTCGTCGACGGCTGCGTTCGAATAGCCCGGGTAGCCGACATTGACCGTCCATTTATCCGCATCCGTGAAGATGGCGTACTTGTCCTCAGGGACAGCTTTGGGATCGCGGGCAATCAGTTGCTTCAGATCGGGCACCAACTGCGGAAAGGTCGGAAAGTTGTAGAAGCCACTCGCCAGAAAGGCTTCGCGTGATTGACCCGCCAGATCCACCAGAAATTTCTTGGCACCGTCGATGTTGCGGGCGAACTTCCAGATCACATACGCATTCATCAGGTGCATCACTCCCAATTGAGCGGCAGGTCCGCTCGCAGGCTTGGCCAGATGAATCTTGTTGGCGATCGCAATTTTCTCACTCTCTCCGGTGCGCGTCACCGAGATCGCATTCAGTGTGAGGGACCCTTTGCCTGCAAGCATCAGACGGTTGTTGGACGATGCGTCCCACGAGAAGATCTCGTCGGTCATGGTTTCGGTGTACAGCGCCTTGGCGAACTTGAGTGCCTCAAGCGCCTGGCGTGAATTCAGGGTGGGCTGACCTTCGGCATTCTGTTCGGCTGCGCCGAAGGAGTGGAGGATCGAGCGCAGCGCCATGCTGCTGTCGAGTTCGTTCGACATCCCAATGCCCACCGGGATACCGTGTTTTTGCTTGATCTTCCTGCCTCCTTCGAGGATCGCCAGCCAGGATGTGGGGGCGACGCCGACATCGTCCCAGAGGTCTTTGCGGTAGTTGACCGGGTCGGGCACATAGCTGTCTGAGAAGCCGAAGTATTTCCTGGTAATCGGATTGAAGGTGCTCTTGATCGCAATATCCAGCGGCTTGCCGTACTTGCGCTCGCATTCCGCATAAATGTCCTTGTGATCGATCACATGGTCCTCATAGGACGCTGGTGGGCTCAGAAACATGCACAGGTCGTGGCCCTGCTTCTTGCCGATTTCGGCTGAGGCGCGCCCTTCGATGCTGGTCATGCCCACGTTGGTCACGATGACCTCTGTGTTGTTCTTCTCGCCCCATTCCCGGGTGAACTTCTTGTTGAACCATTCGTCAAAGGCCGGCACGAAATGGTTCCACTGCATGATCTTCAGCACCTTCGGTGCGGCGCGTGCCGGACGGATCCAGGCCGGGTGGAACTGCCCCCCTATGGTTGCCGCTCCCGCGGCGCTGACCAGGCGCCGCCGGCTGGCGCCATGGTCGGGCTGGGTCGCGCGAGGCGATGCGCCTGCAGCGGCGGTCGGAAGGAGCGATTGATTCATGGTGGCGTCCTGGTGGTGGCGGGCTTGTATCGCCTGCGACACATCGTAGATATCATGATGGCGACTGGCTTGCAAAGCCTGCGTTCGGGCCTGCACCGACTTGGCTTCGTGCGAGGCGGGGTCGCGTGGCGCGTGCGACCTGTTTTCAATGGGCTGACCCAGGAAGGTTTATCTCTGCGCATTTTCACGACCTGTATGCCTGAGTTGACAGTCGGCCACCCAGACCGGAGCATCGGCTCAAGGAGAGGCTCCGCACCAGAGAGCCCCGAGGCTGGAGACATGACATGACCGACACCGCGGCGCAGACGCTGGCAATCTCCGTGGACGCCGGCATCATGGTGGTGACCCTGAACCGCCCTGATCGCCTGAATGCGTACAACGCGCAAATGGGTCGCGAACTCACGGCAGCCTTTCGTCGCGCAGACGCAGACGATGCCGTGCGAGCCATCATCGTCACTGGCGCAGGCCGGGGTTTTTGCGCCGGCGCGGATATCTCGTCGGGGGCCGACAGTTTCGGCGACTCACAGACGGACAACATGTTCAGTCGCGCTCAGTCTGCTGCAGAGGCGCGCCCTGACAGCTTCATCGCGGCGATGTACGAATGCCGAAAACCCTCGATCGCCGCGATTAACGGTGCGGCAGTGGGGGTCGGGCTGACGCTGACCTTGCCGATGGATGTCCGGCTCGCTTCGAGCGCGGCACGGTTCGGCGCGGTGTTTGCCCGTCGAGGGCTGGTGCCCGAGGCGGCCAGTGCCTGGTTTTTGCCGCGCATCGTCGGGATGCCTCAGGCCCTGCGCTGGTGCTATTCAGGCCGTGTCTTT
>JBIKKG010000240.1:0-5380 GCA_044360485.1 Burkholderiaceae bacterium | reverse complement strand
TCACTCTATCCTCGGTGGCCGGCCTGATCGGATCACCCAATTCAACACTGTACAACCTGAGCAAGGGTGGCGGGAAGCGCTTCACCAAGGGCACTGCGATGGAGGCTGCCTCGCTGGGCCGTATAGGGCGTGCTGAAGAAGTGGCCCGAGGCTTCGTCTATCTCCCCTCGGACGACGCCTCGTTCATGACCGGCTCCGAGCTGGTGGTCGATGGCGGCATGACCGCGCGATCGGCGCAACCCGCGCAACCGATCACTTCACCGGCCAGCGCATCGCCGCGCTCGAATCCAGCGCGCCCTCACCGCGCGCAATCGCCGCATCAAACAAGGCAATCACCGCCGGCATGACCGCCAGATCCACGCCATGACGCTTAGCCTCTTCCACCATCAGCCTTGCATCTTTCTTGGCCATCGCCACTTCAAATGAAGGCTGATCGTATTTTCCATTGACCAGACGCGCAGCCCGGGCAGGCAGCATCGCGCCCGGATTGAAGTGCTCAAACAACGTCATGGCCTCGGCCGGTGCAATGCCCACCGAATGCGACAACCGGGCCACGTCACCCAGCACGCCTGCCATCCCGATCAGCACCAGGTTGCCAAAGAGCTTGAACGATGCTGCACGCTCGGGGGCTTCGCCCATGTAAACAATCTTGCCGGTCATCTCCTGCATCATCGGCATGATGGCGTCGCACAGCGCCTGAGGACCCGACAGCAGCATCAGGCCAGTCCCATCAGCCGCGTTGGCCGGTCCCATGAACACCGGCGCATGCACAAAGCGCACCCCGCGTGCAGCCCAGCGTGCGGCACGCTCTGCGGTCGGCGTGGTGGCGGTGGTGGTGTGGTCGATGATCCAGGTATTGCGGTCCACCACGCCCGCCAGCGGTTCCAGCACGGCATCCACTGAGGCGTCGTCGGCCAGCGAGATCTGTACCCGATCCACGCCCTTGACGGCGTCAGCAGCCGATGCAAACGCGCGCGCGCCTTCAGCCGTAAGCGGCGCCGTGCGCGCCGGATTGCGGTTCCAGACATGCACTTCATGGCCCTTGGCACGCAGGCGACGCACGAAACCCGACCCCATCAACCCGGCACCCAGGAAAGCGATCTTCATGCTGTGACACTCCTTGAACACATCAAAAAAAAAGCGCTGCGGTGTGGATCGCAGCGCCCGTGAAGACTGAACGCGGCCTCAGAACTTCGAGAGCACTGCGCGCAGCGTGTCGGTGATGCGATCGATGTGCGCTTTCTCGGCCACGAACGATGGCGCAATGATCAGCGAATCGCCGGTGGACTTGAGGTTGAGGTTGGCGTCGTGCAAAGCCTTTTGAGCCTCGTGCCCCCGCGCACCCGGGGCCTGCCCGGCAGGCGAAATTTCGATGGCCGCCATCATGCCAATGTTGCGAATATCGACGACGCAGGGCAGGTCGCGCAGCGAGTGCATCGCGTTTTCCAGATACGGCGACATCGCAGCCGCCCGCCCGATCAGATCTTCCCGCTCGATGATGTCCATCATCGCCAGCCCGGCCGCACAGGCAGCAGGATGGCCCGAGTAGGTATAGCCATGGAAGAACTCGATGCCCTTGGCCGGCCCGCCATCGGTGATGGTGTCGTAAATGTCCTGGTTCGCAGCAATGGCGCCCATCGGCTGCGCGCCATTGGTGATGGCCTTGGCCATCGTCATGATGTCAGGTGTCACACCAAACTTCTGGGCACCGAATGCAGCGCCCATGCGGCCCCAACCCGTGATCACTTCGTCGAACACCAACAGGATGCCGTGGGCATCACACAACGCGCGAATACGGTCGAGATAGCCTTTGGGCGGCGGCAGACAACCGAAGCTGCCGGCAGCCGGCTCCACGAACACCGCTGCGATGTTGTCGCCGCCCACCATCGCACAGATGCGCGCAAGATCATCAGCCAGGTCTGCGCCAGTCTCGGGTTGACCCTGCACAAATTTGTTTTCCGGCAGTGCCGTGTGGCGCATGAAGTGCACCCCAGGCAGGCCCACACCGAAGGTGCGCCGGTTGTTGACCATGCCCGACAGAGCCACGCCACCAAGATTGACCCCGTGATAGGCCCGCTCGCGCGACACGAACAGCTGCCGATGGCCCTGTCCACGGATGCGGTGATAGGCCAGCGCCATCTTCATGGCCGAGTCAATCGACTCCGAACCCGAACACGTAAAGAACACGCGGTTCAGACCTTCCGGCGTGAAGGTGCTCACCCGCTGAGCCAGCTCGAAGGCCTTGGGATGCGAGCGCGTGAACGGCATGGAGTAATCGAGCGTCGTGAGCTGCTCGTACACTGCCTTGGCAATCTCCGGGCGGCAGTGGCCGGCGGCCACGCAGAACAGGCCCGAAGAGGCATCGATCACCTGCTCGCCCGACGGCTTGTAGAGCCACATACCCTCCGCACGCACGAACATGCGGGGCTCCTGCTTGAACTCCTTGTTCGGCGAAAACGGCATCCAGTAGTTCTGGCGTGCCTCAAGTTCGATCAGCGGATCAGCGTGTCCCATGATTCAGCGCTCCGGTCAGATGGGGGTGGGGGCATTGGGGGGGGCACGCACGGCATGCGCGCCCCAAGAGGCTTTCAGCAGAGATCCTACGCCGGTCTACCGACCGGGTGCATCACCAGTCGATGGTCGCCGAAATGGCCTCGGCCGCATTGCGCAGCTGGGGCAGATACTCCAGGCCCTGCTCCGGGCGCATGCGGGTCAGCGGCGCATGCACCGCCACACCCGCCACGACTTTGCCGTCGCTGTTGCGCACCGGCACGGCGACGCAGCAGATGCCGGGCAGGTATTCCTCGTTGTCGATGGAATAGCCGCGCTCACGGATGGCGCTGAATTCGCTGGTCAGCCGCTTGGCATCGGTCAAGGTGTGGGAGGTGTGACGAATGAGCGGCGTCTGTGCAAGAAACCGATCGCAGCTGCGCTTGGGCATGGCCGCCAGAAACATCTTGCCGCTGGCCGACGCGTAGAGCGGCACACGTGAACCTGCACCCAGTTGCAGCTGCAAGGGCCAGGCGGTTTCGACGCGGTCCAGGTACAGCACCGTGCTGCCGTTGGGAATGGTCAGATTGCAGGTCTCACCAATCTGCTCAACCAGTTCTTCCAGGATGGCATGCCGGGTGGAACGATTCGGCGAACCCAGCAGGACATCGCCAGCAAAGCGATTGAGCCGCTCTGCAAAGCCATAGCGCTTGGTGTCCGGCTCGCGCGCAACCAGTCCGGCATGCTCGAGCGTGCGCAGGATGCGCAACACAGTGGGCTTGGGCAGGCCCACGGCCTGTGCGATCTCGGCGAGTTGCGGCGGACGCTCATGCTCGGCGAGGGATTCCAGGATGCGGATCGCGCGCAGGATGGCCGAGCCGGCCGGGACGTCGTAGGTATCTTCTTCAGGAATAACGGGGCTGTTCATAGGACTCTGCGTCTCCTCTGCGTCATGTCGTTATGAGTGGCTAAGGGTCTGGCGCCCATGCCAGCCTACATTCTACGTAGAAAATGAAATTCTTGCAGGAAGGAATCGGAACCTCGCTCACCGGACGATCTGGTGCCCTGCTTGCCGGGCAGAAAACGCCATGACAGAGTCGCGCACCGATCTCAACAGCCCGGCCAAAACGGCCTGCATTCAAGGAGCCTCTACGCATGAACAGCCCGATCCCAGTGAATCGTCAGGTCGTGCGCGGCCGTCACAAGATGACGCCCTCCGAGGCTTTCGTTGAGACCCTGGTCGCACAGGGCGTGACCGACGTATTCGGCATCGTGGGCTCGGCCTACATGGATGCACTCGACCTCTTTCCGGCAGCGGGCATCCGCTTCGTGATGGTGGCCCACGAACAGGGTGCCGCCCACATGGCCGATGGCTATGCTCGTGTCTCGGGCAAGCACGGTGTGTGCATCGCGCAAAACGGCCCCGGCATCACGAACTTCGTGACTGCCGTGGCCGCGGCCTACTGGGCACATTCGCCGGTGGTGGTGGTCACACCCGAAACGGGAACCATGACGCTGGGACTGGGCGGCTTTCAGGAGACTGAGCAACTGCCGATCTTCTCCAAGATCACCAAGTACCAGGCGCATGTGAACAACAAGGCGCGCATGGCCGAGCTGACCGGACGGGCCTTTGACCGCGCCCTGCTGGAACTGGGCCCCACGCAGCTCAACATCCCGCGCGATTATTTCTACGGCGATATTGAATCCGACATCCCCACCCCGATTCGCATCGAGCGGGGCGCAGGCGGAGAGGCTGCGCTGGCCGAGGCCGCCGAGCTGCTGGCGAACGCTCAATTCCCGGTGATTCTGTCGGGCGGCGGCGTGATCAATGCCGATGCCTGGCCCGAAGCCATTGCGCTGGCCGAACTGCTGCAGGCGCCCGTGGCCAGCAGTTATCTGCACAACGATTCCTTCCCTGCGAGCCATCCGCTGGCCGTGGGCCCATTGGGCTATCAGGGCAGCAAGGCCGCCATGAAACTCATCGCCAAGGCCGATGTGGTCCTGGCGCTGGGAACCCGCCTGGGGCCCTTCGGCACGTTGCCTCAACACGGCATGGACTACTGGCCCAAGAACGCGAAGATCATCCAGATCGATGCCGACGCGAAAATGCTCGGCCTGGTCAAGCCGATTTCGGTGGGACTGTGCGGCGACGCGAAATCGGCTGCGGCGGCACTCACCGCCCGTCTGCAGGGGCGATCGCTCGTTTGCCAGGCCAACCGCGATGCCCGACTGGCCGATATCCGGGCCGAAAAAGCCGCCTGGGACAAAGAGCTCACCGACTGGACCCATGAGAAAGACGCCTGGTCGCTCGAGATCGCCCAATCGTCGTCATACATGCATCCGCGCCAGATGCTGCGCGAACTGGAGCGCGCCATGCCGGCTCGCGCCATGGTGTCGACCGACATCGGCAATATCTGCTCGGTGTCCAACAGCTACCTGAAGTTCGATGCACCGCGCTCGATGTTTGCGGCCATGAGCTTTGGCAATTGCGGCTACGCCTTTCCCACCATCATCGGCGCCAAGCTGGCCGCACCCGACCGCCCGGCCATCGCTTATGTGGGCGACGGCGCATGGGGCATGAGCTTTGGCGAATTGCAGACCTGTGTGCGCGAAAACATTCCGGTCACCGCCGTGGTGTTCAACAACGGCCAATGGGGCGCAGAGAAAAAGAATCACGTCGACTTCTACAACAACCGCTTCCTGGGTGTGAACCTCGACAAACAGCCCAGCTGGGCGGCGGTGGCGCGTTCAATGGGCGCAGAAGGCATCGTGGTGGACAAGGTCTCGGATGTGGGCGCCGCACTGGCTGCCGCCGCCAAGGCGCAGCAACAGGGCAAGACCACCGTCCTGGAAATGATGGTGACCGCTGAACTGGGTGATCCGTTCCGGC
>JBIKKG010000049.1:0-17980 GCA_044360485.1 Burkholderiaceae bacterium | reverse complement strand
CTCGGCACACTTCAGCCGTGCTGCCCTTGAGCAGCCGCACGGGAGGGTGCAACGTGAATCAACAGAACGGGTCCCATCAGGCGACCTACAACTACACCGTGGTCCGGCAGTTCGCCATCATGACCGTGGTCTGGGGCGTGGTCGGCATGCTGGTGGGCGTGTGGATCGCCGCACAACTGGCCTTTCCGGCGCTGAACTTCGATATCCCCTGGCTGTCCTATGGGCGACTGCGCCCGCTGCACACCAATGCGGTGATCTTCGCGTTCGGCGGCTGCGCGCTCTTTGCCACGAGCTATTACGCGGTGCAGCGCACCTGTCAGACGCGGCTGTTTGCCGGCCCCTTAGCCGCCTTCACCTTCTGGGGATGGCAACTGGTGATCGTGTCGGCCGCGGTCTCGCTGCCGCTGGGCTACACCTCGGGCAAGGAGTATGCAGAGCTCGAATGGCCGATCGACATCCTGATCACCCTGGTGTGGGTGTCCTACGCGATTGTGTTCTTTGGCACGCTGGCCACCCGCAAGGTGCGGCACATCTATGTGGCCAACTGGTTCTACGGCGCATTCATCCTGACGGTGGCGCTGTTGCACGTTGTGAACAGCGCCGCCATTCCCGCAGGCTTCATGAAGTCGTACTCGGCTTATGCGGGCGTGCAGGACGCCATGATCCAGTGGTGGTACGGCCATAACGCGGTGGGTTTTTTCCTGACCGCAGGCTTCCTGGGCATGATGTATTACTACGTGCCCAAGCAGATCGGTCGCCCGGTGTATTCGTACCGGCTGTCGATCGTGCATTTCTGGGCGCTGATCTTCACCTACATGTGGGCGGGCCCGCACCACCTGCACTACACCGCGCTGCCCGACTGGGCGCAGTCAATCGGCATGGTGTTCTCGCTCATTCTCCTGGCGCCCTCCTGGGGCGGCATGATCAACGGGATCATGACCCTCTCAGGTGCGTGGCACAAACTGCGCGATGACCCGATCCTGCGCTTTCTGATCGTCTCGCTCTCGTTCTACGGCATGTCGACCTTCGAAGGTCCGATGATGTCGATCAAGACGGTCAACGCACTGTCGCACTACACCGACTGGACCATCGGCCATGTGCACTCGGGCGCACTGGGCTGGGTGGGCCTGGTCTCGATGGGTAGCCTGTATTACCTGATTCCGCGCCTGTTCGGTCGCGAGAAGATGCACAGCATCCGGGCCATCGAAATCCACTTCTGGGTGGCGACGATCGGCATCGTGCTCTATGCGGTGTCCATGTGGATCAGCGGCGTGACCCAGGGCCTGATGTGGCGTGCGGTGGAGCCGGACGGCACCCTCACCTACTCCTTCGTCGAGTCAGTCAAAGCCAGCTACCCGTACTACTACGTGCGCCTGCTGGGCGGCGTGCTGTACCTGGGCGGCATGCTGATCATGGCCTGGAATGTGGCCATGACCGTACTCGGCTCCAAACCCTTCGATGCGCCGGTGCTCGCTGCACCCGCTCACGCCTGACGCCACGCGGAGACGACCATGGCCTTCAGTCACGAAAAGATCGAAACCAATGTCCTGCTGCTGATCGTGCTCACCCTGCTCACCGTAGCGGTGGGCGGGCTGGTGGAGATCGTGCCGCTGTACTTCCAGAAATCCACGACCGAGCCGGTCCAGGGGCTCAAGCCCTACAACGCCCTGCAACTGGCCGGGCGCGACATCTACCTCCGCGAAGGTTGTTACAACTGCCACTCACAGATGATCCGACCGATGCGCGCTGAAACACTGCGCTACGGCCCCTATTCGGTGGCGGGCGAGTTTGTGTGGGATCACCCCTTCCAGTGGGGCAGCAAGCGCACAGGCCCGGATCTTGCGCGCGTCGGTGGGCGTTACAACGACGAGTGGCACCGTGTGCACTTGATCAACCCGCGTGACCTGGTCCCTGAATCGAACATGCCGGGCTACCCCTGGCTGGCCAAGGCTCAGGTCAGCGGCTCCACCATCCAGGCCAACATGCGTGCGCTCTCCAGGCTGGGCGTGCCGTACAGCGCCGAAGACATTGAACAGGCGGCGCAGGCCGTCAAGGGCAAGACCGAAATGGAGGCGCTGATCGCCTACCTGCAGGGTCTGGGCACCGTCATCAAATAAGGAGAGCGCACGATGGACGTCAACCTGCTGCGTGGTCTGATCACCGCCATTTCGCTGGCCTGCTTCGTCGGCATTGCCCTGTGGGCCTATGCACCACGCAACAAGACGCGCTTTGAGCAGGACGCGCGCCTGCCGTTCGAGGACTAAGGAGCCCCGCCATGTCCGATTTCGTCAGCGGCTTCTGGTCGCCTTACGTCATGATCGCCACCCTGGCGGCGATTGCCTTCTGTCTGTTCCTGCTGATCGCCAACAGCCGCAAACCGCCCACCACAGCCGACAACACCACCGGTCATGTCTGGGACGGCGACCTGCGCGAAGCCAACAATCCGTTGCCGCGCTGGTGGGTGGGACTGTTTGTGATCACCATCGTCTTCGGGCTGATCTATCTGTGGCTGTACCCGGGCCTGGGCGATCGCGCCGGCAGCCTGGGCTGGAGCACCGCCGGCCAGCACGAGGCCGAAGCACGTGCCCTCACCGACCAGATCGCACCGGTCTATGCGGCCTTTCAGGCCAAGCCCGTCGCCGCGCTCGTGATCGACCCCCAGGCACGCGCCATTGGAGAGCGGCTGTTCCTGAACAACTGCGCGCAATGTCATGGTTCGGACGGGCGGGGTGCCAGGGGCTTTCCAAACCTGACCGACAACGACTCGCTCTATGGCAACGGCCCCGAGCAGATCGTGCAATCGATCGCCAAGGGTCGACACGGCCTGATGCCTCCGATGGCCCAGGCAGTGGGCGGTGCGGCCGAGGTGGAGCAACTCGCCCAGTATGTCCTGTCGCTCTCGGGTGGTGCCACGGACGCCGTGAAAGCGGCGCTCGGCCAGTCGAGATTCGGCGTCTGTGCGGCCTGTCATGGTCCGTCCGGTCAGGGCAATCAGGCCCTGGGCGCGCCGAACCTGACCGACACGGTATGGCTGCACGGCGGCGGACTGCAGTCGGTCGTGGCCGTGATCAATCAGGGCAAGGACAACCAGATGCCGGCCTGGGAGCGCAAGCTCACCGAGGGTCAGATCCATGTGCTGGCAGCCTATGTGCTGGGACTGTCTGAACCTGCGAAGCGTGCGGCGCGCTGATGACACCGGCATGACCGAGGCCAAGCGCGTCATTCCGATTGAGCCCGAGGCCACAGGCGATAGCGGCGGACTGTTTTCGCTCTATGCCTCGCATGGCAAGATCTATCCGCGCACGGTCAGCGGACGTTTTGCGCGCTTGCGCTGGCTGGCCGTGATCTTCACACAGCTGATTTTCTACGGGTTGCCGTGGCTCAGCTGGAACGGTCGGCCTGCGGTGCTCTTTGATCTCACCGCCCGCAAGTTCTATCTGTTCGGTTGGGTCCTGTGGCCACAGGACTTCATCTATCTGGCGGGCCTGCTGGTGATCGCAGCCCTGTCGCTGTTTTTCTTCACTGCGGTGGCGGGCCGTTTGTGGTGCGGCTATGCCTGCCCGCAGACCGTCTACACCGAGCTCTTCATGTGGGTCGAGCGGCGCATCGAGGGCGATCGGGTCGCTCAGATGAAGCTCGACGCAGCGCCCTGGAGCGCGCGCAAGCTGGGGCTCAAGGCACTCAAGCACGCGGCCTGGATCGCATTGGCGCTCTTCACCGGCTTCACCTTCATTGGCTACTTCGCGCCGATTCGCGAGCTCGCCGGACACATTACTGCCTTCACCCTGGGCCCCTGGCAACTCTTCTGGTGGCTCTTCTACAGCTTTGCCACCTGGGGCAATGCGGGTTTCATGCGTGAACAGGTCTGCAAGTACATGTGCCCCTATGCGCGCTTTCAGGGCGCCATGTTCGACAAGGACACGCTCATCGTCACGTATGACGAACAGCGCGGTGAGCCGCGCGGTACGCGCGGGCGCAAGGCGGACGCCGCAGCGTTGGGGCTGGGCAGTTGCATCGATTGCGGCCTGTGTGTGCAGGTGTGCCCCACAGGCATTGATATTCGCCAGGGGCTGCAGTACGAATGCATCGGCTGCGCAGCCTGTATCGATGTCTGCGACACCGTCATGGACAAGATGCAGTATCCACGCGGGCTGGTGCGCTATGCCACGCAGCGGGCCATCAGCGAAGGTCTGCAGGGCAGCGACATCGTGCGCCATGTGCTGCGTCCGCGCGTATGGGTCTACGGACTGATGCTGGTCGCCCTGACCAGTGCCCTGCTGGGGTCGCTTGCCACCCGCAATCCGCTCAAGGTGGACGTGATGCGTGACCGTCATGCGCTCGCACGCGTGGTCGAAGCCGGTGACATTGAAAACACCTACCGCGTGCACTTCATCAACACTGCCGAACGCCCGGTGCGTGTGCAGCTCAGCGTGGAAGGCATGGACGGGCTGCGGGTGGCCGGTGCCACCGAGTTCGATCTGCCTGCCGTATCCAATCGCGTGGTGCCGGTCGGTGTACGCATCACACCCGGTGCGGCAACGTCCGGTTCGCATCCGATCCGCTTTGTGATCCGCCCTGAAGGCGATCCGGCCCATGCCCGCAGCGAAGCCTCGACCTTCATCCTGCCTCGCTGATTCGTTCGATTCGGAGCCTGTATGACCGTACTGACCCCCTCGACCACCGGTTCCCCAATGCCACTGCAAACCGCGTCCAGTCCCCCCCCATCCCATACCGTGGCACGGCCCGCCTGGAAGGAGCCACTGGTCTGGCTCGTCGTCGGTATTCCAGGACTCACGATTGTGGCTGGCCTGGTGACCTGGTGGATTGCCGCGCAGCGTGCAGACAGCGATGTGGCCGACGATCACTATCGGCGTGGCCTGGCCATCAACCGCGTGCTGGAACGCGAAGAGGCCGCACGGGCCGCAGGCATCCGTGCCGTGATTCTGGCACCGCAGGCCGATACCGACCGCACCCCGCAGGTGCGGCTGGAAGGACGCGGCCCCTTGCCCGAAGTGATCACCGTCCAACTGACGCACCCGGTGCATGCACAGGAAGACCGCCGGTTTGAACTGTTCATCCAGCCTGACGGCAGCTACCGCACACCGACCATGCCACAGGCTGACGACAAGGCCGCTCACGAGCAGCGCTCGGGCGCGCCGACGGTGGCAGCACATCCCTCTGGACCGCATGCGATGCGATCCGCCCGCTGGCCTGCATCGGGACAATGGAACCTCACGGTCGAGACGCCGCAGTGGCGTCTGGCGGGTCAGCACATCGGCCTCAGACCCGGCATGACCCTGACCCTGCCGCCGATGCCCATGCAGGCGCCCATGCCGGCACCACGGCCAGCTCAGTCACCGGAATTGCCCTCCTCTCAATCACCAGGAGCACGCGATGCCGCGATCGGTGCGTGAATGGATCATCGTGGTGTGGCCGGCTTTCATGGCGGCCTGCGTGCTCGAGATCCTGGTGTTCGCCGGATTCGATCCGCATGACATCCATCTGTTCGGTCTGACATTCGAGAGCGACCGCGTCACGATCTACTCGGTGGCTTTCCTGGCCTTCTGGGCGGTCACTTCGGTTTCAGGTGTAATCACCTGGATCCTGGCGCAACCGACACCGCCCATTGACCAGACGAGCGCTGCATCACGGCATACGCCCGCGGCCGCCAAGCAGTCGAAAATCGCCGCAGCCCAGGACGCCAATCGGCGTGGCTGAACGGTCTGTACGGACAGGACGATGAGTCTGCTGGCACTGCTGTCGACTGCCGCAGTCCTGGGGCTGTTGGGCGGACTGCATTGCGTCATGATGTGCAGTGCCATGCAGCACTCGGCCATTCACGGCCTGGGTCAGACACGCGCCGATCCAGGCACGCGTCGGGTCTGGACCCTGTCGCCAGCAACCGCTGCAACGCACGAAGCGCCGCACGCGCAATCCGGCGCGGTTCAGTGGCCATCACGCACGACCGCAGTCCCGCTCAGCACCACTGACTGGAGAACGCACTGGCAGTTTCATGCTGCCCGCCTGCTGGGGTATGCGGCACTGGGCGCGGCGGCTGGAAGCAGTTCGGCCGTCTTGCGCTGGGGCGCTGAGACCCTGCCGCTCATGCGCCCGATATGGGCCATGCTCAACGGCGCACTCCTGATCCTGGGGATCAGCCTGCTGATCACCGGACGGCAGCCCGCCTGGATCGATGCGCTGGGTCAACGGGTCTGGCAACACACCGGTTCGCGCCTGCCCACCGAGCGCAGCCTGCGCCCTGCGCTGACCGGACTGGGCTGGGCGCTCATGCCCTGCGGCCTGCTCTACTCGGCGCTTGCCATCGCGGTGCTGGCGAGCGATCCGCTGCGAGGGGCGCTCGTCATGCTGAGCTTTGGCGCTGGCACCGTGGTGCACTTGAGCGCGGCACGGGCCGTGCTGCAGGCGCTCTTGCGACGTTCGGCAACTTTAGCCACACGCCTTGAGCTGCAGGGCCACCGGGTGGCCGGGGGCGCACTGGCGGCCATGGCCATCGCTGCGCTGGTGGCACTGGCATGGCGCCAGCCGCATCCGTTTTGCTAAGCGGTGCGTCGGCTCACTCGATGGACAAGCCTACGCCTGCGAGCTCGTGCAGTCGGCCGTGTTGCTCGATACGCAAGCGCTTGCCGTCCACTGACACCACCCCTTCTTCCTGAAGGCGTGACAAGGTGCGACTGACGGTCTCGAGCTTCAGACCCAGGAAGTTGCCGATCTCTTCGCGGGTCATACGCAGATTGAAATCGTTAGGTGAAAATCCGCGCTGCTCAAAACGTCTGGAGAGGCTGAGCAAAAACGTGGCCACACGTTGCTCGGCACGCATGGTCCCCAGCAGCATCATGACGCCCTGATCGCGCACGATCTCGCGCGAGAGCACGCGGTGCAACTGGCGCTGCAGGCTGTCGAATTCGCGCGACAAGGCTTCGAGCTGACGAAACGGCACCACGCACACTTCGGCATCTTCCAGCGCGATGGCATCGCACTGGAATGCGCCCGCGCTGATCGCGTCGAACCCCAGCACATCACCCGGCATGGGAAAACCCGTGATCTGCTCGCGCCCGTCTTCCGCAGTGACCCGGGTCTTGAAGAATCCGAAATGCACCGGGTACACCGCATCGAACGGATCGCCCGAACGAAACAACGGTTCGCCCCGTTTCACGCGGCGCCGCAAACTCACCATCCCGGTGAGGCGCTCCAGGTCGGCAGCGCTCAGACCTTCGACCATACAGACATCGCGCAGGCCGCAGGTGCCGCAACAGACCGGCTGAGCTGCGCCGCCAGAGGGACCGTGGGCACCTGAAGAATGGTTTCCTGACTGCAACGACATTGCAACACTCCTTTGCCGTCGCGATTCTAGTCCAGCTTGGCCGACTTGATCCTGGTCAAGGACACGGCGCCTGATCGGATGCACAGTGGACCGCATGCCCGTGTTGCCATCCGCCTCCTCCGCTTCCTCCGCCTCTTCGGATGCGTCGGCACGGGCACCCCACCACACAGCGCCTGATCCTGCACTCATCGAGCGATTCGATGTGGCCGGTCCGCGCTACACCTCCTACCCCACGGCCGATCGCTTCGTGGAAGCCTTCGGTGCGCCCGAATACGGCCGATGGCTGGATCATCGGGCACAGAGTCCGGTGCCCACACCGCTGTCGCTGTACGTGCATATTCCGTTCTGCCAGTCGGTCTGCTGGTACTGCGCGTGCAATCAGATCGGCACGCGCGACCGCAGCCGCGGTGATGTCTATGTGGACGATCTGCTGCGCGAGTTGGCGCTCTATACCGATCGGATCGGGACCGGGCAGCCTGTCAGCCAGATGCATTGGGGTGGCGGCACACCCACCTTCCTGATGCCGCAAGCGCTCGAACGTCTGATGCAGGGGATTGAGCGCGCCGTGCGCTTCACCCCCCAGGCCGAGCGTTCGATCGAGGTGGATCCGCGCTCGGTCGACTCGGCCGATCTGCACCGGCTGCGCGCATTGGGCTTCAATCGGCTGAGCTTTGGTGTGCAGGACTTTGACCCGACCGTGCAGCAGGCCGTACATCGGGTGCAGTCGACGCAGCAGGTCTTTGAGCTCACGCGCGCGGCCCGCGCATTAGCCTTTGAGTCCGTGAATGTCGATCTGATTCACGGCCTGCCTCACCAGACACCAGAGCGCTTCGCGCAAACGCTGGACACGGTGGCCGAACTGCGCCCCGATCGCATCGCGGTCTATGGCTATGCCCATCTGCCTCAGCGATTCAAGCCGCAGCGGCGCATTCATGAGGCCGATCTGCCCAGCGCGGGCGACAAGCTCGCCATGATGCAATCAGCCATCGAGCGCCTGGGTGCGCGCGGGTATGTGCACATCGGTCTGGATCATTTCGCACTGCCTGACGATGCGCTGGCGGTCGCCCAACGCATGGGCGTACTGCATCGCAATTTCATGGGCTACACCACGCAACCCGACTGCGACATGATCGGGCTGGGGGTCTCTGCCATCGGGCGCATCGGGCCGAGCTACGGACAGAACGCCCGCATGCTCGAGACCTGGCAAGCCTCGGTGCGGGCAGGCGTGCTGCCCATCGAGCGAGGTTGCGAACTGAGCCGCGAAGACATGCTGCGCCGCTTCGTGATCATGTCGATGATGTGCAACGGCACCATCCCGTTTGCAGCGGTTGAACGCGATTACCTGGTGTCGGCGCAACAGGTGTTTCGAGATGAACTGGCGGGGCTGCGCGAGTTTGAGGCGCTGGGGCTGGTCCGCATCGATGCCGACGGGGTGACCGCCACAACGCTGGGCCGCTTTTTCGTGCGCCCGATCGCCATGCTGTTTGACCGGGCGCTGCGCAGTGCCCTGCCCCGAGGCCAGTACTGCAGAGTGCTCTGATCACGGTCGTGATCAGAGTGAGGTCACGCAGGCTGCGTGCGCTCGCCAAGCCCCCTCGGGACGGTCAGGCGCGGGCCTGCAGCGCGGCCACCGCGGGCAGTTCGCGACCTTCCAGAAACTCGAGGAATGCGCCGCCACCGGTGGAGATGTAATCGATCTGATCGGTGATGCCGAACTTTGAGATGGCAGCGAGCGTGTCGCCTCCGCCCGCGATAGAGTAACCGGGCGAGTCGGCAATCGCGCGCGCCAGGGTTTCAGTGCCGTGGGCAAACTGATCGAACTCGAACACGCCGACCGGACCATTCCAGACGATGGTGCCGGCAGCCTTGAGCAGCACAGCCAGCTGTGTCGCTGTGTCCGGACCGATATCCAGAATCAGGTCGTCCGCCTCGACATCCTGCGCTGACTTGACGGTGGCGGCCGCCGTGGCCGAAAAGACCTTGGCCACCACCACATCCGAGGGAATCGGCACCTCGGCCCCGCGCCCCTTCATCAGATCGATGATGGCGCGGGCTTCGGCAAGCAGATCGGTCTCGGCCAGCGATTTCCCGATGGGCAGACCACTGGCTGCCATGAAGGTGTTGGCAATGCCACCGCCCACGATCAGCAGATCGACTTTGCTCGCCAGTGACTTCAGGATGGTGAGTTTGGTGGAGACCTTGGAACCCGCCACGATGGCCACCAGCGGGCGTTTGGGCGCACTCAGCGCCCGGCCCAGGGCATCGAGCTCGGCGGCCAGCAGCGGGCCCGCGCACGATACCGGGGCAAAACGTGCCATCCCGTGGGTGGTGGCTTCGGCGCGATGCGCAGTCCCGAAAGCATCGTTCACATAGACGTCGCACAGGCTGGCCATGGCGCGCGCAAGCGTCTCGTCGTCTTTCTTTTCGCCCTTGTTGAAGCGGCAATTCTCCAGCAGCACCACCTCACCCGCGGCCACCGGCACGGCGCTGGCCGCCCAGTCGCGCTGCAGGCGCACCGGCTTGCCGAGCAGCTCAGCCAGACGCTTTCCGATCGGGGCGAGTGAGGCGGCCTCATCGAATACGCCTTCGGTCGGGCGCCCCAGATGCGAGGTGACCATGACCGCTGCACCCGCCTTCAGGCAGTGCTCGATTGCCGGGACCGAGGCACGGATGCGGGTGTCGTCGGTGATCGCCCCCTGGTCATCCTGCGGGACATTGAGGTCTGCGCGGATGAACACCCGCTTGCCAGCGAGGTCGAGGTCGGAGAGTCGCTTGAAGGGTTGCATGAGATGCCTGCCTGGTGAAGTGTCGGATTTTAAGGGCTACGCCCGTGGCGGGTTCCGGCGCGTACGCAGATCGCGTACGATCTGTGCCATGTCAGATACGATTCTTTCCGAATCCGGTCAGCAACCGGACGCAGGCGTGCCCTTCGACGGGCAAGTGCCCACCCCTGATCAGTCGCGATCGAACGCCATCGAAGCGATGGGCGGGGACGCCAGTCTGCTCGCAGCCATTGCGCCGCATTTCGGCGGCGCGGCATCCGCCCAACTGAGTTCACTGCGCGAAGCACTGGCCAAGCAGGATGCTGCCCAGGTGAGACACTGGTCCCACACCCTGAAGGGCACGCTGCTGACCGTCGGGGCCAACCGCAGTTCAACTATCGCCGCACGGATTGAAAAAACGGCCCGGGACGGAAAAGTTGACGGACTGCAACCCTGGGTTGAGCGTCTGGCTGCCGAGACCGAAGTCCTGATTGATCATCTGGACAGCGTCTGACCAACTTCAACAGGAGGTTGGTCAGACCCGCCTCGATCGCAATCGGCCAAGGACTCAGCCAGGGCTGACTTACTTGGCTGCCATCAGCGCGACCGTGGTGTCGAGCATGCGGTTGGAAAATCCCCACTCGTTGTCGTACCAGCTCGACACTTTCACCAGACGACCCGACACCTTGGTGAGCGAGGCATCGAAGGTGGACGAGTGCGGATCATGGTTGAAGTCGCTCGAGACCAGCGGGGCCTCGTTGTAGGCGAGCACGCCTTTCATGTTGCTGGCGGCCGCTTTCATGATCGCGTTGACTTCATCGACCGTGGTGTCGCGGGCGGCGATGAACGAGAGATCGACGATCGACACATTGATGGTGGGCACGCGGATGGCGTAGCCGTCGAGCTTGCCGTCGAGCTCAGGCAGCACCAGACCCACGGCAGCGGCTGCGCCGGTCTTGGTCGGGATCATGTTGTGGCCGGCTGCACGGGCTCGGCGCAGGTCCTCGTGATAGACGTCGGTCAGCACCTGGTCATTGGTGAAGGCATGCACCGTGGTCATCAGACCCGACACCAGACCGATCTTGTCGTGCAGCGGCTTGACCAGCGGCGCCAGGCAGTTGGTGGTGCACGAAGCGTTGGAAATGACCGTGTGCGCAGCCTTGAGCACGCCATGATTCACGCCATAGACCACGGTGGCATCGACATCCTTGCCGCCGGGCGCCGAAATGATGACCTTCTTCGCGCCGCCTTTCAGGTGGGCCGAGGCCTTTTCCTTGGTGGTGAAAAAGCCGGTGCACTCGAGGACCACATCGACGCCCAGCTCGCCCCAGGGGAGCTGCGCCGGATCGCGGTTGGCCAGCACTCTGATGCGATCGCCGTTGACGACCATGGCATCACCGTCGACGCTGACCGTGCCGCTGAATTTGCCATGCGCCGTGTCGTACTGCGTGAGGTGCGCATTGGTGTTGGGGTCGCCCAGATCGTTGATGGCCACGATCTGGATGTCGTGCTTTTTGCCGCCTTCGTAATGGGCACGAAGAATGTTGCGGCCGATTCGGCCGTATCCGTTGATGGCAACGCGCAAGGTCATGGTGGGCTCCTAGGTTGAAAGACGGGAGAGCACGGCGCGCACGGTATCGGCGACGTTCTCTGGGGTGAATCCGAAGTAGGCAAAGAGAGCGCCTGCAGGGGCCGACTCGCCATAGCGGTCGAGGCCCACGACAGCGTCGCAGCGATACTTCCACCAGAAGTCGGTCACGCCCGCCTCGACTGCCACACGGGGCAGTCGGTCGGGCAGCACGCTTCGCTTGTAGTCGGTGGACTGGCGATCAAAAACGTTGGTGCACGGCATCGACACGACCCGCACGGCAATGCCGTCGGCTGCCAGCAGGTCCCGGGCCGCCAGGGCCAGCCCCAACTCCGACCCGGTGGCCAACAGCGCGCAGCGCGCCCTCGGCGGGTCGTGCAGCACATAGGCGCCGCGGCGGATCGCATCGGTCTGAGCAGGTGTGCGCGACACGCAGGGCAGGGCCTGGCGCGACAACAACAAGGCACTCGGCCCGTCGTCGCGCTCGATGGACAGGCCCCAGGCCAGCGCGGTTTCCACCGGATCGGCCGGACGCCAGACATCCAGACCCGGCATGATGCGCAGGCTGGCGGCCTGTTCGACTGCCTGGTGGGTCGGGCCGTCTTCGCCCAGTCCGATGGAGTCGTGGGTGTAGACGAACACCACACGTTGGCGCATGAGTGCGGCCATGCGCAGCGCGTTGCGGCTGTAGTCGCTGAAGGTCAGAAAGGTGCCGCCGTAGGGGATGAAGCCACCGTGCAGCGCCATGCCGTTCATGAGCGCGCTCATGCCGAACTCGCGCACGCCGTAGTGGATGTGACGGCCGTTGGCTTGGCCCGCTGTGATGGGGCTGCGTACAGCGCCCGCCCCTGCCCACTCGGTGAGGTTGGAGCCCGTCAGGTCGGCTGAGCCGCCGAGCAATTCCGGCAGGGCCGGCCCCAGCAGGTTCAGGGCATTCAGTGAGGCCTTGCGCGTGGCGATCGGGTCGTGGTGCGCCGCTGCAGCCTTCACGGCGGCCTGCAGATTGAACTCCCAGGTGGCGGGCAGGACGCCGCGCATGCGGCGCTCGAACTCGCTGGCCTCATGCGGATAGCGCTCGGCGTAGGCCCGAAACAGGTCGTCCCACGCCGCCTGCTGTTGAGCGCCTGTGCCAGTGGCATCCCAGACGGCGTACAGGTCGGGGGGGATGTGAAACGGTTCATGGGACCAGCCCAGCGCGCGGCGTGCACCAGCAATTTCCTCGGCCCCCAGGGGCTCGCCATGACTGCGCGCCGTACCGGCGCGGGTCGGGGCACTGCGACCGATCACGGTGCGACACTGAATGAGCGTGGGCGCAAACCGCCGGCCCTCAGACCATTCGCGACCTTCCATCCCCCATTGGCGCGCCAGCGCGATCGCGCTGTCCAAAGCGTGCACATCGTGCCCGTCGATGTCGGCGATCACGTTCCAGCCGTAGGCCTCGAAGCGGCGCACGGTATCGTCACCGAACCACTGACCTACAGGACCGTCGATGGAAATGCCGTTGTCGTCGTAAAGCACCACCAGCCTGGAGAGCCCCCAGACGCCAGCCAACGAACAGGCTTCATGCGAGATGCCTTCCATCAGGCAGCCGTCGCCGGCAAACACCCAGGTGAAGTGATCGACGATCGGAAAACCGTCGCGGTTGAATTCCGCAGCCAGCAGCCGCTCGGAGAGGGCCATCCCCACGGCATTGGCGAGCCCCTGCCCGAGCGGCCCGGTCGTGGTGTCGACGCCCGGGGTGACGCCCACTTCCGGATGCCCGGGTGTGGCCGAATGCAATCGCCTGAATTGGCGCAGTGCCTCGATCGGCAGGTCATAGCCGGTGAGATGCAGTAGTGCATACAGCAGCATTGAGCCATGCCCGTTGGAGAGCACGAAGCGATCGCGGTCGAACCATCCGGGCTGCGACGGGTTGTGTTTGAGGTGTCGACTCCAGAGCGCCACCGCGATGTCGGCCATGCCCAGAGGCATACCGGGGTGGCCTGAGCCCGCGCGCTCGACGGCGTCCATGGCGAGCACCCGAACGGCGGCAGCCATGCGTTGCGCTTCACCGGGTATCCAGGGGGACGCAGAGCGGCTCCAGGACGGGGGCTCAGATGCCTGCTGCGCGCCGTGTGGGCGCGGCGATGCGAAGGCGTCACGAGCGGAACTGTGCATGGTCTGGGACGCGCCTGGACACGAAGGCCGAGCCGATCATTCTAACAAAGGCAAAGTGCCCGATCCGTGCGAAATGCCCTCTGGCCGCCGCGCCAAGGGGGTGATCTGGCGCAATCACGGGTGCAATCACGGGTGCGATGTGCGTACGCGATTACACTGCTGCGCCATGTCCGAACGCGCTCCGACACGCCTCTTTCATCCCGGCCCGCTGCACGCAGGCGCCAGCGTGCAGCTCGATGAGCACGCCAGCCACCATGCCGTGCGTGTGTTGCGTCTGACCGCGGGCGCGGCGCTGGAACTGTTCAACGGCAGCGGACTGCGCTGGCCCGCCACACTGCTCGAAGCACGCGCGAACGGCGCTGCGGTGCAACTCGGCGATCCGATCAATGCCCGCACCGAATCGCCCCTGGATCTGCATTTAGCCCAGTGCCTGCCGGGCGGGGACAAAATGGACTGGGTGGTGGAAAAAGCCGTCGAGATGGGTGTGCGCAGCGTTCAGCCCCTGCAGGCACGCCGCTCGGTCTTGCGGCTGGACACAGCACGGGCCACCAAGCGCCTGGCGCATTGGCAGCGCATTGCCATCGCTGCCTGCATGCAATGCGGGCGAGACA
Organism: Burkholderiaceae bacterium; assembly: GCA_044360485.1. GTDB lineage: Bacteria > Pseudomonadota > Gammaproteobacteria > Burkholderiales > Burkholderiaceae_E > UBA4615. The sequence goes on along the minus strand of JBIKKG010000049.1, from coordinate 3,520 downwards.
CAGTGCCCGAGATCCATCCGATCATCGATCTGGAGCGCTGGTTGCAGACCTCCTCGCCGCAGGGCGGAGCCGATCCGGTCGCGCGCCGGTGGCTGTTGTCGCCCAGCTCGACCGGCGAAGCGCCTTCCGTGGGGCCGACGCCGAAAATAGTATGGCTGCTGGTGGGGCCGGAAGGCGGGCTGGCCGAGGAGGAGACCGCGCGCGCGCTGGCAGCCGGCTGGGAGCCACTGCAACTCGGGCCCCGCGTGCTGCGCACCGAAACGGCCGGACTGGCAGCACTGGCCGCCGTGCAGACCCGTTTCGGGGATTTCACCGGGCTGCGGTAGGCTGAGCGCTTTCCATCTCTTCTGAAGCGACAAGCATGGCACTGATCGACGTACTTCTGGGTTCCCTGAGCAGCGCGATGGGCGGTCAACAAAACGCCCGCGCCGCCAATCCCCTCCTGCAGATCCTCCTGTCGATGCTGGCCAATCAGGGCGGCGCCGGCATGCGTGGCGGTGCAGGCCCCGGCGGTTTGGGCGACCTGCTCAATCGGATGGGCGGACAGGCCGGCCCCGGCCCCGCAGCCGGGCCGGGCGGACCGGGCGGGCTGGGCGATCTGCTGAACCGGATGGGTCAGGCGGGTGCCCCCGGTGCGGGCCCTGCAGGCGGACACCCCATGGGCGGTCTGGGCGAGATCCTGGATGCGTTCCGGCGCAACGGCCTGGGCGACCGGGCGGATTCCTGGGTAGGCACCGGCCCCAATAAGCCGATCAGCGCCGAGGACATCGAGCGCGCGCTGGGCATTGACCGCGTGAGCGAGGCGGCCCGGCAAGCCGGCGTGCAACCGCGCGAGGCCGCCAACGGGATGGCAGTGGGCCTGCCCGAACTGATCGACAAACTCACCCCGAAGGGACAGGTCCCTCAGGGCGGTGTGGGCGATCTGAACGCGATCATGGAAGCGCTGGGGATTCGCCGCTAAGGGAATAAAAGGCCTGGAATCCGATGCCGCGTTCCCGAAAATGTTCGGCGGCATCGGAGAAGACCTCCAGCAGACTCTCGATCTGCGAGGCCCCGAAACCGCTGCCGGTGGGCAGGCGCTCCAGGACGCACAGGAAACCCGCCTGCTCATGGCCCGGAAGCGGCGCCAGATCCGTGAGGCAGTCGTAAAGCGCATCGAGGTTGCCGCCGAAATGCGCCGGCAATTCGAACGCTTTGGCAAGCGTCACCATCACGTCGCGCTTGCTGCGGGCAGCGGTGCAATCCGCATGCAACCAGCGCAGCCCCTCTTTGCCCGCACGCGCCTTGAGGGTCTTCACAGTGCGCCGGCCCAGGGGTGACACGGCCTGCGCAGGGGGTTTGGCGGGGCTCATCGGCTCACTCCCGGATGCGACGAAACGACTGGTAATGGTCGTCGGTGTACCAGAACTCGCGCGTGGCGACCGGGTCACCGCCGGCCACGATGCGTCGTGCCCCGCGGTTGCGTTGCCCGGGCGTGCGCACGGTGTATTCGGTGTAGTAGCCGCGCGGCTGACGCGGCAAGATGCGCTCGCGATTGGCAAAGACCGTGCCGTCCTTGTCGTATCGAAACGGCCCCCCCGCGCGGATGAGCTCGAGCACGCGCCGGGCTTCAGCAGGCAATTCGGCAAGCGCCACGTCAGTCCCGGCGGCGGGCTCATCACGTGAAACGGGCGGGGCCGGCTCGCGCGCCTGCAGACCCTGAACCGACAGGCTCAGCATCAGCAGACAGACCAGGCGAATCAAGGATCGCAGCGCAGCATGCATGCGCCGATGCTACCCGATCGGCATCATGTCGATCGTTGAGACCTGCGTGGTGGCGACAGCCGGCGGCGGATCAGGCCGCCTGGAGCGCCGTACGGGTGGGCTCGCCGGTGAGCGTATCAAGCGTCTCGTCGCTGGCCGCACGGCGGATGGCCCGCTCCACCGAGATCGGCTCAACCGACATGGACAGCGTACCGGCCTGCAGCATCTCGGCCATGCGTGACGCATCGAAGGTCAGCGTCTCATCCGGATGGCGACTCAGGATAAACAGCTTGCGTGCCGGACTGATCCAGGCGAGCTTGAACGTCCGACGCACAGTGCCGTCGTGCAGATCCAGACGCTGGCCACGGACCAACGCCTGGCCCGACGCGGGCCATGCAGCCGATGCGTTGGCCTGTGCAGGCAAGCGCACAGTCTGCACAGCATCGGGGGCAAATCCGACCGTGCCATCGGCCTGCAGTCGCACGGCCGTGGCGCGCAGTGCTGCTCCAGCGCCACTGCGCTTCTTGGCTGCCTCGAGTTCACGGGTATGGGTGCGTAGCAGCGCATCGAAAAAACTGCTGCGTGCATCGGCAGGCAGCTCCAGCAGATCGAGGCCTCGGTTCAGTCCGCGCATCAGTCCTGGGAGCACGGCTGCCAGCCGCGCAATCTCGTCGCTCTGCTTGGGCAACACGCTCCAGATCAGGTACTCCGCGGCGCGCAGGCCGACAGACCACGCCTGTGCGCCCGCCGCTGCGTCCGGTGCGCATCGCGCCCTCGCGAGCACATCGGCCCAGCTGTTGAACAAAAAGTCCTTCACGAAGGCGGGCACTTCCTGATCGAGACGTCGTTCAAGCTCGACCCGCGCCTCGTCCTGCGCCAGGGACTTCGCCTCTCGGAGTGCCGCCTCACGCTCGGCACGCGCCAGGCGCTGGGCACGCAGCTCGGCCTGCTGCTGACCCAGGGCCATGACCTCGGCGATGCCTTGTTCGAACACCGCGAGGTCGGTCACGAAGGTCGCCGTCACCTGATCGACGATCGCAGCGATGCCTTCCACCAGCGCACCGCCTGGCGCCAGATCCTGGTCGGGATCCACCCCCCATTCGGAAATGCAATCGATCAGACGGCGCAAGGGATGTTGGCGACGCGCGAAAAATCCGCGATCCAGCAACGCAGCCTTGACCGCCACCACCTGCAGACGCAACAGCTGCTGCTTGATCGGGTCGGGCAGCCTGCGATCGGAATAGATGTAGTCAAAGACCAGTGAGACGATCTCGGCTGTCACCTGGTCAAGCGGGGTGCCCTGTGCGCGGACATGGCGGGCAATATCAGGGCCGGTCAGCGGCAGCTGCCCGCTGTGGTGATCGCGCTGCAGATCGGTGAGTGCGGCCACCAACGGTGGACCCACCGGTGCAAGTGGCCCCTCATCGGTCTCGAACATTGCGGGGTTCGAGAGCAACTGCGCCATCTGGCGACGCCCGGCAGCGCGACCTGCCTGAGCCTGGGCCATCGCCTCATGGAACTGCGCGACTGCCTGACCGCTCCAGCCCATCTGGCCTGCAGAGGACTGAGAAGCGCTGCCAAGCGCACCACTGGACGAGCCGCTAGTGGGGACACCGACCGCGCCTGCCACAGCAGGCGTACGCATCGCTTCTGCGCGGGCGTGGCCACCGAGTGCCGGTTCGGCGTCGGGGCGCCCGCAGGCATCGTGCCCGCCAGCGCGTCGCGTCACGTCCGCAGCGGTCTGCACCTGCGGGCGCAGCCGCGGCAGGATATGGTG